>JAZSJQ010000111.1:0-26142 GCA_045534445.1 Acutalibacteraceae bacterium
GTCTATGTCTATTAGTACTACATCTCTTCGTCCATCTTTTTCCCACATTTTCGTTTCACCTCTTGTTCCTATTATACCATTTTTATTCATGTTATGCAAAAAACTCACTGCTTTCACAGTGAGTTTTTTGACAAGCTGAAATAAAAAGCGGCAGTTTCCTGCCGCTTTTTATTTCTTAAGGTCGTCAAAGGACATATCATAGGAGAGGATCATAATTTCTTCTGCCTCGTAACACTCGAACTTTTCGTTGAATTCCTCTTTGAGAATATAGACATCATGTTCCTCTTTGTATTCGTACTTTGTCTTGTCCTCATCGGAAATGTCCATCTCGTCCATATTCCATCCCATGACCACTGTGGGCAGTGCAAACTCTTTGATTACTTCAGCCCCTTTATAGTGGTAATGCTCCACCCACTCGGGCTCGCTTATATCGTAGCCGAAGACCTCCATCTCGATGTTGAATTTTTCTGCCTTTGCTTTGAGGGTGTTGTCTTCGTCAGTGTCAACCATGCTGCCTGTAACTGACCAGCGGCACTCGCCTGCGAGGTAAACCATGTAATCATTATCAGTGCCCTGCTCCTCAACACGGTAGAACTCATAACATGAGGGCATATCGGAATCTATCATTTTTTCGCAGTTTTCCTTTGTACCGCGAATTCTCATTTCAAAGCTGCATACATTTGCCATTGTTTTTTCTCCGTAATTTTCAGGATGTTTCGATTATAGCAATTTTGCAGGTACGGTGTCAACACAGACAAAAATCAGCCAGGTAATAATAATCTGTACCATATGAATCGACTGGTCTGCTATCAGATTGATTTTTAACTTGTTTGCTTTTAAGTTATCGACAACAGCATGGATAACCATGTTTACAATGTAGGCAATAGCCCACCAGCCAATATTAAAATGCAGCACAATTGCAATCGGCAGCATAATCATAAAAGACCAACTGAATGAATGTAAAATCAAAGCAGGAAGATAGTCACGCTTATATAAATCTTTATATCCTTCCTGTTTTTCCCACCACGTTTTCTGTTTCATATCTGAAAGAATGCCCTGAAGCTTATAATCGTCAATGATATGTAAAAAAATCATTGAAAATAAAATAAAAAACTTATTATCCATTATTCTCACCTCAATTTAATATCCAATGCCATTGCTTTTGTCATCGTTGATTATTTATAGCACTTTTATTTGAAAAGTGTCAACGGGGATGCAAAAAAGCGCACGGCTTTCGCCGTGTGCTTTTTCCTGCTTATAAAATCAAGCCTCGGAGAACATATCCTTGCCTACTCCGCAGAGAGGGCATACAAAATCCTCGGGAAGATCTTCAAACTTTGTGCCGGGAGCGATGCCGTTGTCGGGATCGCCGAGAGCCTCATCATATTCCCAGCCGCATACGTCGCATACATATTTTTTCATTGTTGTTTCCTCCTTGAATTTATTTATATTTCAGCTTTCCACAGTCCGTGGAGGTTGCAGTAAGCATAAACTGCAACGGGCTTTTCATCAGCCAGTGCGAAGATGACCTCAGGTGCGCCGTCAACAGGTAAGCACTTGCGCTGACCGCCGCGGTCAGTCTGGAGATATACCCATGTAATGCTGTGCTCCTGACTCATGGGGTGCAGAACTGATCCTACGACTACCTTTACCTTGTCGCCGTCAACGGTGACTACGGGAATGTGCTTTTCAACACTTGCCTCCACTGTACCGGGTTCAAGCTGCTTCATTTTCTGACCGCAGCACATAAGAGGCACGCCTGCATCGTGGATCATACCAACGATATTTCCGCAATGCTCACAAACATAAAATCTGTTTTCACACATAGAAGTTACCTCCAAATTTATTGTTTATTTTATCTCCTCAAAATCGGATGCACCGTGTTTGCAGAGGGGACATACGAAATCATCGGGCAGAGTATCGCCCTCGTAGACATATCCGCATATCTTGCAGACATAACCCTTCTTGCCGTCAAGTTCGGGCTTGGGTTTTACGTTGTTCTGATAGTAGGTGTAGGTCATGGTCTCTCTGTCGGAGATGACTCTTGCCTCGGTTACCGAGCAGATGAACATACCGTGAGTGCCGAGGTCAACATACTGCTCAACCTTGAGAGACATGAAAGAGTTGATATATCTGGGAAGGAATACAAGTCCGTTATCGGAGCGGAGAGGCTCGCAATCAGCAAACTTATCAACATTTCTGCCGCTTACAAAGCCGAAGGATTCAAAAACCTTGAAGGGTGCATCTTCAGTCAGGCAGTTGATGTTCATTATTCCCGTCTGCTTGATGATGGGGTGAGAGTAGTTTTCCTTGTTGATGGTAACTGCGATTCTGTTGGGGGTGTTGGTTACCTGAGTAACGGTGTTTACGATAAGACCGTTGTCCTTCTTGCCGTCGTTGCTCGTTACGACATACAGACCGTAGCCGATATTGAACAGAGCGGAAAGGTCATTCTTGTTTGCGGTGGAATCCTGCTGTGCAAGATATTCTCTGCAAAGCTCCTCAGCAAGAGAGTCAAGCTGTGCACTGCTTTCCTCATTGAGCGCGGAAAGAATCTTGACGGTGGTATCGGTAAAGGTGAGATTCTTGCTCTTTTCAAGCATTGTGCGCATGACCTTTGCAGCCATAGGAGCCCAGCTTCCGTTTTCCATAAGAGCTACTGTGCGGTTGCTGTAGTTGCGCTCGGTGAGGTGGTCGATAAACTGGCGCATAAAGGGGAAGATATCCGCATTGTAGGTGGTGGTTGCAAGAACCAGCTTGCTGTAGCGGAATGCGTCCTCAACAGCTTCAGCCATGTCACATCTTGCAAGGTCGTTTACAACAACCTTGGGACAGCCCATTGCCTTGAGCTTTTCCGAGAGAAGCATTACTGCCTTCTTAGTATTTCCGTAAACAGAGGTATATGCAATAACTATGCCCTCTTCTTCGGGCTGATAGCTGGACCATGTGTTGTAGAGGTTCAGATAATAACCGAGGTTTTCGGTAAGTACAGGACCGTGCAGAGGACAGATTATCTCGATATCAAGACCTGCGGCTTTTTTGAGAAGTGCCTGCACCTGTGCGCCGTACTTGCCGACGATGCCGATGTAGTAGCGGCGAGCCTCGCAAGCCCAGTCTTCCTCAACGTCCAGAGCGCCGAACTTTCCGAAGCCGTCAGCGGAGAAGAGAACCTTGTCAGTGCTGTCGTAGGTTACAATAACCTCAGGCCAGTGAACCATGGGAGCGGTGACGAAGGTGAGGGTGTGCTTTCCGAGATCGAGGGTGTCTCCCTCGCCTACTACTATTCTTTTATCCTCAAACTCAGTGCCGAAGAAGTTTTTCATCATTGCAAAAGCCTTTGCGGAAGATACTATCTTAGCTTCGGGATAAGCCTTGACGAAATTTACAATATTTGCGGAATGGTCAGGCTCCATGTGCTGGACTACGAGGTAGTCGGGGCGTCTGCCCTCAAGGGCATTTTCAAGATTATCAAGCCACTCATGGGTGAAGTTTGCGTCAACAGTATCCATTACAGCAATCTTCTCGTCCATGATGACGTAGGAGTTGTATGCCATGCCGTTGGGTACTATGTACTGACCCTCAAACAGGTCAACATTATGGTCGTTTACGCCGACATGTCTGATATCATTTGTTATTTTCATTTTGTACACCTCTGTTTATTTGCTATCCTTAATTATATCACGGTTTTTGAATTATTCAAGAATTTTTCCATCGGTGGAGATGGTAACAACCTGCCAGGGAATAAACTTTCCGCTCGCCTGAAGTGCTCTCTTCACCGCGTTTTCAATGCCTCCGCAGCATGGAACTTCCATGCGTACTATCTTTACGCTCTTTATGTCGTTGTTTGCAATAATTGCAGTGAGCTTTTCTGCGTAATCCCCTTCGTCAAGCTTTGGGCAGCCGATGAGGGTTATGTGATTTCGGATAAAATCGTTGTGGAAATTGCCGTAGGCAAAGGCAGTGCAGTCGGCTGCGATAAGCAGGTTTGCACCGTCAAAGTAAGGTGCATTCACAGGTACAAGCTTTATCTGACATGGCCACTGGGAAAGCCGGCTTGTAACTGCCGTGGGCTTTCCGAAGTTAGGGATTGCCTCTCTCTTTATGACCTTTGAGCTTGTACCGGGACAACCGCAGGGAAGTTTAGTTTTACCTGCCTTTGCTTCCATAACAGCGGCTTCGCCATAGGCAGGAGCTTCACGCTCTTCAAAGGAGATCGCGTCCACGGGGCAGGCAGGAAGGCAATCCCCCAGACCGTCGCAGTAGTCTTCTCTTGTAAGCTTCGCCTTGCCGTTTACCATTTCGATTGCACCCTCGTGGCAGGCTGCTGCGCAGGCGCCGCAGCCGTTGCACTTTTCTTCATCTATCTTGATTATCTTTCTGACCATTTATAGTCACCCCTTAAAAGCATTTTCCGTCCTTGCAGTCCTCTGCAACGCCGCAGCGGTAGCAAAGCTCATTAGGGCAGTGGTTGGTTTCTGCAAATTCCACTATATTGCGAACTGTGGTTTCTGCGATGTTTTCAAGGGCTTCCTCGGTGAGGAACGCCTGATGGGAGGTTACGATAACATTAGGCATGGAGATTAACCTTGCCAGTGTGTCGTCTTCCATGATGTGACCCGAATTGTCCTCAAAGAACAGGTCTGCCTCTTCCTCGTAAACATCGAGGCAGGCGGCGCCGACCTTTCTCGATTTGATGCCCTCAAGCAGTGCCTCCGCATCCACCAGAGCGCCGCGGGAGGTATTGAGTATCACAACGCCCTTTTTGCATTTTTCAAGGGTTTCTGCGTTTATGATGTGCTGAGTTTCGTCTGTTAACGGGCAGTGCAGGGAGATTATATCGCTTTTTTCAAAAAGCTCGGGAAGACCGACGTATCTTATGGTATCGCCGTTATCAAGATCCTTTGCGGGGAATTTGTCGTAAGCCAAGACTTTCATTCCGAATCCGCGGCAGATATCAACAAAAACTCTGCCTATCTTGCCTGTGCCGATAACGCCGACAGTCTTGCCGTGAAGGTCAAAGCCCGTAAGTCCCGAAAGGCTGAAATTGAAATCTCTCGAGCGGATATATGCCTTGTGGATCCTTCTGATTGATGTCAGGAGAAGTGCCATGGTGTGTTCAGCTACTGCGTAGGGTGAATATGCAGGCACTCTCAGAACATGGAGCTTGCCGAAAGCGTGCTTCATATCAACATTGTTGAAGCCTGCGCACCGAAGAGCCAGTATCTTTACGCCCATTTCGTGAAGGCGGTCGATAACTGCAGCATTGACTGTGTCGTTTACGAAGGCACATACACCGTCCGCGCCTTTTGCAAGCTCTACAGTATCTTCATTGAGCTTTGTCTCATAATATTTAAAACGAACACCGTTTTCTTCGCCGTATCTGTCAAAAAACGGTCTGTCATAAGGTTTTGTATCAAAGAAAGCAATTTTCATAATTGGTTCCTCCTTGTTTTTCTGGTTGTATTGTAATATAATCCAAATGTAAAATATGTTGAAATTTCAACAAACGGAGATTTTTTATGAAAAAATATTTTGAGACGGTCAGAAAATGCTCTCTTTTCAATGAAATAGCTGACGATAATCTTTTAATAATGCTCGAGTGCCTGGGAGCAAAGGTGGTTGAGTTTGATAAGAAGTACACCATCATGGCGGAAGGCTATCCTGCAAAAAACATTGGAATCATGCTGTCAGGCTCGGGGCAGATTGTGCGTATAGACTATTACGGCAACAGAAGCATAGTATCAAATATCGAGCCTTCCGAGGTTTTCGGCGAGGCCTTTGCCTGCGCAGAAGTCCCCTCAATGCCCGTTGATATTATCGCAAACGAGCCGTGTCAGGTGATGTTTATCGATTCTTCCCACATTCTTCACACCTGCAAGAACAACTGCGGATTTCATCAGCAGCTTATTTTCAATCTTATGAAGGACTTAGCCACCAAAAATATTATGTTCCATCAGAAGATAGAAATTACCTCAAAGCGGTCAACAAGGGAGAAATTAATGACATATCTCATGTTTCAAGCGAAGAAAAAGGGGGAGAGCAGCTTTGAGATTCCCTTTGACCGTCAGGAGCTTGCCGTTTACCTTGAGGTCGAGCGCAGCGGACTTTCCGCAGAGATAAGCAAGCTTAAAAAGGAAGGCATAATCGACACAAGGAAGAATTATTTTGAGCTTTTATAAAAAAGGCTTCTCCTCAAGTAGAAGCCTTGGATGATGGATAAACATTACCCCACCTGCGGAAAATCGCAGGTGGGGTGTGGTTTTGGTTATTAAAGAAGGTCTTTTACAATATCTCTGCGTCGGACGTATTCAGCCACATCGGGGCACTGCTCGCTGAGCGCAGACCAGATGTCATAAGCTTTACGGAGATAATCAAGGTCGAGATCGTCTTCATCAAGAACACCGAGCTTATAATACGAAAACGCAAGGTCGTCATAAGCTTCAATGGTGCCTGTCTCCTCCTTAATGGCAAGGCAGACATCAAGGCTCTTCTGATAATATTCCTTTCCTCCATTCAGGTCGCCTGAGAATTCGCAGATATTGCCAAGCTTGTTGTAGCTTACGGATAGATCGCGGCGTGCTTCGATAGTATCGCTCTCCTCCGCAATGGCAAGGCGGATATCAAGACCCTTCTGATAATATTCCTTTGCTCCATTCAGGTCGTCGGTGGAGGTGCTGATATCGCCAAGGTTATCGTAGCTTACCGATAAATCGCGGCGGGATTCTATTGTATCGCTCTCCTCCGCAATGGCGAGGCAGATATCAAGACCCTTCTGATAATATTCCTTTGCCCCTGCAAGGTCCCCGGAGGCTTCGCAGATATCGCCAAGCTTATTGTAGCTAATTGATAAATCGCGGCGGGATTCTATTGTATCGCTCTCCTCCGCAATGGCGAGGCGGATATCAAGACCCTTCTGATAATATTCCTTTGCTCCATTCAGGTCGCCGGAGGAGGTGCTGATATCGCCAAGCTTTTCGTAACTTACGGATAAGTCGCGCTGTGCCCAAAAACCAGAGAATTTGTCGGTAAATTCAAGGCTTACATCAAGCATTCGCATATACACTTCGCGAGCTTCCTTAATTTTCTTCAGCTCGTAAATATAGTCTCCGAGGTCCCACAGCACAGAGAAAAACATATATGCATTATCTTCGCTCTCTGTCTCCCTATAAAGCTTTTCTCTTGCGTCAACTAACTTTCTCTGCCACTCTATCGCAGTCTCATAATTTCTCTTTACACCAAATCCCTCGCGGTAGAGCTGGACAATCTTTTCGAGTGCTTCAACATGCTCCTGTTCAGCGGCGGCGGTGATGAGGTGGATCGCCTTTTCTTCGTCTCTTTCAACATCCACGCCGTTAAGGTACGCAAGTCCCATCAGGTAAAGCTGCTCGGGGCTGTTGTTCTGCATCTTTGTCACATCGCCCAGACCCTTTTCAAGGGATGCTCTCAGCTCGTTTTCTTCATAGGCATCCACGCAGTCGGGGATATCCTTGTACTTTTTTCGGAGCTTTCTCTCTTTGGTATCCACCATCTCAGCGGGCAGTATTGGCTTTTCGCTCTTTATCGCCATGGGGTATTCCACCTGCATGACGTAATTCTTGCGTTCCAGCAGATTGGGAGTTACCGCCAGCACGAAAAGGTCGCTCTTATCAAGGGATTCCTTTATAAGGTTTGTAAAATTCTCGCCCGGGGTGAGGAATTCATCGTACCATATCGCCACATCTCGGCAGAAATCCACCTTGTGTATCAGCCGCATCAGCTTCTGTGCATGCTCTCTGTCCTTCTTGCGGTAGCTGAGGAATATGTACGCTGCAAAGGCATCTCGGATTCTCTTTGCGTCCTCCTCACCGACCAGAACAGCTTCAAGATACTTTTTAAGCTTCTCTTCGTAGCTTATGCCTGTTGTATCGCGGCTGTATTTATAAAGAAACTGCAGATCGCCGCACTTTTCGTTGAAAAGCGCTTCAAGCCCATCCTCCTGCATAAGGGGCAGGACAGGGATATGCCTGCGCTGGGCAAGGGCAAATTCAAATTCCAGTGCGCGGTTTGGCTGAGTCAGCAGTCTGCTTGTTACGGGCATGACAAAAAGCTGCATCTCCTCAAGGCGGGAAGAGAACTCCTTCTCGTCAAATTCCGCTTCGGGCTCCTTGTCATACCACACCGCGCAGTTCTGGTGCTCCAGAATCTCTGCGGCGATGCCGTCAAGCAGGTGATAGTCCTTGGGATGCGCCGAAAAATACACCTTCTGCTTTCTGTCAGGGCTGCTCTCGCCCCTGGTCTTATACCAAAGCTGTGCCATAAACATAACCTCCCCAAAATATATGTATCGATATTATAGCATATAATAATTCAAAAAGATACTCTTTTCGCGGTTATTTATCAGAAAATCCCGCCTGCGGAAATGCTGCAGACGGGATTCATTCATTTATTATCAGAACTCATTTTATACTTAAACACGGCTGCTGCGATCACTGTCATAACAACCGAGCTTGCGATAACCCAGATAAGACTTTCGCCGATATCGCCGCCTCTGCCGACGTTTACGGTGTGGTAGAAGGGCATATTGGTGCAGACCTTGTAAAAAGCCGTTCCCTTCATGTCTTCAAGGGGGAACCACACCCCTGCGGAGAGGGTCGCAAGGTTTATGACTATTGAACCGACTCCGCCCACTGCCTTATCGGAAAACACAGAGCCCATAAGCACTCCGAGGGCTATGTAGAACACTCCCGAGGGGATAAGCAGAAGCACCGACCACAGGGTGTTTATGCCTAATTCATAGCCGAAGAACATGGCTGCTGCGAAGCAGATCATGCTCTGTGCGACGGTCAGAGGGAGCATTGGCAGCATATAGCCGAGTATGAAATCACCCGATTTCATGGGCGAGGAATAAAGCCTTGTGAGGAAGGAGCTTGCCCTGTCCTGAGCTATCAGCAGACCTGCAAAGAGAGTCGTAAATGTAAAGCTGAACACTGCGATACCGGGAGTGAGAGTGCCAATTTCAAACATGGGAACAGGGGACGGAATCGACTTGTTCAGCACCGACAGCAGTATCAGCATGACTATGGGAAAGCCAAGTCCCAGTATGATGCCGAGAGGCTCGCGGAGTATTTCTTTTATATTTCTTTTGGCAAATGTCATCATTCTCATATTTATCACCTACTGTGCAAGCGCCACAAATGCGTCTTCAAAGCTCTGCGCACCTGTCATCTCCATAAGCTCTGCGACTGTACCCACTGCCCGAAGCTGTCCCTTCTGCATGATTCCTATTCGGTCGGAAAGCTCTTCGGCTTCTTCCATATAGTGGGTCGTCAGTATTACTGTCACCTCACCGTGGAGACTGCGGATTATATCCCATAATTCCCGTCTTGCAAGGACATCAAGTCCAAGGGTCGGTTCATCGAGAAAGAGTATCTCAGGCTCTGAGATAAGCGCCATTGCAATGGAAAGACGTCTCTGCATACCGCCCGAAAGGGTCTTTGCATAGCTTTTCTTTACTTCCTCAAGCCCGAAGCGTTCTATCAGCTTTTCGGCTTTTTCCTTCGCCTCTTTTTTATCTGCGCCGTATATCTGTGCCATGAAAACAAGATTGTCAAAAACCGAAAGCTTCTTTGCTACTGCCGTTTCCTGAGGAGAAACATTGGTCTTTGCCTTGACGCCATCGGGCTCGGTTATTATGCTGTCGCCAAGCAGTATAGCATCTCCCTCGGTGGGTTTTGAAAGGCAGGAAAGCATTTTT
Organism: Acutalibacteraceae bacterium; assembly: GCA_045534445.1. Classification (GTDB taxonomy): domain Bacteria; phylum Bacillota; class Clostridia; order Oscillospirales; family Acutalibacteraceae; genus JAISGQ01. Next base: position 9,734 of record JAZSJQ010000111.1, read on the forward strand.
ATTGTAGTGGTCTTGCCTGCACCGTTTACACCCAGAAGCGAAAACAGCTCGCCCTTTTTTATTTCCAGATTCAGATTGTCAACTGCGGTCATTTTTCCGTATCTCTTTGTGAGATTCTCTGTCTTAATTGCTGTCATCTCTATCCTCCAGACTCTTTACATATTCTTCCATTTTGTTGTTTATCTCGCGCACATTGCTCTTTGCAATGTTATAGTGGATTATGAAGTTGACGATATAACCTGCCGCTATGCTTATTACAAGCGACCAGTATCCCTCGATCTGTTCGGGCAGCCAGCATATGCGTGCTACTATCAGAAGGTACGGGAATGTTATCAGAAACTGCAGAATCGACTGCTTCAAAAAGCTCCACTTCGGATTTTCATAGACAAGGGATGCCATTGCATAGGCTACACCGAGAAAACCTGTCAGCAGTGTCTGTACGATGACCGCAAGGTTCTCCGAACCGAACATTCTCACCATTTCAGGCACTACGGGGATATAGTCTCCGCCGATGCCGTTGACTCCCAGAGATACGAAGAATACCACCATCGCTCCATGCAGCACACCGATTGCGAAGCCCAATATAAATCTTACAAATATATGTTTATTTCTCATGCTTTCACCTCATATCTCAAGCTTTTTGCGGATAAGCGCTACATATCTGCGTGAAGCGTAGGTCTGTGTGCCGTTCTTCATGAAAACGCAGATGGTCCCCGTAATTGAAGTATCCATTCTCTTTACCTTGCGGAGATTGATTATTTCTGAATTGGAAATTCTCATGAACACTCTGCTGTCAAGGGCTTCCTCCAGCTCGTAAAGGCGGGTTTTGAGGGTGTACGTCCCGTCATTTGTCTCGGCAAAAACCTTTTTATCCTGAGAGTATATGCGAAATATTTCATCAGGGGAAAGAAACAGCGCACCGCTGTCGTCAAAGGCAGTGAAAGCACCGCTGTTTTCCTTTGTGTTTCCGTTTATCCTCTCGACAAGTGCCGTTATATCATCATCCACCTTTTCGGTGTGAATGACTACCTTCCGCTCGGTGAGCCGGCTGTCTATCGAGATCTCAATTTTCATTTTCCCTTCACCTCTTTGATCATATTTTACCGCAACGCTCGGTATTTTGAAAGTGCTTTGCGATGAACGGCAGATTTTTCGCGACAAACGGCATCAAAACATCAAAACAACTGTTCTTTTTTCTTGCCGTTTAAATGCATCTATGGTATAATTATTTGAATTGTTATGTAATGGGAGGCGGCAGAAATGAAAAATGTTCTGGTAACAGGCGGTGCACGGGGCTTAGGTCGTGCTGTCACTGAGTTTTTCGCCGCAAAGGGTGTCCGTGTTTTCTCCTGCGATATTCTTGATTTTGATTACGAGGGCGAAAATATCGTGCCTCTGAAGATCGATGTCAGAAGCGGTGAAAGTGTTCATGAGGTTTTTGAAAAGGTTTCTGCCGAAACAGACAGGTTGGATGCTGTCATTCATTTTGCCGGTATTTACCGCATGGATTCCTATGTGGAAATGGCGGAAGAGGACTTCAAAAAGATCATGGATATCAATCTTTTCGGTGTCTACAGAGTCAATAAGGAATTTCTGCCCTTGCTCAGAAACGGCGGCAGAGTGATAATTGCAACAAGCGAATTGGCGCCTCTTGACCCTCTGCCCTTTAACGGTATCTATTCCCTCTCAAAGGCTTCCCTTGATAACTACGCTCAATCACTGAGAATTGAGCTTGCTCTTCTGGATATTCCCGTTGTGGTTATAAGACCCGGTGCTTTTGCAACGGACATGATTGGCGCATCGGATATCTCCATGCGTGCTCTCTGTGAAAAGACTCAGCTTTACAAGGCGAATTCCGCGAAATTCAAGGGCATAATGGATAAGGTAACAGTCAAAGCCCTGCCTCCTGTGAAGCTTGCAAAGCTCACATGGAAGGCGTTTTCCAAGAAGCACCCGAAATATGTATACACCAAAAATGCAAGCTTTTTATTGAAGCTCTACAGCGCAATGCCCACTCGCATTCAGGTTTGGGCGATAAAGATGCTGATAAAATAATTTTATAATCGAGTAACTGACTACCCCTCCGTCTGCGTGTTACGCAGACACCTCCCCTTGTCAGGGGAGGCTGTATTCAGAGGGAGCCAACTCATGCTAAAGGACAGATTATTATGAAATTACTTGCTCTCGACGGCAACAGTATTATAAACCGTGCCTTTTACGGCATAAGACCTCTTACCACCAAGGACGGTCAGCCCACCAACGCAATCCACGGCTTCATGAGCATGATGCTCAAGATGCTTGAAGACGTTGAGCCCGATTGCGTGGCTGTCGCTTTTGACTTAAAGGCTCCCACCTTCCGCCACAAGGCTTATGAGGGCTACAAGGCAAAGAGAAAGGGTATGCCTGAGGAATTGTTTCTTCAGATGCAGCCATTAAAAGACCTGCTTTCCTCCCTCGGTTACAAGCTTCTTACCGCAGAGGGCTTTGAGGCTGACGATATTCTCGGCACCCTTGCCGCCCGATGCAGAGAAACAGGCAACACCTGCGTTATCGCAACAGGTGACCGTGACTCCTTCCAGCTTATCGGAAACGGGGTCACTGTGCGTATGCTCTCCACCAAGGGCGGTCACCCTGAGGCCGTGACCTATGATGAAAACACAATCATGGAGACTTATGGCGTTACTCCGAAGCAGCTTATCGACATCAAAGCCATTCAGGGCGACACGTCCGACAATATCCCCGGCGTGCCGGGAATCGGTGAAAAAGGCGCAGGTGAGCTTATAAAGAAATTCGGCTCTCTTGACGAGGTCTATAAGAATATCGACGACCCTTCCATCAAGGCAGGTATGAGAAACAAGCTTATTGAAGGCAAGGACAGCGCATATCTCAGCCGTGAATTAGGCAGAATCGTATTCAATGCGCCTGTTGACCTTGATATCGAAGCCTATAAGCCTACCGAGGCCGATGTTACAGCCGCTCGCACCATGCTCATAAGGCTTGAGATGTTCAAGATGATGGAACGTCTGGGACTGGCTGATAAAAAAGAGGCTGCTGCTGCCAAGAAAGAAGCGGCAAATACTGAATCTCAGAAGGTTTTCCTTGACCCCGAAAACTGGCTTGAGGAATTAAAGAAAGACAAGGACGTTTACTTTATTTTTGATGAAAACTGCGTGGCATATTCCGGAAACAACAGTGTTGTTGTGCTCAGTGACAGTGAGGATATAGAACTTTTCATAAAGGAAATTCTCGAAAACGGCGATATTTCCAAGCACACCTTTGATGTAAAGGCGCTTTACAAGCAGTATCCCGCAACGAAGAATGTGAAGATGGACGCCATGCTGGCGGCGTATCTTTTAGACCCTGAGAAGAATTACGGTCTTGACGAGCTTCTTGCAACCTACGTTTCCGAAGTACCCAACGCCCCCATGCCCATGCTGAAAACTGCCGCAAGGGCTGAGCGGATCCCTGCTCTATGCCGTGCACTTCTTAATAAAATTGAAGAAAACAAGCAGGAAAGCCTGCTTTATGATATTGAGCTGCCTCTTGCGGAGGTTCTTGCCGATATGGAAATTATGGGTGTTGCCGTTGACAGAAAGGGCATTGAAGCCTTCGGAGTGATGCTTACCGAACGTATTTCTGAGCTTGAAAAGGGAATCTACGCATCTGTGGGCTATGAGTTCAATTTGAACAGCCCGAAACAGCTTGGCGAGGCTCTTTTTGACAAGATAGGTCTGAAAGGCGGCAAGCGCACAAAGACAGGCTGGTCAACCAATGCGGAAGTGCTTGAATCTCTCCGAGGTCAGCACGAGGCTGTTGACGGAATACTCGAATACAGAACCCTCAGCAAGCTTAATTCCACCTACTGCGCAGGTCTGCTCAAGACCATTGCAGAGGACGGCAGAATACATTCAAGCTTCAACCAGACGGAAACAAGAACAGGCAGAATCAGCTCAACGGAGCCGAATCTTCAGAATATCCCCGTCCGCACCGAGCTTGGAAGTCAGATGAGAAAATTCTTTACCGCAGCAGAGGGCAAGGTGCTTATCGACTGCGACTACAGCCAGATCGAGCTGCGAGTGCTGGCTCACTGCGCAAAGGACCAGCGAATGATAGATGGTTTCTCTTCAGGTGAGGATATCCACCGCATAACCGCCTCTCAGGTTTTCGGTGTGCCTCTCGATGAGGTAACCTCCACTATGCGTTCCCATGCAAAGGCTGTCAATTTCGGTATCGTCTACGGTATCGGCGCATACTCCCTTGCCAAGGATATCGGAGTTTCAAATGCCGAGGCATCTGCTTATATCAAAGGCTATCTCAACACCTACGCAGGAGTTGACAGCTACATGAAGGAACTTATAAATTCCGCAAAGGAAAAGCTTTACGCTGAGACCATCTTCGGCAGGCGAAGATATCTCCACGAGCTGGGTTCTTCCAACTACATGATGCGCGCTTTCGGCGAGCGAGTAGCGAGGAATATGCCCATTCAGGGCACTGCGGCGGATATTATAAAAATCGCCATGGTAAAGGTTTTTGCAAGGCTCAGGAAAGAAAACATGGAAACAAGGCTGATTCTTCAGGTGCACGACGAGCTGATACTGGAAGCCCCCGAAAATGAGGCAGAAAAGGCACTCTCCATTCTGAAGGAGGAAATGGAAAATGCCGCTTCTCTTTCCGTAAAGCTTGAGGTTGACGGAAAGATCGGCAAAACATGGTACGATGCGAAGGGGTAATTTAAAATAAACGAATGATTAAAAACCTTCTCCTTGAGGAGATAGGTAATATCATGCACGCATGATTGCCGGATGAGGTGGAATGCACTTCTCTGCAAAATCTCAAAACACCTCATCCACCATTTTGCTTCGCAAAACAGTCCCCCTTCCCCTCAAGGGGAAGGCAAGCAAGTTCTACATATAAAGGAACCTGATTATGAAAATATTATTTTTGTGTACGGGAAACACCTGCCGCTCCCCTATGGCGGAGTACATAGCAAAACAGGAAGCTGAAAAGCGAGGCTTTGATGCTGAGATACTGAGCGCAGGTCTTATGGGGTCGGGAGATGCGGCATCCGAGCATTCCGCCGCCGTCTGCCGTGAAATAGGCATTGATTTAAGCGCTCACCGCTCAAGAGTGCTTTCAAAGCCTCTTGCAGACAGCGCAGATGTCATAGTCTGCATGACTCCCTCCCATGCAAACACTTTGCTTAATTTGGGTATTGACGAAAAAAAGATAATAATACTCGGCAAGGGTATTTCTGACCCTTACGGTCAGAGTATTGATGTCTACCGTCAGTGCCGTGACGAAATAAGAACTGCTGTCTGCTCTTTCATGGACGATATCTGTGACGATATAAAGATAATTCCTCTTAAAAAGGAACACGCAGGAAAGCTCTCTGAGCTTGAAAGCCTGTGCTTTTCTGACCCATGGAGCGAGGAAGGCATTGCATTTGAAGCTGACAATGAAGCCGCTCGTTTCTTTGTGGCTCTCTTCGGCGGTGAGATTGCAGGTTATGCAGGTATGCTTTTTGCCGCAGATTTAGGCAACATCTGCAATATTGCCGTATTCCCCCAGTTTCGCAGGCACGGTGTGGGCAGAAGGCTTGTCTGTGCCCTTATAGACAGCGCAAAGGAGCTTGGTATAGCTGAGCTGACGCTGGAGGTCAGGGCTTCAAACGAGCCTGCAAAGGCTCTGTATTCTTCCTTTGGTTTTGAGGAAGTTGGAACAAGAAAGAATTTCTACAATAATCCCAACGAAGATGCCATTGTTATGAATCTCAGCCTGTAGGGGTAAATCACGATTTGCCCGCTGTTTTGATTCTCCCCCTTACATCAATTGTTGATTTTTGATGTAATATGTAGTATTATGAGCTTTAATGGAGGCGATGATTTGCTTATTCTCGGTGTTGACCCCGGTTATGCCATTGTAGGCTTCGGTTTTCTGCGCTACAATGCACCTTATATGAAACCCGTTGAATACGGCTCCATCGTCACACGGGCAGGAGTTGACTTCTGTCAGCGGCTTGAGACCATATACCGCCGCACCCTTGAGCTTATCGAGCAGCGGCATCCTGATGCGCTGGCTATTGAAAAGCTCTATTACGCAAACAACGCCAAGACGGTTATCGGGGTCGCCGAGGCAAGGGGCGTAATACTTTTAGCCGCCCATCAGTCGGGGCTTCCCGTTTATGAGTACACCCCTTTACAGGTAAAAAAGGCGGTCACAGGCTACGGTCAGGCGCCCAAGCCTCAGGTCATGGAAATGACACGGCGTCTGCTGGGTCTTGCGGAAGTCCCCAAGCCCGACGACACCGCCGATGCTCTGGCTATTGCAATATGTCACGCTCAGTACTCGGGCTTTTCAGCCATGGAGGAGCGTATGAAAGGCAGGAAATAAAATTGATATACAGCTTATCAGGAACTCTTGAATACACCGAACCGGGATTTGTAGTGGTTGAGTGCGGAGGTGTGGGCTTCAAGTGCTTTACCTCCATGCAGACCCTGCGCACGCTCCCCGCGATCGGAAAAGATATAAAGCTCTTTACATACATGAGCGTCCGTGAGGATGCGCTTGACCTTTTCGGCTTTGCCACAAAGACAGAAATGGCGTGCTTTAAAATGCTCATTTCTGTTAACGGCGTCGGCGCAAAGGTGGGTATGGCTATTCTTTCCGAGCTTACCGCCGAGCAGATCGGCATGAGTGTTGCTTCAGGTGATTACAAGACTCTGACTCGAGCCTCGGGCGTAGGTCCCAAGCTTGCTCAGAGAATAGTACTGGAATTAAAGGACAAGGTAAAGGGTCTCGGCGCTCCCGTTGACGGCGATTCTTCCGCTCTTCCCTCTGCCGCTCCCTCTGCCGCCGCAAACCCCTCAAAGGCTGTCAGTGCTCTTATGGTGCTGGGCTATCAGGCAAACGAAGCAACTGCCGTTGTTTCAAAATTCGACCCGACACTGCCTGTTGAGGAGCTTATCCGCCTTTCCCTTCGTGAAATGGCAAGTAAGTTTTAAGCATAAACGGCAAATTGGAGGAATTAAAGATGAACAACATAATAACCCGTGCCATCGAAAATATCGAAGAAACCAAAGTTCCCGAAATGTTCTGGTCAAAGGAATCCATAAAAGCTGCCTACGGTGAGGACTATATATCCTTTGAGCTTTTTGGCTCAGTACATCTTTTCTGGCTGGGACTTGCCATTCTTACATGGACAGTCATGCCCATCATCTATCGCAAGATGAGCGAAAAAGGCAAGAAGGGCGTGCTTATCACCCTTGTTTCCATCTACCTCGTCTGGGAGGTCGTCACCGATGTTATCTATATTGCAACAGGTCAGTGGGATAACGGGCTTCTCCCTCTCCACTTCTGCAGTATCAATATGTTTGTCTGCCTCTTCTACCTGTTCAAGCCCTCGGAGCTGATAGCTGAGCATCTTTATGCCGTCTGTCTGCCCGGTGCGCTCTTCGCTCTCCTTACCCCCTCATGGCAGGTTCAGCCCATGTGGAATTTCTTCCACATTCACTCGGAGATACTGCACATCGCACTGGTGCTCTTCCCCATTCTTCTTATCTCAGACGGCTTCCGTCCCAACTTCCGCCGCCTCTGGAAGATAGCCATTGCGGCACTTGTTCTCTGCATTCCCATCTACATTATCAACGTTACTCTGAGTACCAATTTCTTCTTTATAAACGGTACTGACGGTGTCGGAACCTTTGAAATGCTCGGCAGCATCTTCCCCGACTACAGAATCGGTCTTGCTTTCCTTATTGTTATTATCTGGCTCGTTCTTTATACCCCTTGGGTCATTATCGAAAAGGTCAAGAAAAACAAGGAAGTATCCGAATAAGCAGGTGATCTCGTGAGCGAATTCTGGTATTCCGTTATGTCAATGCTCGAAAAGTACGGGTGGGATCACTGCGGTCTGCCCCTTTTCGGCGGCGGTCATATATTCTGGCTTGCTGCGGCTTTTGTGTCTGTTCTCCTTTGCAGTATCCTTTATAAAAGGCTGGGAGAGAAGGGCAGGCGGCGTTTTCTCGTTATTCTTGCCCTGTTTATAGTGGTGTATGAGGCGGCAACAATGCTTTCCTATGCACTGACCGACCAGTGGACAAACGGCGTACTCCCCCTGCACCTTTGCAGCATCAATATTTTTGTCTGCACCTTCTATGCCTTTTTCCCCAACAAGCTCACTGCGGATTTTCTCTACGGAGTCTGTCTGCCGGGTGCGCTGTTCGCTCTTTTTGTTCCCTCCTGGAACGCACTGCCCATGTGGAATTTCTTCAATATCCACTCCTTTATCCTGCATATCGTTCTCGTCATGTTCCCAATACTGCTTATAGTCGGCGGCGAGAGACCGAAAGCAAAAAATCTTCCCTTGATTTTTCTTATCCTGCTCTGTCTCTGCGTTCCCATTTTCTTTCTTAATGAAAAGCTCGGAACGAACTTTTTCTTCATAAGCGGAGATTCCGATAATGCTCTGCTTATGACACTCGGAAAGGTATTTCCCGATTACAGGATAGGTCTTTGCCTGTTGGCATTCCTTGTCTGGCTGGTTCTGTTTCTTCCGTGGGAGACCGTCAGAAGGCTTAATCTTCACAACAACAAGTAATACTTTTTTACGATAATACCGGAGGTATTCAAATGTCCCCTAAAAACCGCAATGATTTTGACGATTTCGGCGCGACTACGTCCACTTCCTTTGACGATGAAATGGACTTTGAAAACAGAATAGTTACCCCTGAGTTTTCAGCCGAGGACGGTGATACGGACAATCCTCTCCGTCCGAAAACCTTCGATGACTATATCGGTCAGGACAAGGTAAAGGAGAATCTTAAGGTTTATATCAGTGCGGCGCTGGGCAGACGTGAGACTCTCGACCACTGTCTGCTGTATGGCCCTCCGGGACTTGGTAAGACCACACTGGCAGGCATTATTGCCCATGAGATGGGCGTAGGTCTGCGAGTAACCTCAGGTCCTGCAATAGAAAAGCCCGGCGACCTGGCGGCGCTTCTCTCCTCCATGAATCCCGGCGATGTTCTCTTTATCGATGAGATCCACCGCCTTTCGCGCATGGTAGAAGAGGTTCTCTATCCTGCCATGGAGGACTTTGCAATCGATATCGTAACAGGCAAGGGTCAGGGTGCAATGAGCTATCATCTGCCCCTTCCTCACTTTACACTTATCGGCGCAACCACTCGTGCAGGTCAGCTTTCCGCACCTCTGCGCGACCGCTTCGGTGTACTGCTGAGGCTTGAATTATACACCCCCGAGGAGCTTTCTCTCATAGTCACACGTTCCGCAGGTATCCTCGGCATTGGCATCGAGGAGGAAGGTTCTCTTGAAATAGCCTCCCGTTCACGAGGCACGCCCCGAATCGCCAACAGGCTTTTAAAGCGTGTGCGTGATTTTGCACAGGTCTACGGCGACGGCACCATCACATTTGAAATTGCGCGTCTGGCTCTCGACCGTCTTGAGATCGATGAGCTGGGTCTTGACAAAATAGACAGACTTCTGCTCCGTTCTATCATCGACTACTACAAGGGTGGCCCTGTGGGTCTTGAGACCATTGCCGCCGCTATCGGTGAGGAGGCAGTGACCATTGAGGACGTTTATGAGCCTTATCTTATGCAGATAGGCTTCCTTTCACGCACTCCCAGAGGCAGATGTGTCACCCACGCGGCATATCTGCACTTAGGGCTGACACCTCCGGGAATGAAGGACTCAAACGGACAGACTACCATATTCTAAAGAATATGGGTTTCCAACGGGAGTCTCTGCTCCCTTTGGTGGGATTTTCAAGGGCAAAGTCCTTGAATCGCCCTCCGCAGAGGGCAAAACATCTCATGCTTACAAAAGCGCAGGAAGATAGGCAAAACAGTCCGGTGGACTGTTTTGCCGTAAGAGACCCTCGCCGGGGGTTATATTTTCCTTCGGAAAATTAACAGTTTATCCTTTGGATAAACATGTTCTTTGGGTCGCCCAAAGGGCGACTTTTGTCAACACAATGCTCAGCTTAGGAGATATATATGAGATTCACAAACTACTGGAAAGATTACACCCTTCTCGACGCTTCCGACGGCGAGAGACTTGAAAAATGGGGGGACATTGTGCTTATCCGACCCGACCCTCAGGTCATATGGAAAACCGAAAAGAAGCACCCCTTATGGAAAAATGCCCACGCACGCTATATCCGCTCTTCCAGCGGCGGCGGTGCATGGGATACCTATAAGAAGATACCCGATTCGTGGCAGATAAAGTACCGCGATCTCACCTTTGCCATAAAGCCCATGGGCTTCAAGCACACGGGTCTTTTCCCTGAGCAGGCGGTGAACTGGGATTATTTTATTGACCTTATCAAGAAGGCAAACCGTCCTATTAAAGTGCTCAATCTTTTTGCCTATACGGGCGGCGCAACCGTCGCCTGCCTTTCCGCAGGTGCTCACGTCACTCATGTTGACGCTTCCAAGGGAATGACCGAGTGGGCAAAAGAAAATGCTGTTCTTTCGGGACTTCGTGAGCTGCCTCAGAGATGGATAGTTGACGACTGTCTTAAGTTCATCGCAAGAGAGCAGAGACGCGGCAACACCTATGATGCGGTTATAATGGATCCTCCCAGCTACGGCAGAGGTCCCAACGGCGAGGTGTGGAAGCTTGAGGAGCAGGTTTATACCCTCGTTTCCGAGTGTGCAAAGCTGCTTTCCGATGATCCTCTGTTCTTTGCCATAAACAGCTATACAACAGGACTTTCTCCTTCTGTTATGAGTTATCTGCTGGGTACACTTGTTCAGCCCAAATACGGCGGTGTGCTGTCCTGTGATGAGATAGGCTTAAAGGTCGAAAGCACAGGGTTCGCACTGCCGTGCGGAGCGACAGCACTTTGGACTAAGGAATAAAAAGACGGGACGATGTGGGCATCGTCCCCTACGATTGGTATTTATTGCGGGTGGCTGATAGCCGCCTCTACAATTAATATTTGAACATTGCTATATCCCATGGCTTCGGAGGTGTCGTTTGTGTACGGAGTTAAGGTTATTTACAAATACGAAATCGGACAGGAAACCTTTTACGAGGAACAGATACTCAAAATCCGTGCCGAGTCTTTTGACGATGCATTTAAAAAGGCTCGTGAATATGCAGAAAATAACATTGATCACAACCGTACCAACATAAACGGCGACAAGGTAAAGGAAACCGTGTGCGACGTGGTGGATTGTTACCTTGCTGACGACGACGATTCAGATGTACAGGAGATTTTCTCCAGCATAAAAAAGAACCGAGCTTCCCTATCCGAAGAGGAATACATTGAAATTCTCGGCGGTGGGTGCGATGCAGAAGAAATGTATATTTTAAGATATCGGTAATTCTGTAATTTACAAGTATTCTATTTAGGTTTAAGGAGCAACCATGAACAATTTAATAATCAGACCCGAAACATCTGCCGATTACCACGAAGCTGAGGCTATGACTCAGCGTGCTTTCTGGAATCTGCACTTTCCGGGCTGCAGCGAGCATTATCTCGTTCACAGGCTGAGACGTGACTCAGCTTTTGTGCCCGAGCTTTCCTTTGTGGCTGAGCTTGAGGGGAAAATCGTCGGTGCCATCTACTACGCAAAGGCAAAAGTTGACGACACAGAAGTTCTCACCTTCGGTCCCCTCTGCATCGAGCCTGAACTGCAGAAAAAGGGCATCGGCGGCGCGCTTCTGCGCCACACCCTCTCCCTTGCAAAAAAGACCGATTTCGGCGGCATCATCATATTCGGTGAGCCCGATTACTACCCCCGATTCGGCTTCAAGACTTGCGACTGCTTCGGCATAACTACCTCTGAGGGCAAAAACTTCCCTCCCTTTATGGGTTATGAGCTCCGCGAGGGCGGGCTTTCCTCTCTTTCAGGCGGGAAATTTTACGAAGCACCCGTTTACTTTGACCTGCCCGATACGGAGGTCGAGGAATACAGCAAGCAGTTCCCTTATATGGAGAAAAAGGTTCTCCCGGGGCAATGGAAATAAACAAAAGCCGCAGGGGTTTCTCTGCGGCTTAAAATCAGGTGATACTGTGAAATATATCGAAAAACACCCCATGATAATGATAGTCATCGGAATAATCGGCATTTCTCTTTCCTCAATATTCGTAAAATATTCCGCCGCCCCCTCTGCGGTGACTGCCATGTATCGCCTTCTGTGGACGGTTCTGCTGATGACCCCTGTGGTCATAGGCAAAAAAGAAGTACGGCATGAGCTGTTTTCTGCCGGCAGAAAAACCGTACTGCTGAGTATCCTTAGCGGATTTTTCCTTGCGGTTCATTTTTTCCTGTGGTTTGAGTCACTGCGCCACACCTCCGTTGCAAGCTCCACCACCATCGTCTGCACCGAGGTCATCTGGGTCACTATCGGCTTCTGCCTGTTTATGAAGGGCAGGCTTTCATGGAAGGCTGTACTTGCCATTGCCGTGACTATAATAGGCAGTGCCGTTATCGCCTTCGCTGACGGCAGCGCAGGTGAGGCTCACCTTTACGGCGATATCCTGTCGCTCCTTGCTGCCATCGCTGTTGGTGTATATACCCTTATCGGCAGGGTGGTGCGAAAAAACGCATCAACATCAGTCTATACCTACATAGTATATATTTCCTGCGCCGCTGTTCTGATGGTGACCTCCCTCATTGGCGGGCACAGATTCGTTGCTGATTTCGAAATTTCCGCAGTTATTGTAGGATTTCTTCTGGCTGTGTTTTCCACCATCCTCGGACACAGCATTTTCAGCTGGTGTCTGAAATTCTTCTCTCCCTCCTTCGTTTCCGCCTCAAAGCTTTGCGAGCCTGTTGTTGCCGCGATCTTTGCAATCTTCCTCTTCGGTGAGATACCCACGCTTATACAGATACTCGGCTCGACTCTCATTCTCGGCGGCGTGTTTTGTTATTCAATAATAGAGTCCAAAAGCAATGCATAAAAACAATGGGTATGACAAAAATCATACCCATTGTTTTTATTCGTATTTCTTAAGGAACACAATGAAGTTTGAACTCTGTTCAGAGCGGTATTTATTGAGTGTGTATATCATGCCTGCAACCGCAATGGGACATATTACATCGATCCATACATTTGATGGTATTACACCATGATAGATCCTGAACATTCCCAGACCGTACGCCGCCATAACAACTGCCGCAAGCAGTAGCATAACTATAAGCACTGCACTCATGGTATTTGCCGCAGCCTCTGCCCTTCTCAGCGCGGATGAGCTGACGCCGTGATCATCACGTTTCAGGATCTTCTTCATCTTCGCGCATACTATACTCAAGGATATCGCAAAGAGAATACTCACTATCACCGTAAGCATCACATAGCCTATTATCACCAGCTCTGCCGGCTCAAGCTCACTGAGCTTTATGCCATCAATGCCCCCACCAACAGTGCGATAGGAGGCAAGCATTCCGTACAGTGCTGATGCACCGACGAAGGATGCGGCGATCATCAGAAAGCCTGTCACGCCCGCGCAGGAGATCCTGCTGCTCAGCGCTTTCATGAATCTCTCAGTGTCCTGCTCTGTGCATTCTTTTGAGAATGTTACCGCAAGATGACGCATAGTAAGGATAAGCATAATTGCCGCAGGAAGTATAAGTAAGGGAGAAATAAGGCTTATTTCTCCGCCCGGGATGGTGAGTGTTTCCCAATTTGTCCAGCCCTTGCCTCCGCTCGATACACCCCATGTTCCTCTGCCGAAGGTATAGTTGACAAACAGTGTACCAAAACGATCAGTTATCTTTGATGCCGTGCCCAGCATTTTAATAACAGCATATGCCAGAGCGATGGCAGAGGAAATTGCCCCAATACCCATAAAGCTTCTGTATCGCCAGCCGTATTTTCCTCTGTACTCGGTAAGTGAACTTATTACAGCCGCATTCCTTGTCTTTGCCATATGACCCCTTCCTTTTCTGATTATTCTTATGCTTAATCATCATCGTACACTATTCTGCCGGCAATGTCAATGCAGTTTACCGCAAGTATGGCTCTGTGTCTGTTAAGTATCAGGATCATTATTCCTGCCGCTATGCTGCAAACAGCCGCAGGATCAATGACAATCAGGCTTGCGCAGGTGTCGTAGCATGAGCCGCTGAAGGAAGTCAGTGCGGAGACAAAAATCAGTACCGCGAAGGCAACACTCAGTATCCTTGCGCCCGTCTCACAGTTTTCAATGGCTTCGCCTCTGCCATATGCATCATCCTTCAGCACCTTGCCGATATGGAAATATACTCTTGCAGACAGGATCGCTGAAACGATACCCACAAGCAAGGTCAATACAAAATACCATGCGCTGAGGCTCTCGCTGTCTATGAGCATAGCTGACTCATACTCCGAAACGGGAACGCCTTTCCACTGTGTGTACACAAGCCTCGCGCAGGGAACGACCGCAGCAAGGGCAAGAAAGCCCGACACTGAGGCAAGGCGGCTTCTGCCTGCGAGCGCCTTTGTAAAGAAGGGTATATCCTCCTCTGTAAGCACCTTTCCGTGCACCTTGCGGCAGGCAAGCAGAAGAAGAATGGCAAAGGGCAGCATCTCTGCAAAAGCAAGCAGCACAGGCAGACCTATCTCCATATAGTAAGTGTTTATGCCGTATTCAACCGCCATTCCTCCACCGTCAACATAATGGTATCTGGTATAGCTGTTATAAAAAACATAGTCGTCCCAGGAAAACTTTACGCCCTCACCCATCTCCAAAAGCCATGGTATAAGATCGACCAGCTCAAGCACCACGGCAAAGGCAACCTGCAGCACCATAAGTATGATGCATGCCATTACCCACGGAAATTTAAATGCACTGCTCATGTTTTCCCTGTTCCACCTTGCCTTGAAAAGATGGAAAAATGTTCTGTCCTGTCCGCTCATATCCAACGCCTCTTTTTGCTTTTTAATATACAAACACTTGAAGATGTGTTTTTTGCTCAGCTGCCTGAAAAAATTTTACGAACCTGAAAACAGATTTATAAGCCACTGCTCATCACCTTCGTCTCTCAATCCACGGTTGCGCGCAAAGACTCTGCGAGCCTTCTGTAAATTGCGGTAGACTGTCGCCTCACTCATGGCAAGAGTATCGCTTGCCTTGCGTACCCTCAGCGTAACTGTCCCCTTTCTTGTCAGCTCTGTGGGACGGGTGAAATACACCGCCTTTACACAGCTCAGCACATCCCTTCCGTCAGCCTCCCTCATAAGCTGGTCTATGGTCTTGCTCACGGCACTGAGATCGTCTATTGACGGATCGGAGATATCCAGCTCCGCAATCTCCCTCTCACCCGGGCAGCCGCACATGGAATAAATTCGAAATGCATTTATGCTGTAATCATGGGTATTGTCATTCATTCTGCATTTCCTCCTGTGTGCCTGCACACTTTTCACATTTAAGACCTGCCTCGGTGCGTATTATCCGCTCATTCTCCATTATCGGATCTCCGCACATTTCACACAAACCAACAAACTGCATTTTCATATCGATATCCAGATATTCGCTCCCGATGCACATTTACTTCACTTCCTCCGTTTAATTATTCGAACATATGTTCTGAAAAAATAATACGCTTTTGTACTCTGAATGTCAATTAGCAAAAATACAAAAAATAAAGTATCGCAAAACGTTGACATTATACAAAAGATGGCGTATAATTTGGAAAACCAAACTTTTGGAGGGTGCCATGAATAAGATATCGGATTTCAGAACAAGGCTTGATGAAATGCTCAAAGAGCGTAATATGCGCGCCGCGCAGCTCAGCAGGGAGTCAGGGGTCAACAAGGCAACTCTGTCCCAGTACCTGAAAGGAGTTTACGAACCCAAACACGAACTGCTCTGTCGAATCGCAGAAACTCTTGGTGTTACTCCCGAATGGCTTGAGGGCTTCGACACCGTCAAGCATCCCGACGATACTCCCGAAACTGTATGCAGAGTGGGTGTGTTTTCCATTGATTCTCTTACAGGCAACGAACACACCCCTCTGCGTTTTGAGGTGTGTGACCCTGCCTGCGGCGAATGCTTCTATGCCGAGGCTGACGACCATCTTTATCCCGCGGTAAATGCAGGAGACCTTATCCTTCTCGAAAAAGCGGATAGGCTTTCCGACGGTCAGGCGGCACTGATAACCTTCCGTGAATACAAGGGGATTTATATTTACCGTCTCTGCTCTGACGGCGTTGAGCTTCAATGCACAAACGGCTACTATCCACCCGTTAAGGTCAGGGGCGATGAGCTTGCCGAACTCAGAATAATCGCAAGGGTAATTGCCAGTATTCGCAAGTGGTGAAATCGGGAATAAATTATGCTTAATATATTCAGACCTAAAATAGTTGTACTGAATCAATCATTCGATGCGTGAAAGAAAAAAGATATAAACCTCGTTTTTTGCTTCTCAAAACAATACCCCTTCCCCCTCAGGGGGAAG
>JAZSJQ010000077.1:0-22939 GCA_045534445.1 Acutalibacteraceae bacterium
GTCTATGTCTATTAGTACTACATCTCTTCGTCCATCTTTTTCCCACATTTTCGTTTCACCTCTTGTTCCTATTATACCATTTTTATTCATGTTATGCAAAAAACTCACTGCTTTCACAGTGAGTTTTTTGACAAGCTGAAAGGAGCCGAAAGGCTCCTTTTAATTATTGCTGTCCCATTATTTCCGGGTGAGCTTTGAGAAGATTATCGAGGAAAAGCTTTGAAACCTCATAGGATTTGCAGAGATCTTCGTTTTCCATATGCTTTTCCGTCAGCCTGAGCAGACAGATTCCGAAGCGTGGGGATTCACCGCGTTCCTGCAGTGCGGTAAGCTCCTCGTTCCATGTTATCTCTATCCACAGGGGGGCGCCCTTGTAAGATTCAAAAAGCTCCTCGCCGTAGCCTTCGATCATCATGGCGTAAAGTCCCTCATCGACAATGAACAGCATACTCTCAGGCTCACCGTTCAGGTGGTCTATGACAATGCCGAAGTAAGCGGCAGAGGCAAAATTGCCCTCGTCGGAGATATCAAACTGGTTAAGACGCATGGCGACCTCGCCGTTTTCGTCCCAGTCCTCACCGTAGGCGGTGAGCTCCTCTCTTATATAGTTCTGAGTGGTGGAGGGGAAATCGGAGTAGCTTACATACATTGCGGCGGTGAAGTCAAATTTCCCGGGGATCGAAGTGATGATAATGTAGGCAAGGGAGAAAACAGCGGCAACAACAACTATAATAAGTACCTTGTTGCGATACCAGAAATTCTCAAGCCACTTGAAAAATCCGAGCTTGGGAGGGATATAGTCCTCAACATGGGATTCACGGGCGCTTATCTCAGCGAGAACGCTCTTTTCAAGCTCCTCGGCATCGGGACCGGGGTCGTTGTCGTCGATACAGATGATGACACCTTCGTCTTCTTCTTCGATAACAGGAAGAGATTCCTCAATACTTTCTTCGATTGCATCTTCGTTGCGGAGATTCTGTTCGTCCATGTATGGACCTCCTTTGGAAATTATAAAGATAATATACCATTTAAGCGAAAAAAGGTCAATGAACAAAAATGTAAATATGACTGATAAATTAAATTCGCACCACCCGAGGGTGGTGCGAATTTCGATTTATTGCTTTGCCATGACAGACTGACGCTCAATTATCTCACCCTGTGCCAGCATTCTGCCGAAAAAGACGCTTCCGCCATCGGTGAGGGTGAGCAGTGACAGAACGGCAGTGCTGCTCATTTTCTTTGTGTCCACACGGCAGGTGGTAAGCTTCGGATCACATATCTGCGCAACGGGGGAATCGTCATAGGCGGCGACGGAGATGTCCTCGGGAACACGTACGCCGCGGCTTTTAAGCTGTTCGATCAGAATGAATGCGGTGTTGTCGCAGTTGCAGACAAAGGCATCGGGCAGAGGGTCGGGGAGAGGAAGGGTCGGCAGCATAACGCCGTTTTTTCTGTCGGGAATGACCCAGTCGGGATGAATGGGCAGAGAATTTTCCACCAGAGCTCGGTGGTAGCCCAGATATCGGTCAAGTATGCTTGTGGTTTCAAATACAGAACCAACAAAGCCGATATTCCTGTGACCGAGATGTATCAGATGTTCTGTTATACGGTATGCGTCATGGCAGTTGTCGCTGACGATGCATACGGCATCCTTGCGTTCCGAATAAAAATCCAGCAGAACATAAGGCTTTCCGAGTTCGGCGACAGTGTCTATGTACTGCTCTGAAAACTGACCGAGGAAAATAAGACCATCGGAAAGGGCGAAGAGCCTCGGCAGAGCCAGAGCTTTTTCATCCGAATCGGATACTATTTCGAGGGTCGTTACCGCACCTGACTCGGTGGCGGCAATTGATATTTCACTGTAAAAATGAGAATAGAAGGTTTCTGAACCGAAAAAACGCTGAGGGACAATGACACCGAGGCTTTTTGCCCTTGATGCGGTGTTTTGGTAATAGCCAAGCTCTTCAGCTTTTTTCTTTATCTGAGTGCGCAGGGAATCGCTGACACCGTCCTTGTCTCCAAGAGCCTTGGAGACAGTAACGGTGCTTACGCCGAAAATCTCGGCGATATCTTTCATTGAGACCTTTTTCAAATTTATCAATCCTCAGAGTCGGATATGTCACCGATGGTGATGTTAAGAGCATCACTGTCGGCAGTGTTGTAACGCTCAAGGATCTCGCAGGCCTGCTGCCATTCCACCATCTTTATGCACATTCTGCCGTTGTGGTAGGGGCATTTCCATTCGCCTGCAAGACAGCCCATGGAGGGAATGCCGTCGTCCGAGACGCTGTTGTACCATTCGCCGCCGCCTTCGCGTCGGTCGATGAAGTTGTCCTGTATATAATCCCATACACCGTAGGCGGCACGGAGATATTTTTCGTCAAGGGTGCAGAGGTAGGCATTTGTAAAGCCTAAAACGGACTCAGCCTGAGCCCACCATGTATGCTCGGTCTCAGCATCGCCGTCAACAGCATCACATATGAATACACCGCTGTCGGATATAGCCTTGCCGTAGACCTCTTCTGCCAGCGCTACGGTTACATAGTGGCACTTTTCAAAGAGAGGGGCATATTTCTTTTCGTCATCACAGCTTGAGACAGTGACAGCGGCAAGATCCATAAGCCATGAAGCCTCTATTTCGTGACCGTAGGAACGGATATCGCCCAGAGTTTCCATGTTTTCATCAAAGAAAACGTTGAGTGAACGCTTTTCCTTGTTGTATACCTTTTCGCAGTACTCCTCAAGAAGCCATGCAAGACGCTCGCGGACACGCTCGTCACCGCCTGCCTCAAAAAGCTCGGCATAAGCCTCGGCAAGGTGAAGGATCGTATTCATGGTGTACTTTGAAATAACTCCGCTTTCGGAAAGACGGATATTTATGACAGGCACGAAGGAATCGGTAAGAGCTTCGTGATAGCGCTCGCCGTCACGGCACTTGGTTTCGATTATATTGAAAAGCTCCATGGCAAGCTCCAGAGGCTCCTTTTCGCCGCTTGCCCGAGCAAAGGAAGCAAGAGCATAAACGGCAAAAGCCTGAGCATAGGTGTGCTTGCTGGTATCGCACATACCGCCGTCGCGCATAACAGACCAGTATACACCGCCGTTTTCCTTGTCAGTCATATGGTCTCTTATAAAGTTATAAGCGTGCTCGGCATCGTCGAGAAGCTGATCGTTTCCGAGCAGCATATAGCTGTTTGAGAAGAACCACAGGATACGGCTCATGTATATGGTGCCCTTGTGAGCATCTTCGTCTATTTCGAGGGAATAGTCGCGCTGACCGAAGTAGCCGCCCATTGCCTCATCACGCATACTTCTCCAGAAGGGTATAAGCTGATTTTCCAGATGCTCAAGCATTCCTTCTGCCATTTGTCTCATCAGATTCGCCCGCTTTCGGTATCAGTTTCATTTACAAGACTGTTTTCCTTGATGTAGCTGACAGCTTCGTCAACGGTGGTGAATGCAACACCTACATAGGAGTCAGCAGAGCCGTAGTAGATGGCGATTCTGCCTGTATCACCGTCGGTAAGAGCAGCGCAGGGGAAAACAACGCTTGGTACAAAGCCGGTTTCCTCGTAAGGCATCTCGGGAGCCAGGAGGAAATTGCGGCAACGGTATTTTACCTTAGAAGGCTCGTTGATGTCAAGGATTGCGCCGCCCATTGAATAAACATATCCGCTGCAGGTGTGGCAGACGCCGTGATAGAACATGAGCCAGCCTTCGCTTGTCTCGATGGGAGCTGCGCCGCCGCCTATCTTGAGGGACTGCCAGCCTTTGGTGGGAGCCATAACGTGTTTGTGCTTGCCCCAGTAGGTCAGGTCAGGGCTTTCAGAAAGATAGATATCGCCGAAGGGAGTGTGACCGTTGTCGCTGGGACGGGTGAGCATGACATAGTTGCCGTTTATTCTTCTGGGGAAGAGAACAGCGTTTCTTGTGGGAGGCAGGAAGGGGTTTTCAAGTCTTGTGAAGGTCTTGAAATCCTTTGTCTTTGCGGTGCCGATTGCAGGGCTGTAGAAATCGGTACACCACATTACGAGATACCAGCCGTCATCAATGGGGACAACTCTGGGGTCGTATGCGTATCTGGGCTGGAAGGGCTTGCCCTCCTCGTCGAGGAAGGAGATGGGTTCCTCGTCGAAATCCCAGTGAATACCGTCGTGGCTCCAGCCGGAGTAGAGACGGGAAACGCCGTCGAGACCGTCGCCTCTGAAAACGCCTGCAAACTCACCGTTGAAGGGAACGAGTGCGCTGTTGAAGATTCTGTCAACATTCTTTATGGGGTGACGCTTTGTGATGGGGTTTTCGCTGTATCTCCATACGGGGAGATCATAGCCCTCAGGTTTATTCTCCCAGGGGATATTGGGAAGTGATGCGCAGTTGATAAGTTTAACAGACATTGTTAACTCCTCCTGATTAATTTTTTACTTAACATTTAGTTTAATGTGTAAGTTGCAAAAAGTCAATGGGTTAAAGTAAAAAATTCCGCCGAACGGGAATGTAATAAAAGGCTTATCAAATTGTTTTGTGAATAATGCACGAGACCTCTTTACCTCGGGGACAAAAAGAGGTATAATACCCATGTCTGTCGGATAAAAGACGATCCGCAGGGAAAGAGGTTTATATGCGATGAAAACAAGATTTGTAAGCACCTATAAATATACTGAGGAAATGTGCAGAAAGGTCGCGGTGTATGTTTACTACAAGCGTGTGCTTGCCCTCGTGTGCCATATTGTGCTGGCAGCGGTCTGCGCAGTGGGAATGGGCTTTTCTCTTTATTATGTCATAAGCGGAAAAGAGCCCGTCTATCATTATTCCACCTACTTCTTCTATGCGCTGGCGCCCATAGCGGCAGAAATTGCAGTGTATGTAAAGTACAGAATGATGCTGAAAAAGGAGAAGCAGCTTCTCAGAGGTGAAGACACCGAGCTGACCGTTATCGCAGATAACGATGAACTGACAGAAAAGTTCGGAGAAGAGATTGTCGCCAAAAGTCCCCTGTTTGATGTGGAGAAGGTCTATGCGAGCAAGGAGTTTTTCCTCATAATCGCATTGTCGGGCGAATATTTTACCTTCAAGCGCGGCTGTTTCTCAGAGGGCGACGAAAGCAGCTTTGTTTCCTCGGTGAAAGCCAGAGTAAGGGAGATACATAAGAACGCAATAGAAAAAACCAAAGCGGAAAAAGGCAAGAAAAAATAGCTTTTTTAAATTTCGGTAAAGCAAGTGATAACTTACGGTGAATTCTATTGAAGCAGTGAACGCAGTATTATAAAATAAGATCAGGAATATTTCCCGTATCCTTTAGGAAGGAGAATTCGCCTGACGGCGAGAGCGTATTATGAATAACTATGACAGACAGCGCAGACCTGCCCCGGGGGGAGGCATGCGCCGCAATGAATATGACTATAACGATGTATACGGCAGAAGAGCTCAGCGCTCAAGCGTTTCGGGAATGATGCAGACTGATAATTACAAGAGTATGCGTCAGGGCTCCCTTGATTCCCTTGAGGACGATTTTGAAGATGAAGTAATAAAGCCTCAGCGCCAGGCTCGCGGCAGAGCAGGCGGCGACAGCAGAGGCGCATCGGAGCTGCGTCCGTCAGCACCTGAAGCCTCACGTCCTTCTCCTGCGGCAAGGGAAGAATATCTTTCCGATGATTTTGATGATTTTGACGATGATTTCGGAGGCGCTGTTGCATCAAACAGCGGTTTCGGCGATGATTTTGCGGATTTCGGCTACGGTTTCGACTCCTTTGAGCCTGAGGTCAGCACCAGAAGCAGCGGTACTGCCCGCAGTTTGGATGAATATCGGGCAATGCGCGGAGAGCAGGATTATACCGTAAGAGAAAGCGTGCCTCAGAGAAGACCGCAGCCTGCTTACAGTACAGCAAACGATTTTGATGATGGCTTTTCCGATGATTTCGATGACGGCTTTGAAGATGACTTCGATGCACCGTCCGCAGGCAGAGGCGGCTATGCAACTCAGAGTGATTTTGCCGACAGCTTTGTCGATGACTTTGAAGATGATTTTGATGCACCTGCACCGCCTCCTCGAAGACCTGCACCACCGCAGGGACGTCCCATGCCTCCTTCGAGACCTGCACCGCCTCAGGGGCGCCCAATGCCCCCTTCGAGACCTGCACCTCCCTCGAGAAATCCGAATCTTACCGATCAGCAGCGCGACCTTGTTGACCGCCGCCCCGAGGGAATGCCCGAGTTTTACGCTCAGTTCCTTGTAAGCGGAGAAGCGGACGAGCGCCGCAGAGCAAAGCGCGCCAGCGCAAACCGCTCAAGAATGAAGCGCATAGCCCTTATCGCATCGGGCTGTGTCGCGGCTGTTGCGATAATAATCGTGGTATCGGTCATTCTTGCCACCAGACCCAAAAATCCCATCGAGGTCCGCTCCGGCTTTGATGAGGTGGACAGCGAGATACTCTACTCCATGCTCAAGACAAGCGTTGACGAGAAGCTCAGTAAAGAGAGCGTTGACATCAACGTCAACGGCAGTGTCCATACAATAAAGCTTGCAGACTACGGATTTTCCTATGCAGCCCCGGGAACAGCCGAGGTAACGTATCTTGACATCATTTCGGGCACGGAAATAGTCGGCAAGGAAAAGCTTGTATCCGACGGCTCCATAATCTGCAATGAAACAAGGCTCAAGAGTCTTCTGGTTGACCTTGCGGCAACACAGGGAGATACAATGATAGAGCCGTATTATGAGATAGACGGCGATCAGCTTACCGTTTATGCAGGAACCGACGGTGTCGGTATAGAGTACGATGAGTTCCTCACTGAGCTTAAAACCAGCGTCCGAAGCGATTCGGGTGAGGTCGATGCAAATGTTCATGTAATCGAAGCTCCCGAGGTCGATATGGACAAGATATACAGCGAAGTTGTCTGCGAGCCCAAGGACGCTTCCACCACCACCTCCGCAACAGGCGAGATGGTGTTCGTTCCCGAGATAATCGGCAAGCAGTTTGACCTTGATATAGCAAAGAAGGTAGTGTCCGCAGGCGGCGATTCATGGTCGATAACAATGACCCTGACCGAACCCGAGCTTTCCCTTGTGGAGCTTCGCGCACCTTACTGCCTCGATCTGCTTTCCTCATGGGCTTCCGAATTTGACGGCAGCAGCAACAAGGCTCGTGCGTCCAACATCGCGCTGGCGGCAGAGGCAATTAACGGCACCGTTCTCCAGCCGGGCGAGAAGATAAGCTTCAATAATATAGTTGGTGAGCGTACCGTTGAAAAGGGTTATTCCTACGCTACCGTTTACACCTCAGAAGGTGCTGATACGGGCGTCGGCGGCGGTATCTGTCAGGTATCCTCCACAATGTATTACACAGCGCTCCTCTGCAACCTCTATATCCCCAAGCCCGAGAACAAGGAAGAGCAGGGACGCTTCAACCACAAGTACGCAGTCGGTTACATGGATGTTGTCGGAACCGATGCAACCGTTTCATGGCCCTGGCCTGACCTTTATATAGTAAACAACAAGGAATATCCCGTAAAGATAGTCATGTACGTCACCGAGGGAACAGGCAAAAAGGGAAAGAACGAGCTGCACTGTGAATATTGGGGTACTGCGGACGGAATATCCTGCGTTATCAAGTCCAATAACGGCAACTATGTTGCTCCCAAGAAGATATACAAGCACAAGACTGCAAACAAGTCAGGCACAACCACAGGCGCGGCAGGCTACACAGCAACCACCTACCGTTATGTCTATAAGGATGGCGAGTACGTTACCCGTATAAAGGAAGCGGAAAGCACCTATGAGCCGCTTAACATCGTGGTCTACACCGATTCTCTGCCTGCAGGCGCAAGCTGGGCTGATTAACTTAAAAACCTCTCCCTCGGGAGAGGTTTTTTGTGTCTTCCCTCAGCCTTCCCCTTGAGGGTGAGGGGGACTGTTTTGCGAAGCAAAATGGTGGATGAGGTGTATTGCAGAGTACAAACAGGCAAATTGTTCCATACCACTTGACATATGAAAGAATATGAAATACAATGAAAACATACTAAAGGAGGGGTTTTCAATGCTGGAATACGATAAGCTGTATACTGTTGAAGATGTGGCACAGAGAACGGGTCTGACCGACCGTACCATAAGAAATTATCTCAAGGACGGAAGGCTGAAGGGTAAAAAGATAGGCGGTCAGTGGAGATTCACTGCCGACGATATCGAGGCACTGTTCAGAACCCCGGGAGAAGAGGGAGAGAGCGAAGTATCGGAGGTGCTTTTTGATTCACCCTGCGCAGAGATAAATCCCGATGTATATACTGTGGTCGAGTATCAGTGCGAGCAGACCGTGGCAGGGGATATTTCAGCAAGGCTTCGCGCAGAAATTGAGAATCCTGAAAACGGATTTAAAGGCAGTCGCTTTGACTATATATATAATGAAAAGGAAAAACGCGCGCGTTTTGTTATCCGCGGCGGAGCCGATTATGCAGCTTCCATGCTGAAGATAATAAGAAAGCAGGTAAAGAAGGGTATATAATATATAGTATAGAGAGCCGGAAATTAAGCACCGACTCGGAAATGCAGCCGAGTCGGTGCTTTTTTGCCTTAAAAAGACACTGAAAGGCATATTATAGGTCCGAAATGGTGATATAATCACTTAAAATTAAGCAAAATCAATTAAAAAGATATTAACATATTTAAGCAGGGAATGTGATGAATGAATGATGCAGCAGACTGCTCTGAGTTGCAAGAACACAAGAGGTTGTCGCATAACTCAAAATATTGTGGAAAAACGAGGAGAAATGCAAGAGTATTTTAGTTAAGCAACAAAGTTACATATTTACGATATCGAACTTATTCAAAATTTTTTCATATTTGGGTTGAAATTACGGTCACAGTAAGCTATAATAAATATGTAGCCCGTGATGAGACATAAAAAAGCCGTGCAGATACGATGAATGGCATGGTAAACGTGGGTCAGGCACAGCGAAAAGGCTCCTGATCCGCCGCTCAAAATTTCGCAATAAAAAAGTTTGAAAAATTTCAAAAAAATAGTTGATTTTGCAGAGCGAACGTGTTAATATCATCATGGACTTCAAATCCGGGACTTAAAAAGTCCAAAACAAAGGGTATAAGTCATGAGGGAGAGCCAAAGCCTCAAAACGGCGTGGTGAACCGTTGCGAAGTGTAAGCTTCCGGATTGACTAACCATATCAGTCATAATTTTATAGGAGGAAAAATTCATGAAGAAATTTATCGCACTTCTTCTTGCAGCTCTCATGCTCGTAACTGTTTTCGCAGCTTGCGCTAAGGACGACGAGCCCGCTGCTGATCCCGCACCCGTTGCTCCCGTTGAGTCTAACACCGACGAAGAGCCTCCCGTACCTGCAGAAGGTACCGTATTCAACATCTATGCTTGGAACGAAGAGTTCAAGGGCTTCTTCGACAAGTACTACACCGTTCCCGAGGGCATCACTGTTAACTGGATCATCAATCCTTCTGACGGCGGCGTTTACCAGAACGCTCTTGACGAGGCTCTTAAGGTTCAGGCTACCGCTGACGCTGACAAGAAGATCGACCTGTTCCTTGCTGAGGCAGACTACATCCAGAAGTATGTTGATTCTGACTACACCATGAGCATCGACGAGATCGGCTTCAAGAATGCTGACACCATGTATGAGTACACCATCAAGGCTTGCACCGACACCAGAAACGGTCAGGTTAAGGGTATGTCCTTCCAGGCTTGCCCCGCTGCACTCATCTATCGTCGTTCCATCACCAAGGACGTTCTCGGCACCGACGATCCCACTGAGGTTCAGGCTAAGCTCGGTTCCTGGGCTGACTTCGAGGCTGTTGCTGCAGAGGCAAAGGCTAAGGGTTACTACATGACCGCTTCCTACGCTGAGACCTACAGAACCTTCTCCAACAACTGCACCACCGCTTGGGTTGACGATGACCTGAACCTCGTTCTCGATCCCGGCCTCGAGGCTTGGATTGCACAGACCAAGACCTTCATGGACAACGGTTACACCCTCCCCTACGGCATCTGGGACGGCGACAAGAACAACGAGATGGCTTCCACCGGTAAGACCATGTGCTTCTTTGGTCCTGCTTGGTACTTCAACTTCTGCATGGGTCCCGCACACGAGGGCGAGACCAACACCATGGGTGACTGGGCTATCGTTCAGGGTCCTCAGGCTTACTTCTGGGGCGGCACATGGCTCCTTGCTCCTGCTGGCACTGACAACCCCACCATGCTTAAGGACATCTTCGAGTGCTTCTCCACTAACGAAGAGACCATGACCAACCTCATTAAGCAGGACGGTCAGTTCCCCAACAACACCAAGATTGTTGAAGTATTTGCTAACGACGCTACCTATGGTTCCGAGTTCCTCGGCGGCCAGAACGACGTTACCATCTTTGCTGGCATGACCGGCAACATCAAGTGGGAGAACCACACCATGTACGATCAGCTCCTCAACGAGGATCTCCAGACCTACATGAAGGACTACTTCACCGGCGCTGCAACTTACGATGAGGCTTACGCAAACTTCCTCGATTCCGTTGCTACCCGTTACCCCGAAATCAACGTTGGCTAATTAATAGCTTAACTGTTCGATTTTAATACTTAGTTAATCCCCGCTACGCCAAGGCACTACGCCTTGGCGTAGCATTCTAAGAGGCATGTTTTTCAGTCGCTATCTGTCGGTATTTGTTGGTATTTAGCCATATTTACAGGCGTGTTGATATTTCTTCTTAAAAGGTGTGGAGGAAAAAAGCATGCTCGGGCGCGGTGTTTCCGCATCATCATCAAACCCGAAGGGAAGGTCTCGTATGTCAAATTTACAGCAGGACACATTGCGGAAAAAAAGACGTAAGTCTTTAAGCTATGCGAAGTGGGGCTACATATTTATACTTCCGTTCTTCGTAATCTATATTGTATGTTCTCTCATTCCGCAGTTCATTACTGTTTATAACAGCTTTTTTGAAAATTATCTCAAAGGCGGCCTTAATCAGGTCGGCCCCAATTTTGTAGGTTTTGATAACTACAAGGAACTCTTAACCCCAGGCAGAACCGGCGAAATTATGGTACTCAAGTACATGGGTAACACCATGCTTATGTGGATCATGGGTGCAATTCCTCAGATCGTAATTGCTCTCGTCCTCGCAGTATGGTTTACCAGCTATCGCCTTAAGATAAAGGGCCAGGGCTTCTTCAAGACAGTCATCTACATGCCGAACCTCATCATGGCTTCTGCATTCTCCATGCTGTTTGTTACCCTGTTCTCCGACGGCGGTCCTATCAACCAGATGCTTCAGAACGCAGGCATCCTTGATGAGCCGTTCAAATTCTTTGACGTAATCATTTCTATTCGTTCACTTATCGCTCTCATGAACTTCCTTATGTGGTTTGGTAATACTACCATTCTTCTTATGGCAGGTATCATGGGTATCGATCAGTCCATCTTTGAAGCTGCTACCATCGACGGTGCAAAGTCCACCCAGGTATTCTTCAAGGTCACACTGCCGCTCCTTATGCCTATCGTTGTTTACACCGTTATCACCGCTATGATCGGTGGTATCCAGATGTACGACGTACCTCAGATTATTACTAACGGCAGAGGTACACCTATGAACTCTACCATGACCATGGTCATGCAGCTCAACAAGTACATTTCCAACAACAAGAACTACGGTATGGGCGGTGCTCTCTCCGTAATCATCTTCATCTTCACTGCTATCCTCTCAATCTTCGTATTTAAGAGCATGGCAGCACAGTACAGCACCAACGCACAGCCCCAGAAGAACTACAAGAAGAAGGGAGCTAAGAAAGCATGAGCCAGTATACAAGAAAAGATAGCTACGCAGGCGAAGCAAAAAGCTCACGCGGAACACTTATACTTTTAAGAGTGCTCGTTTATGTTTGCCTTGCGATCCTTACATTCCTTTGTCTGTTCTTCTTCTATCTGATGCTCGTTAATGCATCCAGATCCAACAACGAACTTATGGGTGGTTTCTCTCCCTGGTTCTCAACTCATTTCTTTGACAACCTGAAGAATGCTTGGACCAGCACCGACATGGTTAACATCAAGGTTGGTATGCTTAACAGCTTGTTCATAGCAACTCTTTCTTCCATTCTTACCACTTACTTCTCTGCACTTACCGCTTACGGTATCCATGCATATGACTTCAAGGGTAAGAAGGCAGCATTTACCTTTATCATGGCTGTTATGATGATTCCTCCTCAGGTTTCTGCAGTTGGTTTCATCCAGCTCTGCTACAAGTTTGACCTTGTCGGCAGCTATCTGCCCCTCATCGTTCCCTCCGTTGCAGCTCCTATTGTATTCTTCTACATGAAGCAGTACATGGATAGCGTTCTGCCCCTTGAGATCGTTGAGGCAGCTCGTGTTGACGGCTCTAACGAGTTCAGAACCTTCAACACCATCGTTCTCCCCATCATGAAGCCCGCAATCGCAGTTCAGATGATCTTCTCCTTTGTTGGCTCCTGGAACAACTACTTCACTCCCGCTCTGCTCCTCGGCAGCGAGAAGTCCAAGCACACTGTTCCTATCATGATCGCAACCCTTCGTTCCTACGACTGGGCTAAGAGAGATATGGGTGCTGTTTATATGTTTATGGTACTGGCTATCCTGCCTGTTATCATCATCTACCTCTTCCTCTCCAAGTTCATCATTAAGAACGTTACTGCAGGTGCAGTTAAGGGCTAATCTCTCAGGGAGATTCGACTTTATCAAAACAAAAACCCGACCTTTACGGTCGGGTTTTTCATTTACTCTGATTACCGTGAATAATAACTGTGAACAATTTAAAAAATTTGCAGAAATTCATTCTACCCCCTTTAATTTAGGGGAGCGATATATTATAATAATTAAGATAAAATAAGTTAATTATGCTTATATGAAAAAACCTCTTAAAAGGAGAGTAATTCCAAATGAAAAGCAAGGTACGTCTTAACATTTGCGGAACTGATTATTACATCACCAGTGAGGACGAAGAGAGCTACATCCGCGCTATCGGCGATGAGGTTGATGGCCGCATGAGCGAAATGATGGCTGAGAACGAGCGCATTTCAACTACTATGGCAGCAGTTCTCTGCGCACTTACTTACGCTGACGAGCAGTACAAGGCAACTGCAGCTGCTGACAGCCTTCGCGCACAGATAAAGGACTATGTCCAGGAAAGCAGCAAAGCACGTCTGGAGGCAGACGAGGCACGCCGCGAGATCGAGCATCTCAGAAGAGAGCTTCAGAGCATTCGTATGCGCTTTTCCGAGCTTGACAACCGATAATGCCCATTGAGATACTTGCCCCTGCAGGCGGCAGAGAGCAGCTTGAGGCGGCAGTCAGATCGGGTGCCGACGCGGTTTATCTTGGACTCAGAGGAAAGCTCAATGCAAGAAGGAGTGCGGCTAATTTTTCTGCAGAGGAACTGCCTGAGGTTGTGGCCATGTGTCACGAGGCAGGCACAGCGGTTCATGTAACCCTTAATACGCTTCTTTTTGACGACGAAAAAGAAAGCGCTTTCCCTCAGATAGAGGCAGTGTGCAGAGCAGGCGCCGATGCGGTCATCGTGCAGGATTTAGGTCTTGCCGCTCTTATCCGACGCTGTGCTCCTGACCTTACAATGCACGCTTCGACCCAGATGACGATACATAACCGTGCAGCCCTTGAAACTCTTCGTGAGCTTGGCTTTTCAAGAGCAGTGCTTGCGAGGGAGCTTTCGGGCAAGGAGATCGAGGAAATAACAAGGGATTCTGTAATCGAAACAGAGGTCTTTGTCCACGGTGCGCTTTGCATGAGCGTTTCGGGACAGTGTCTGTTTTCTTCCATGCTGGGAGCCAGAAGCGGAAACCGCGGAATGTGCGCTCAGCCGTGCAGACTGCCTTTTGTTTCAAACGGTGCGGAAAACTGCCTTTCCTTAAAGGACATGAGCCATATATCCCACATTCCCGAATTTCAGCGAATGGGCGTTGCTTCTCTTAAAATCGAAGGACGTCTCAAGCGTCCTGAATATGTTGCGGCATCGGTCCTTGCCTGCCGTGCCATGAGGGACGAGGGAAAAGTGCCCGAGGAGCTTATGAGTGACCTTACAAAGGTTTTCTCCCGTTCGGGCTTTACCGATGGGTATTATACGGGCAGCCGCGGAAAGATAATGTTCGGAATAAGGCAGAAGGAGGACGCTGCAGACAGCAGCACCTTCGCATCACTCCATCAGCTTTACCGCGTGCAGGCGCAGAAGGTTCCTCTTTACGAAGAGCTTACGCTTAATGAAACGGCGGTGCTGAGAGTATCCGATGGCGAAAACACCGTGGAGGCACAAAAGGAAAACCTTGCATCTGTGGGCGAAATATCCGAGGAGCTTGCAGTAAAACAGCTTTCACGCACAGGCGGCACACCCTATTATTTAAAATCTCTCAACGTATCGGGAGACAGAGGAGCATCACCTTCGCTGCTCAACGGTCTGAGAAGAGAGGCTCTGGCTTCTCTTTCGGAAGCGCGGCGCAGAACCAAAAAGATAGAATTTAAGGCTGAAGTATCCGAAAAAACGAATCATACAAGGCAAAGCGCACAGCTTCTGACTCTGGTGTTCAGAAGCAAAGAGCAGATGCCTGAAGATCTTTCAAAGTTCTCTGACAGCATAGAGGCGGTGTATCTGCCCCTTGAAGGAAACTGGGAAAAGATCGAAAAAAACGAGCTTAATATATGTGCCGAAGCGCCGAGAACCATGTTTTCGGGCGAAGAGGCATTTGAAAAATGGCTTGACAATGCGAAGCGTGCGGGAATAAAAAGCGTAATGCTTCACAATGTCGGTCAGATAAAAGCGGCAAAAAGCCGCGGCTTTGAAATACATGGAGGCTTTTCACTCAATACCGTGTCTACGGACACCATAAATGAGCTTGAGAGACTGGGCTTTGAAAGCTGTGAGCTGTCCTTTGAGCTTTGTGCAGGGCGCATAAGCTCCCTTGGCGGAGCGCTTCGCAGAAAGGCCGCGATATACGGCAGAATACCCATGATGCTTACCCGAAACTGCCCTGCAGCACTTAATGGCTGTGTCGGTAACGGGTGCGGCATTACCGACCGGCGCGGGATAGATTTTCCTGTAATGTGTCGGGGAGGTGCGTCGGAGGTGCTTAATTCAGTGCCCCTTGCCATAATGGACAAGGATGAGCTTCTGCCTCGGGTTGACGGCTTTGTGATGCGGTTTACCACCGAGAGCGCCGAGGAATGCATGAGAATTATCGAGGCTGCTGTCACAGGAAAAACTCTCTGCGAGGAGAGAACAAAGGGATTGTATTTCAGAAGCGTACAATAAAAACGGAGATTGATATAATGGTAAAGAAGGTTCATGTAAAACCTAAACTTAAAATAGTGCAGTTCCGTGACGGAGCTGTAATCCCCGAGCGCGCTACAAAGGGTTCGGCAGGGCTTGATCTTCACGCCTGCATCAGCGAGCCTATGACAATCGGGGCAGGGGAGAGAGTAGTTATCCCCACGGGTATCGGCATAGAGCTTCCCGATTCGGGCTATGCCGCACTTATACTTGCAAGAAGCGGACTTGGAATACGTCACGGTCTTACTCTGTCAAACGGTGTGGGACTTATTGACAGTGACTACAGAGGCGAAATAATTGTAGGTCTCTCAAACTTCTCGAACGAGCCTTACGAGCTGCGTGTTCAGGAAAGGATCGCTCAGATGATCATAATTCCTGTATCCACAATGCCTCTTGAGGTGGTTTCCTCTCTTTCAAAGACCGAGCGCGGCACGGCAGGCTTCGGCTCAACAGGCCGCGGCGGCGAAAAGGGAGAGGAGAAAGAATAGCGCAGTGCTTTGGAGGGTCAGATGAAGCGTAATGTAAGCAAAAATGCCGCAGGAGCGGGAATAATCGCGATGCTGCTTGTTTGCTGCTTGCTTCTTTCCGGCTGCAACAACTGCGCGATGATGGCGAGCCTTAATAATGGTGAGAGCGTTGACTCCGTTATCGAAGCGCTTGGCACGGACATTTTCGGTGAGCATGACCAGACCGTGATGGAGCTTCAGATGGCGCTGCCCAAAAGCGCCCATTACGAGGCTGTCAGCGAGAAAACAGGCTATATGAGCCTGTCCACCGCAAGTCAGCGGGAAGCCTATGAATCAATGGAAAAGGCAATTTTCCGCTTTACCAATGAAGGCGGCGGTGAAAAGGGTGAGTGCCAGCTTGCCCGTGCTTACATTCCGAATCTCTCCAGTGCGGAAATATATATGGTCAAGGAAGCGGTTTACTACGACCACCCCGAAGCCTTCTGGCTTTCGCGGAATTACTCTCTTGACTACAATTTCAAACAGGGACATTTCATAATATTCTACTCCTGCTATTCCTATGATGAGGCAATGTCAAAGGCCCGTGCGCTGGAGAATGCCATGTCGGCATATCTGCTTGATATGCCCCGTAATCTTACGGAGTACGAGAGAGAAAAATATATTCACGACAGACTCGTAACAGAGTGTGAGTATGATATCGACGCAGTGAACAGTGAGACTCAGGATCCCGATGTGTCAAGCTCATACGGAGCGCTTGTAAACCACCGTGCAGTATGCGGCGGCTATACAATGGCGGCAAAGCTCCTTCTTGACAGCGTGGGAATAGAAAGCTATGCTGTTCACGGAACCGCAGACGGGCTTGCCCATGTGTGGCTTCTGGCAAATATTGAGGGCGGTTGGTATCATCTGGACGTCACATGGGACGACCCTGTCCTCAGCGAGCCTTCGTCGGTGATACAGCGTGCCTATCTCAATCTCACCGATGAAATGATAGAGTCAGACCATGAGATATGCGACGGCTTTGAGACACTTACCGATGAGCGTATTCAGTCGGGTGCGGCAGGAGATACGTTTTATAACTTCCGTCTCCCGAGCGCTGATACATCAGAATACAATTACTTTGAACGTGAAGCACTTTACATTGCGACCCTGAGCGATGCATCTGAGGAGAGATTGTCCGAGGAAATCGCGAAGGCTCTGGGAAGCGGTGAAAGAGTGATAAACATACGCTTTGACACAGAGCTTCAGGCAGAGGCAGCCAACAGCTGGCTGCTTTCTGACAGAAATGCACTGCGCCGTGCTGTGGAAACAGCAAACAAGCGCTCTGCGGTCAAGGTGAAAGAATACATCATAACAAGCTACATGGAACACACTTCAGAATATATGCGCAGGGTCTATGTGGTGCGGCTTATAGTGAAGCAATAGTTTTTTAAGAGGAAACAAGGAAGGTATAAGAAAGGAAAACGAAAATGGTAAAGGTTGTACTTGCGGCTGATTCAAATAAAAATGTGGATATTCTGCAGAGAATGGGTATTGAGTGTACGGTTGTAAATCCTAATATGGACGAGACACTCGTAACAGGCAAGCGTCTGCCCCCTATGGAGGTTGCCCGCGCCCTTTCCGCACAGAAGGCTGTTACCGTGCTTAAATACTATCCCTCCAACATGGTGCTGGGACTTGATACTATCATATGTCTTGAAAGCGAGCTTTTCGGCTATCCCAAGAACAGGGACGACGCAAAGCGTATGCTTCTGCGCCTTTCGGGCAAAACTCATGAGGTACACACAGGCGTTCATCTGGTAAGCGACTATATCCAGATCGCATTTTCCACCAAGACAACGGTTCAGATGACAGAGTTCTCAGAGGCAGATATTGATAAGTATCTTGACTCCACCGATGAATATATGAGATGCCCCGGTGCATACGACATAAACGGCTATGCAGCTATATTCATCGAGAGGGTAAGCGGCGATGTGAACAGCTGCAACGGCGTGCCCGTATGTGAGCTTCGCAGACAGCTCCGCAGCCACGGACTTCGTGTATAGTTATCAAAAAATTAACATCTTGTGCTTATTCTGTAACAATTTCGATGTTGTGTATTATGTAAAACTGTGATAAAATTAACTATTGCAAAGGGAAACTGATTTTGCGGAAATCCGTCGATATTAATATGAATTTGCCCGATTTAAAGAAAGGATAAGATATATGAATTTTCTTGCAAGAGATATCGGTATAGATCTCGGAACTGCCAATACACTGGTTTATATAAAGGGTAAGGGTATCGTCATGCGTGAGCCTTCTGTTGTTGCGGTTGACATCAGGACTGATACGGTTCTGGCTGTCGGCGCACAGGCAAAGGACATGATCGGCCGTACTCCCGGCTCCATCGTAGCTGTCCGTCCCCTCAAGGACGGCGTTATTGCTGACTTTGATATCACCGCTACAATGCTCAAGTACTTTATAAAGAAGGCTGTAAAGACCAATCTTTTCTCCCGTCCGAGAGTTGTTATCTGTATCCCTTCAGGAGTTACCGAGGTTGAGAGACGAGCTGTCGAGGACGCTACAAAGCAGGCAGACGGCGGCGACGTTGACCTTATTGAAGAGCCTATGGCAGCAGCTATCGGCGCAGGTCTCCCTGTTGCTGAGGCAACAGGCTCAATGGTCGTTGACATCGGCGGCGGTACCAGTGAGGTTGCAGTTATCTCCCTCGGCGATATCGTAACAGCCTGTTCTGTCCGTGTTGCAGGCGATAAGTTTGACGAGGCTATCGTATCCTATGTAAAGAAAAAGTACAATCTCTTGGTCGGTGAAAGAACCGCTGAGGAGATCAAGGTCAAGATCGGCTCCGCATTCCCCTATGAGAATGAAGAGGGCATGGTCATAAAGGGCAGAAACCTTGTTGACGGTCTGCCCAAGAACGTTGTAATTTCCGCTGCCGAGGTAAGAGAAGCTCTTGCTGATCCCCTCTCCAGCATCATTGATGCCATCAAGGTCACCCTTGAAAAGACTCCCCCTGAGCTTTCCGCGGATATCATCGACCACGGTATCATGCTCACAGGCGGCGGCGCACTGCTCCGCGGCTTTGATAAGCTTGTAGCTCAGGAGACAGGTATGCCCGTTCACATCGCAGAGAGACCTCTCGACTGCGTAGTTGACGGTACAGGCAAGCGCCTTGACATCATTATGCCCAACTCCTACTGGAGAGCAAGAAACTGATTCCCGGAATTTATTGCCGAAAGGTAAGCATTGCCGCAAGGAGTTCCCTTGCGGCAATCTGATATTATTTTAAGGTGGTGTGACTGTGAAGGAGATTTTCAAAGGAAGAAGCTTTAAAATACTTATCGCAGTTCTGCTTGTTCTGCTGGGAATAATGATGTATGCCGCATCCCGTTCCACTGAGCAGGGCTTTGCCGCATCGCTCGCCTCCTACATAACCCGTCCGATACAGAAGCTCAGTTCACTTTTTTCCAGCGGCATAGGCGGTCTCAGCGATCAGTTTGAGGACATTGACGCAGTGCGTGCTGAGAACGAGCTTCTTGAAAAGAAGTGCCGTGAGCTTATGGCTCAGATGGTCGACTACGAATCCATCAAGGCGGAAAATGAGGAACTTCGTGCCATAAGCGGCATCAGCGAGCGCAACAAGGATTATAAATTTGAAATGGCAACGGTAATATCCCGTGATGCTACCGATACCTTCAATACCTTCATAATTGACAGGGGAGAGAATCACGGTGTTTCGCTCTATGACCCTGTTATTACCGCTGACGGTCTGGTGGGATATGTTTCACAGATCGGTCCCATTTCCGCAAAGGTCACCACGATAATAAGCTCTGCCAGCAGCGTCGGTGCTGTTGACAGCAGCACCCGTGACGGAGGTGTTCTCATAGGCGACCTTGAGCTTGCATCCCAGGGCTATGCAAAGCTTTCATATCTTGCCCGCGACTGTGATGTTACCATCGGTGATGTCATAGTTACAAGCGGTCTTGGCGGAATATTCCCCAAAAACCTCATCGTCGGTGAGGTGGTTGAGATAAAGCCCGAGGCACAGGATATCTCCCTTTATGCAATAATCAAGCCTGCGGCTGATATCGAAGGCTGTACCACCGTGTTTGTAATAACCGACTTTGACGGTCAGGGTGCGGTAGTTGACGGAGAGATAAATATGTTCCCCGAAAAGGACGACGAGGAATAATTATATAAAAGAGTACAATCCCTGAGAGGGGTGACCCGATGAAAAAACTGCTCAGCAGAGTGAGGATAAAATGGGCTGTCTATGTCCTTGAGCTGATAATAATTTTTGTAATACAGAACACTCCGGGACTTATTCCCACCTTTTTGCATGTCAAGCCGCTTCTTCTGATAATATTTGCGGTGAGCATAACCATGTTCGAGGGTGAAGGCCGCGGAATGTGGATAGGTCTTATCGCAGGCGTGCTGCTTGATTTGGGTAGCTCAATGGTGTTCGGATTTTTCTCAATACTCATGACCGTGATATGTTATTTCTGCGGTGTGCTGGTGGTTTATCTTATGAGAAACAACCTTGTTACCGCAATGGTTCTGGCGGCTGCATCAGTGTTCATCGTGAGCCTGTTCCAGTGGTTTTTCAAGTTCGCCCTCTGGGGTGACAGCGGCACATGGTATTTCCTTTACGGAGTGCTTCTGCCGAGAACGGTCTACACTACGCTTTTGATGCCTCTTGCATTCTATTTCAACCGGGCTATAGCCACCCATATGGAGGATGACGAATAGCCGTACTTTATTTGTTAATACGCTGTTCGCGCAATTATCACATTTTCAGGGTATAATCAGGAACGAAAGGAGGTTGTCTCTATGGATGAAGATAAGAAGATAAGCCGACGGATATTCATACTTGTAGGAATAGTCGTATCGATAATCGTGGTCTACTCGGTGGTTCTGATGAAGCTTCAGGTGGAGCAGGGCGAGTATTTCCGCACGCAGGCTGTAAAGCAGACGGCAACTTCCGTTTCGGTAACTGCCGCCCGCGGTGAAATAGTTGACCGCTACGGACGAGCCATAGTCCAGAACAGACTGGGTTATGCCATAGTGTTCAACCGTGCCGAAATGGACGTGGGAACCGAGAACGAGATAATCTGGCGCCTTTGTACCCTTCTGAGAAAGCAGGGCGAGGAATGGAACGACAAGACTCCCCTTTATGTTGATGACTACGGCACTGCTTCCTATCCTCCCGAGGAGGAGCAGACCACAAAGGTCAAGAGCTATATATCGGATATGCAGGAGGAGCTGATGCTCCAGTCGTATGCAACCGCACAGAACTGCTACGACACAATGGTTGTTGACTATGAGCTTGAGGGAGTTGCCCCGGATGTTGCAAGGACCATAATGGGTGTCCGCCTTGAAATGGAGCTTGCATCCTTCTCCAGTGCCTATCCCTACACCTTTGCCTCCGACGTTTCCCTTGACACAATGCAGATAATCAAGGAAAATCAGAGCCTTTTCAAGGGTGTTGAGATAAATGTCGTGCCTATCCGCGAGTATGCGGACGGAACAATTGCTCCCCATATCATAGGAAACATCGGTCCTATCTATGCGGAGGAATACGAAGAGCTGAAGAAAAGCGGTTATAAAATGACCGACTATGTAGGTAAATTCGGCATCGAAAAGACCTACGAAAGCTACCTCAAGGGAAAAGACGGCAAAAAGAAGGTACAGCGCGATGATAACGGTGATGTGATCTATGAGGAGTTCACCGAGGATGCAATACCGGGAAACACCATCGTTCTGACCCTCGACTCAGAATTGCAGAAGGTGGCGCAGAAGTCTCTTGAAAAGTGCATAAAATCCATTGCAAAATCGGGCGCCGCAACCAAGACCAAGTATGACGGTGAGGACGCTGATTCAGGAGCGATAGTCGTTATGAACGTGCAGACCTTCGAGGTTCTGGCACTCGTGACATACCCCTCCTACGATCTTTCTTTCTACAGCGAGCAGTATGATGAACTGCTCAAGCACCCGGGCAAACCCCTTTACAACAGAGCCCTCAACGGCACTTACGCGCCGGGTTCGACCTTCAAGGTCGCGACTGCGCTGGCAGGTCTCGAGGAAGGAATAATATCCACGAAGTCCACATTTACCTGTGACAAGGTTTTCCAGCATGAGGAATATAACCTGAAGATGCGATGCCTCGGCAGACACGGCTCAATAAATGTTACAACGGCACTTTCAAAGTCCTGCAACATTTTCTTCTACAACGTAGGCGAGCAGTTGGGTATCACAAAGCTTAATGACTACTGCCGTCAGCTTGGCTTCGGCTCGGCAACGGGTGTAGGTCTGGGCGAGTCAACAGGTACTCTTGCGGGCCGTGAAGAGCGAGCCTCACGAGAAGAGGGCTGGTACTACGCAGATACCCTGCAGGCGGCAATCGGACAGAGTGACAACCGCTTTACTCCCGTTCAGCTCTGCGCTTATATGTCCACCGTTGCAAACGGCGGAAAGCGCTATGAGGCAAGAATAATCAAGACAATAAAGAGCTATGATTATACGGAGACCATAATTGAAGACACCTCCGATAACCCTAAGATCCTCAACAACCTGAACGTTTCCGAGCAGAACCTTGCCAATGTTAAGAAGGGACTGCTGTCGGTTACCCAGGAGGGTACTGCATCGGCTGCATTCTCCAATTACAAAATGCAGGTCGGCGGTAAAACAGGTACTGCAGATACCCTTAAAACCGTTACCGCAAACGCAATATTCATCGCCTTTGCGCCATACAACACCCCCGAA
This sequence comes from Acutalibacteraceae bacterium, assembly GCA_045534445.1. Classification (GTDB taxonomy): domain Bacteria; phylum Bacillota; class Clostridia; order Oscillospirales; family Acutalibacteraceae; genus JAISGQ01. The sequence continues at coordinate 22,540 of JAZSJQ010000077.1, forward strand.
ATAGCTGTGTGCATCATCGGTGAAAAGTGCGGTCACGGAAGTGAAATGACAGGTGTCGCAAGAGATATTTTTGACTATTATTTCTACGCGGAAAAGACCGACGGCTACGAGAACATCTCCGACGGTCAGCTTATAACGTAAGTAAGTTTAAAAGGAGCAGCGAAAGCTGCTCCTTTTGTTATTTAACAATAAACCGTATGGGATAAAACAAACCCGTCATAGGGGACGGCGATTCGCCTCCCGTTCCTATTCGCGAATAGATTTCCCCATCGGTCATACGCGTCTCTTTGAATCGCCCGTTCTCTTACCCGACATGGCTGGCTCTACCGCCGTAGGGGAGGGCCTCTGCGCCCTCCCGTAACCTCCGCGAACAGACGCAATTCCACCAATGCCGTAGGGG
>JAZSJQ010000041.1:0-8561 GCA_045534445.1 Acutalibacteraceae bacterium
GTCTATGTCTATTAGTACTACATCTCTTCGTCCATCTTTTTCCCACATTTTCGTTTCACCTCTTGTTCCTATTATACCATTTTTATTCATGTTATGCAAAAAACTCACTGCTTTCACAGTGAGTTTTTTGACAAGCTGAAACGGCTTCCGAAGGAAGCCGTTTTTATCTTTATGAATTTCAGAGCGCCTCTGACGGGCTGTACATATCCCAGAGCAGATCGATCTCATCAGCGGTAAGATCGACCTCCTTGGAGACTCTGTAGTAAGCATTGCCCTCTTCGCCCATATATGTCATGTACATCATATCGCCATCAAGCTTGATGTTCACAGAAGCAAGCTTTGCACCCTCAAGAACAATGTTGATCTTGTCTTTTGAAATATACACCTCAAGCTCCATGTCATAATAATCATCGCCCATGCCTGTGATGGAAAACTCAGAAACATACACAGTACCGTCGTTGTATACGATCATATAGTCGCTGCCGTACTCCGAGACCCATGTGCCCACAAGCTCAGGGATCATGCTCTCCGCATCCATAAAGACCAGCTTTCTGTCGGACTCGCCGGGGAGCCAGAGTCTGAGAGTATCGCCTTCTATCTCGTAGAACATATACTCAGTGCCTTCACTGCTCTTGCAGGTTATCTCATACTCGTCTGCGGTGAAGGTGTATTTCTTGCCGTAGATATCAGCCTTTCCGTCCTCGGAGAAGCTGATGACGGTGTCGCCAAGCTTCCACTCGCCGCAAAGCTTATCGGGATTGCCGATAGATCTGCGTCTGATGCTGAGAGCATCGTCCTTGTTGCCCTCGACCCAGAATTTAATGCGGTTTGAGGTCCTTTTATAGCAGATGCGTACATCGTTAATGATTATTACATCCTCGTCTATGGTATAGTTATACTTTGTGCCGTTGATTTCGGCAATGCCTGCGGCACTGAAATAGAGAGTGTTCTCATCGTCAGCCCAGACTCCGATGAATTCTGCCTTTTCCTCTTCAGCTTCTTCCTTTGAGCCGAGGGAAGAAAGTGCGCGAATGGGGTCAAAATCGGTGTTTCTGCCAAGCAGGAACGCACCTGTACCGACACCCAGCACCAGCAGGATACCGAGAATTATAAGCAGTGCACGGAGCCCCTTGCGCTTTTTCTTTTTGGGTGCAGCTTCCTCAGCAGGGGCAGGCTCTTCAACAGGAACAGGCTCTTCAACGGGAGCAGTCTCTTCAACAGGGGCAGCCTCTTCAACAGGGGCAGCCTCTTCAACAGGAACAGCCTCTTCAACAGGAACAGCCTCTTCAACAGGAGCAGCCTCTTCAACAACTACAGCCTCTTCCTCAGATATAGCCTTTATCATGTTGTTTTCACTCATAACTTATTCCTCCAATTCTCTCTATCAATATTTCAGCAGGTCAGTTTCCCATGCTTTGCCACATTTCCGTAAGCTGTGAATAGCTCAGATCGGTTCTCTGAGTCACAAAATAGTATGTAAAGCTCGTTTCCTCACCCATATGGGAGGTGGTCAGAGTAAGCACATTGTCATCAATAACGTAAGATGCCGCAATGACCTCCTTGCCGCTATCAAGAACAATGGTGGAATCGTCCATTGTATAGGTACCGCTGAGTTGATCAGCGGCAAATTTTCCCGAAGCGGTAAGTATGATAAATCCGTCATCATTCATCCATGAACCCACATTTTCGGGAATGATCACCTCTGCAGGGGGAGCTTCTTCCGGCTCAGGCTCATTTTTCGGCATGAACGCTACAAGATATACCGCACCTGCAACCATCAGAAGTGCAAGAAACAGCGAAAAAACAAGCCACCCCGTATAGCGTCGGACTGTTTTTTCGTCCATCTGCTGCTGATAAAGCTCCGCAGGCGACAGCATTTCAGCCTCAGGAGCCGCCTCGGGCTGCATAGCCTCGGAAAAAGAGGGGACAGATAAAAACTCAGGCTCATCTGTGATCACCTGACCTCCGCAGGACGGGCAGAAACGCACGCCATCCTCGCAGAAATATCCGCAGTACGGACAATTCATATTTATCCCCCTTTTCTTTAAACATGGTTTACAGAGTTATTTTAACACGTTTATATCAGTAATGTCAATGATAGCAGAGTGAAGACGCGGCATGGCAAAAAGCTGAGTTTTCGCCATGCCGCAAATGTTCAAAAATAAAACTCTTAACGGAACCACTCGAAATAAATTTTCCTCAACAGGCTTCTCCTTGAGGAGAAGCTGTCGGCGAAGCCGACTGATGAGGTGGAATGCACAGTAAAATCATTTCAGCATTTTATCCGCTCGGTTATGTTTTGTAATAAACTATGTTATTTGTGCGAAGAAATGCCTCGATCTCCCGTTGCAGAGCATAAAAACCTTCACCGCTTCACCTTATTCCGTTTTCATCTCGCTGTATGCTATGCCGCTTTCGGAAAGAACAGCCTTTATCTCTTCAAGAACAGGATTAAACTTTTCCGAATCCTTAGGACCGCTGTAAACACAGCATTTCCACGAACCGTCATCTGCGTGCAAGATCAATTCTCTGAAATGATTCTCTATAATAACAGACTGTGGCTTGGGGTATTTTTTCCACGAACACAGCCTTCTGAGTTCAACCTCAGAATCGCAGATTTTAATCCCGTAGAATTTCTTGAAGTTGGAGATAAAAGCCGCAATGGCAGATGGTGTAAGTATAACGGCGATCCAGAAAATATATCCGGCGGGTGATGAAACGCTGTAGTCGAAAAGAGGATCACCAATACTGCGTGCGGAAGCACTGCAATACAAATACACAGCAAGTATCGGCAGAGCGATTGCGAAAACCGCACTGATGACCGCACCTGTTATAAGTCCTCTCTTTTTCTCCTTATTATAAAACACTATTATATCCCCTTTATTTATTCCGTCCGCAGATTCTGGCAAGCCCCTTGAAGAAATGACCGTTTGCCATCAGGAGGAGTCCGTCGAATATCTTATCCTTCGTTCCCGAAAGCATCTGCATATTGCGCAGAGGACAGTCCACGGTGGAATACATCATCAGGCGGAATTCAGGCGTGTCGCAATTCTTTTTTCCGCCGTGCTTCTTTATCATGACCTTTTCTATTGCGCGGTACATGGTTCGCATCACCCACGACTTATCCATCATTTCAATGACGGTGTTGTCCTTGGTAAATTCGCCCTTGTCGGGATTCTCATCGGAAACGGGCTCTTTTCCGTAAAGCTTTACCCAATCCTCCTTTGAAGGTGCGCCGCTGAGAGTTTCATACCAGCTTCCGCTCTGCCATTCGGGAGCGTCTGTTGTCTCGCCTTCCACTCTTACCTTTGCGGAAAGCACGGTGTCGCGGCTGGATCTGCCGACAAGAACGGTATATACACCCTCCTGAACCTTCCAGCCGTCATTCCAAAGGGCAAAGCTTCTGTCATCGAGAGTAAAGGAGACCTTCTTTGTTTCACCCGGCTCAAGGTAAACCTTTGTAAAGCCTTTAAGCTCCTTATTCGGGCGGTGGATACCGCATCTGGGTGCGGCAACATAAAGCTGAACGACCTCAGCACCTGCCATCTTGCCTCGGTTTGTTATATTGGCGGTAACGGTGTAACCGTCGGCGCTGATATTTGAATACTCAAAGGCGGTGTAGGAGAGACCGTAGCCGAAGGGCCAGCGGACATTCTTCCCTGCCTTGTCATAGTAGCGGTAACCTACATAGACACCCTCGCGGTACTGAGGATTCTTGACTCCGCGCCAGTAATCTGCGGTGGGGCAGTCCTCATAGACATAAGGCCAGCTTTCCGCAAGTTTTCCTGAGGGATTTACCTTACCGTAAAGGAGGTCGGCGGCGGCTTCGCCTCCCGCCTGACCCGAAAGACCCATGTAGAGAATGCCCTTTACGCTGTCAGCCCACGGGCACTCAACGGCACTTCCGCAGCAGAGGACGACAACGGTGTTGGGGTTTGCCTCTGCGACAGCCTCTATAAGACGGATATGTCCCTCGGGCATCTTCATGTTGTCTCTGTCGTAGCCTTCGCTTTCGTAAGAATCGGGCAGACCTGCGAATACTATGGCGACTTCTGCGCCCTTTGCCGCTTCAACCGCCTCATTAATAAGAGCATCGGTGGTATTTCCCTTGCCGTCGTAGCCCTGAGCATAAACGGAATGGGGCACAAAATCCTTTGCACAGGAAAGACGGGTGGGGTTGATATGGCTCGAGCCTGCGCCCTGATAACGGGGCTCTGCCGCCATAAGTCCGATAAGCGCTGCCTGTGCGCCCTCGGCAAGGGGCAGGATATTTTCATCATTTTTAAGAAGCACAGCGCCCTCAGATGCCGCCTTTTTGGCAATGGCATGGTGTGCATCTTCGTCATAGGGCTTTATATCTTTAAGTGCTTCCTTTGCGTTTTCCATCATTTTAAGAACACGCAGTGTGCTTATATCAACATATTTTTCGTCAAGCTGTCCCTTCTTGGCTGCCTTGACAGCCTTCTTCTGCATATACTTGCTGCCGCCGGGCATTACGAGGTCACAGCCTGCCTCAAAGCCCTTCATGCGGTCATTCATGGCACCCCAGTCGGTCATGACAAGACCCTCAAAGCCCCACTCGGTGCGGAGGATATCGGTCAGAAGCTCCTTATGATCAGAACAGTGAGTGCCGTTGAGTATGTTGTAGCCGCACATGACGGTGGCAGGCTTGCCCTTCTTGACAGCCTTCTCAAATGCCGCAAGATATATCTCGCGCATAGTGCGCTCGTCAACCTGACTGTCGCCGTTGAAGCGCTTGAACTCCTGATTGTTAAGAGCAAAGTGCTTGAGGCTTGTGCCGACTCCTGTTTTCTGGGCGTTTTCTATAAAGGACGCGGCAAGCTCACCTGCAAGATAGGGGTCTTCGGAAAAATATTCAAAGTTTCTTCCGCAGAGAGGGTCACGCTTGATGTTTGCACCGGGGCCCAGCACAACACCTACCTCAAGAGACTTTGCCTCCTCCGCAATGGCATTGCCCACCTTGCCGATAAGCTCGGTGTCCCATGTGCAGGCAGTGGTAACCGCAGTGGGGAAGCAGGTGGAGGGCAGTGACTGATTAAGTCCGAAAATGTCATTTATGTTCTTCTGACAGCGAAGTCCGTGAGGGCCGTCGCACATCATCATCTTGGGCAGCTCGTATTTTGAAAGGTCAAGAGTATACCAGAAGCTTTCGCCCTCGCAAAGGGCGATCTTTTCCTTAAGCGTAAGCTTTTTTAAGATTTCTTCTGCTTTCATGGGATTTTCCTCCGTTATTTTATATATTTACCTGTATTCTACTATATTATAAATGCCGCGTCAATGCAAAAAACCGAGCTGCGCTCAACCACAGCCCGGTTTTATTTCTGTCGGTACGACAGAATTTACTGCTCAAGATCCAGAGTGTAGTATGAAGCCTCAAAAACTTCACTGCCGTCGTATCTTGAATACTGCCCGTACTCTTTGAAGATGAACCCGCATTTTACAAGAACATTTCCCGAAGCACTGTTTGCAGTTGCGTGTCTTGCAAAGAAATTCCTCGCTCCAAGCTCATCATAAGCCCATTTTATCATTGCCTTTGCGGCTTCTGTGGCATAACCCATACCCCAGTAATTTCGGCTCAGGTTATACCCCGGCTCATAAGCAGAATATTCCGAGCGATAAGATACTGAGCCTGCGCCTATTACCTTTCCTGTGTCTTTCAGGCAGAAACAGAATTCGTTTTTGTCTCCCAGAGAGCTTATCCAATTTTCTGTCTCGTGCACATTCCTGTGCAGCGGATATGGCATATATCGATTGACTATGGGGTCTCCTGTCCATTCAAACACGTCATTCGCGTCATCTGTGGTCAGAGGTCTTAATATAAGCCTTTCAGTCTCAATTACCTTCATGTTTTCCTCCGTTGAATCTGCGTCCAAAGCTTCTTTCATGTTATCACAGCGGAAGAGCAAAAGCAAGAAAGACTATGTGTTTCGGGCTTCTTGCCCTTCTCTCCATGTGTCAAACGCTCCCCATTCGTTTCTGAGTATATCTTGAGTATGAGCTGTTTCAAGCCTCTTATCAGCGTCTTGTTTTTTGTCGCGTTTTTGATCATCGTCTTTTCCGCCCAAGATATTTTTCCCTCGTCGCAAGCCCCCCGCGAATATGCCTCTGTGCCTTGTTTTCTTCCAGTATCTCCTTCACCTGAGCAAAAAGAATATGATCTATTTTCTCAAGCCGCTCAGAGACGTCTTTATGCACCGTACTCTTACTTATCCCAAACCGTTTTGCCGCGCTCCGCACTGTAGCCTTATTTTCAACTATATATTTCCCGAGCTCGATTGCTCGTTCTTCCACATTCGTTTTCATGGGAAATCCCCCCTGCATAATTATTGATATCAATAATTATGCAGAGGGGATTTGAATTAGTATTGCATGCAGTGTTGTTGATTATTACAATCCATTTGATAATTACCAGATGTAGTAATTGGTAACAATACCCTCTCGTTTGACTTCGTGATTTTGTCCGTGGCCGAGATTCTTACTGACAATGGCGAGAGCTGTACGGTTATATTCTTTTCCGTAATTTTTTCCTCTGCAGCGGTACAGCCCTCGGTCAACAATAAGATGCTCGCCGTTTTTCAAAACTTCGTCATAAAGCAGATGTGCATAGTCTTTTCGGTGCTGGTGAAGTGGCTCCTTTTCAGGAATCAGTCTGTCAGGGAATACCTTCTTACATCCATCAGAACGCAAATAATTGGAGTGTTTTGCGGCTTCGATAACCGAACGGACAAAATCGCGCTCGTGTTCAAGCACTCGCGCCCATCTTTCCTTACCGCCTTTTCCATCGAGGAAAATCAGCAACTTTCCGTCTTCCTCTTTTAAGCAATCTACGGTGAGTTTTTTGAGTTCACAGCGTCGTGCTCCTGTAGCTGCGGCAAATCGGTGTATGTACTGTGTTTCCTTACGGAACTCGTCTATTGGCGGAGCATTTCTGTTACGCTTTGCATCTGCGCTTTTTCGCGGCGGCAAATCCACTCTGAACTCTTTTACGTTACATTTGAAAGCACTTGCAAGCGTGTATGCGCGTGTGTGAACCGTGTTTGCGGACAAGCCTCGCTCCATATTTTCAAGCAGAAATTCGCCGACGTACTTTTTAGCATCGTCCAATGTTCTGACTTCGGGATGCTCTCTCAAAACCCAGTCCTCAAACGTGATTGACTGCTTTTTGTAAGTGTCTTCTGTATCAAAAGAGAAAATACCCTTGGTGTACTGGCGCTCTCCGGTTTCTCTCGTTATTCTTTGAGATTCCTTATGAGCTTCATATTTACTTTCACCATATTTCCTTTGAGAATTTATATTTTCGAATATGGTATGTTTTATGCAAGATTTTTTTGACATGGTAATCAAACTTTCTGATAAATATTCCTCGTATGCGACTAGTCTTAAGGTCACTACCCCCTATTGTTAAAAAAGTCATAGGAGACTTAAGAACGGGCTTCGAAAAGTTGGGCTGCTGCTTCTGTTTGCGCAGCCACTTTTCGAAAATTCACAAAAGCAAAACTCGCCCGTTGTCGAGTTTTTGCCCCCTGCCGATGCGTGCTTTCGGCAGGCTTAAGCGAAAAATTCGGATATTAAAAAGCGACTGAGTGCATACAAACATTCAGTCGCTTTTGGTTCAAATCACAGAGCCCGATCAGTGATTTGATAAATATAAAATTTTACTTCACAAGTGCATTAACGGCCGCCGAGTTACGGAATCGGATCGGATACGCCGATTTCCGAGTCTATCACTCCTATCCGTACTTGTGTTTTGATGTGTGATTATCGCTTAAGATGAAAAATGGAAGTAGTATTTACCGATGAAATTCTTATCGGGTCGATGCAGTTCACAGAATCCGAGGTGAATATCAGAGAACGTTTTGATAATATGCTTTTGCAAAATTGGAATTTGAATTTTTAAGAAAAACGAAAAGATATTTTTCGATGTAGCTTTGAAAAAAGCAAAAATAAACAGCCGTTAAAACGACTGTCAAACAATATTTTCAAGACGAAAGGGTACACTTATGCCTTGTTGGAAGAAAACACAACTGTGAATCAGCATCCAAATACAGCCAACACACAAAAAGAGATACAACTTACATTTATATTTTAAATCAATATATTGCATATGTCAACAGGTGAAATCAGCGTTTTTCAAAAGTTTTACCACTATATATTGTATGCCGTCGCCTTGTGACATCAGAACCACGTAATCGTCGTTCTGATGGATTCTTTTAATTGAGCTTCAAAATTGTAAAGATAATCAGGTTACCCGTATGTTAGCAGGTTACCCGCCGCCATTTTATGGGCGTGTAACCCGCTAACAGTCCCAACCATATATGTTCGGGCTGACAAATCATATTAAAACTTCACAGCGTATTCGCCTTGAAAAAAGCCGTGTACAGAATCTTTTCTGTACACGGCTCAGCTTGTCAAAAAACTCACTGTGAAAGCAGTGAGTTTTTTGCATAACATGAATAAAAATGGTATAATAGGAACAAGAGGTGAAACGAAAATGTGGGAAAAAGATGGACGAAGAGATGTAGTACTAATAGACATAGACA
>JAZSJQ010000094.1:0-21852 GCA_045534445.1 Acutalibacteraceae bacterium
CTGAGCTTGGGTGTCTTTGCATAAGCAGGAATACGGATAACCGCACTTCTGTTGGAAGTAGCATAACCTACTGTTACAGGAGCTTCAAAACCAGGAACAAGTCTCTTGAAGGAGTTTGTGCTGGGGTTTGTGATAGCACAGAGCGAATCAATATGCTTGAGCAGACCGCCCATGAAATAATGCGCTTCCTTGCTCAGATGTGCATATCCGTTATCGTCAGAGAAAACAGGCTGTCCGTCCTTCAAAAGCAGCATATGAACGTGCATACCGTTGCCTGCTTCGCCTGCGATGGGCTTGGGCATAAAGGTTGCGGTCTTGCCTGCTGCGACAGCTTCGTTCTTGATGACGTACTTGATTATCATGGTCTTGTCAGCCATATCGACCATATCGCCAAGCTCAACCTCGATCTCAAGCTGACCGGGGCCGCCGACCTCGTGATGATGGTACTTTACGTCTACGCCCCAGTCATTGAGGGTCATGCACATCTTGGAACGGAGAGAATAGGTGATATCCTGAGGAGCTGCAATGTGGTAACCGCCCTTGAGGGGTACCTGATAGCCGTTGCTCTCGTACTTAGTATTCCATACAGCCTGCTGAGTATCAACACTGTAGGAAACACAGTTAGGACTGGTCTCGTAGCTGACGTTGTCGAGAAGGTGGAACTCGAACTCAGGTCCGATGATCATTTCATCAGCGATGCCTTCGCTTCTCATGTATGCCATTGCAGCCTTTGCAACGTTTCTGGGATACTGATCAAAGGGCTTGTTCTCGTCCTTGCCGATGGAGCATACATCGCCCATCATGGTGAGGGTAGAAATCTCTACGAAAGGATCGATATGAGCGGTCTCGATATTTGGAATGAAGACCATGTCGCTCTTCTCTACTGCTGCATAGCCGTAGTTGGAGCCATCAAAGCCGATACCGTACTTTATGGTATCATCGGTAAATCTCTCTGCAGGGATAGTGAGATGACGCCAGCGGCCGTCAAGGTCGATCATTTTGAAGTCAATCATTTTGATGTCATTTTCTTTGCAGAAATTCTGAACATCACTTACTGTCTTAAGCATTTTTAACGCCTCCTGAATTAGTTATAAATCGACCTCATTATTTTCCTCTTTTTGCACGAATTTGTCAATAAATTTCCATTAAAAACTTGTAAATTTTTGTCTTTTTTGCATCAGCCTGTTTTCTCAAGCTCTCCTCTCAGCCGTTCAACTATTCTCTTTTCAAGTCGCGATATATATGACTGGGAAATATCAAGCATATCAGCAACCTCCTTCTGCGTATGCGGCTTCATGCCGAAAAGTCCGAACCGCATGGACATTATGGTCCGTTCCCTGTCCCCAAGCTCCGATACCGCATGCCGAAGCTGCGCCCGTTCCGACTCCGTTTCCATGTCGCGGCTTATCAGGTCGGGGTCTGAGCCGAGAATATCCGACAGAAGCAGTTCATTTCCGTCCCAGTCTACGTTCAGAGGCTCGTCAATGGAAATTTCCATCTTGAGCTGGGTGTTTTTTCTCAGAAACATCAGTATCTCGTTTTCAATGCATCGTGAAGCGTAGGTCGCAAGCTTGATATTTCTCGACGGGCAGAAGGTATTCACTGCCTTGATAAGTCCTATGGTGCCGATCGAAATGAGATCCTCAAGCCCTGCTCCGCTGTTTTCAAATTTGCGGGCTATGTACACCACAAGGCGGAGATTGTGAGTTATAAGCGGCTCTCTGGCGCTTTCGTCCCCATTCTCTATCCGAGCAAATATCCTTGCCTCCTCGTCTTTTTCAAGAGGAGGCGGAAGTGTTTCTGTACCGTTAATGTAATCAACGCGCTGTTCGGAAAACAGCATATTGTATATGCGCAGTCTCAGCATCTGTACGGTTTCTCTTATCGTTCTCATCGTTCTCTCCTTAATCCAGTATGTCAGGGTTGATTATTGCAGGTGTATCGGCTTCTCTGTCCGCAACCGCGATATATACGCTTTTTGCATAACACTCTCTGCCCTCTCTTTCAACTGTTATGCTTTCGGGCATAAAGCCTGCAAGCAGACCGCTTCCGCCTACGCTTGCGTAGGGTATCAAGCGGATATTTTTTGTTATCTGAGGGCTTCCTGCATCATAATTCCTTATTTCCTCAGGCAAAAGATGATATATATTCCTTTTGCTCACCACAACAACGGGAAGCCCTGAGAAGGGCTCTTTGAGTGTGTTTCCCGTGTCCAGCAGTGCGTCAAGAGATATTGATTTGCCCTCGTTTCTTATGGTCACACGGCAGGCTGCATTCTTCCTCGTTCTGCCTGCGGCTATCTTCGAGCAGACCGTCATAAGCACATAGCCTGCAAGAGTCAGGAATATCAGTGATATCGGGGAGACATCCAGATACACGGAATAGTTTGACACTTCAATACTGTTAGTTGACATAATGTTTTTCAACCCTATCATTGCTCCTGCAAAGCAGAAGGTTACTGCTGTCAGAATAGTGATAAGCTTAAAAAAGGTTTTGCGGGATCTAATTTCAAATGCAGTAAGTGTCATCACCGCGGCAGTCAGTATTTTTATCCCTGCACTGAGCAGCTTTGAGGGGATATCCAGCAATATCGTGCAGGCGGAAAGAGCCCCCACAACCGCACCGAGTGCCAGCCTTGTCCTTACCTGACGGCAGGCTGCAAACCGTGCCGTCAGCACAAGCAGCAGATAATTTATGTAAACATTTACTCCGATAAGCACGTCAATATATATCGTCTGCACTTCACCACCTCCGAGGCAAGTGTGATTATAACTCAGGATGAGTGAAATTCAGGTCGGATTTGGGCGGTGATACAAAAAGTTTTACTGTACTTATTAAAAAGCCGAGTGCATCGACTCGGCTTTTTAACTATATATCCTTTGTTGTACCCAGACCAAAGCTTATGGATATGGCTTTATCTATTTTGTTCATGACGTTTTCCTCGAGTCTGCCCATGCATTCGCGAAGTCTGCGTTTATCGAGAGTGCGTATCTGCTCGAGAAGCACTATGGAATCCCTCTGGAGTCCGCATTCATAGGAGGATACCGTGATATGGGTAGGGAGGTTTGTTTTTTCCGTTTGGCTGGTTATGGCTGCCGCTATTACCGTGGGGCTGTACTTATTGCCCACATCGTTCTGAACTATAAGTACCGGTCTGATCCCGCCCTGCTCGGAGCCGACGACCGGGCTTAGATCGGCGTAGAATATATCGCCGCGTCTTACTGTCATTTTCCTTTCACGCTCCGTTGTATTTATTACCTTTCCGGCACTATTATGATTGCCTGTTTTTCTCTTTTCATTCGGTGCCGTTATTATATTTTATGCAGAGTGTCCACAAGGGATACTCTGCAATGAATTTGAGCCTGTCAGGCTCAAATTCAAATCATGTGTAAAATTACAACGGAATTTTACGGCAATTCATGAAGCGAAGCTTCTATTCATGCTTTGCAGACAAAGCAAAGCATTTTTTATTTTATATTAACGCCCTCTCAGTCAGCTTCGTGACAGCTTTCCTTCAAGGGGAAGCCTTTGATCAGTCTCTGAAATCAAATAAATCTTTAGGTGTGACATGAAGCACCTCACAAAGCTTAAACACAACATCGAATGATACTCCGACATTTCCTAATTCAATGGCACTTATATGGCTTCTGTCGATGTCCACAAGCTCTGCTAATTGAAGCTGAGTAAGTTTTTCTCTTTTTCTGTAATACACTACATTTAAACCAAACTTTTCGTAAAGTGGCTTGTACTGCGGCTTCATATATAAATCACCTCAGTAATATTGTAGTTGCCGATATCGCACGGTTAAACCTTGTGTAAGTAGCGTGATGTTGTTGACACAAGTCAAAATATGTGCTATAATCGAAATGCTGCAAACCAACGATTTTAAAAGGAGAGAAATATATGAACAGTAACGAAAATCTGAAGCACTCAAAATGTGAACAAGATCGTGTTCAAAACACACCTGCTGAAGCACCACAAATCATAGCATCTTCCGAAACTAAATCCTCTATGCTTGAAAAAGCAAAAACTTTTTGCAGTCACCTTCTTCTCCCTGCAGAAAAGCCCAGTTCAGATGCCACATTAATTAATAAGATTATCTATAACATTAAAAGGTATGCCATAGTTTATGGCACTGCATTTATTCTTGTTGTCGCCATAATTTTAATAATTGTATTTGCCGGTGCTGATGGACGAGATTATAAAAAAGCTATGAATCTTTATAACAACGGTCAATATGAGGAGGCAGCCTCGATATTTGAAGACATTTCTGATTATGAAAATAGTTCTGAAATGATTTCCGCATGTACTTATGCTCAGGCTAATGAGCTGCTAACCAATAAAAATTACGTTGAAGCAATTGAATTATTTGATTCTATCCCTGATTATCTTGATTCAAAAGCCAAATCCGCATCAGCAAGAAAAGAAATAATGTACATTACTTACTCCGATGTAATCAACCTGCTTTCCAATGAAACCTGGTACTTTAACGGGGGTTCAAGCAACAGTGTTCGCTCACTCGTATTCTCAAAAACTCTTGCCACAATAACAACCGCTTTCATTGACGGAAACGGCAAGAATATTTCCAGTGTCAATGAATACGAATTTTCTATTGATGACAGTAATATAAGCATACTTCTTGCAGACGGAAGCGAATTGCTGATTCCCTATTCTTCTGACGGCAACGTAATTACGCTCGGAAATGGTGAGTATTTCACTGCCGCTCAAGTCGATGAGGCTATACAAGGTTGTTGGAAAAGTAGCAGTATCACTATGCTGGGTGGCGGACACCAGAGCTGCATCTCATTTAAGTCGGGTAAAGCAACTGCAGAATCTGCCGCAGAAGCATATGGATATTATGACGGTAGATACTACTATTACGGACCATATAAAGGCAACTATACTATTACGCTTGGCGGCTTTGAATGCGAGGAACACCACATTGCCAACGAGTGGTTTTTTGTCATCTATGAAAATGAAGTAAAAGTAATGAATTACAACAAAACTGCATATTCTATCAAAAAGCTCCCCGGAAAAAATGGCTATAGATTTTAGTTTTGAAAGTTGATTTAATTATGAAAAAATCATTATTTATTATATTTTCACTTTTTCTTATTCTTTTTTGTGGATGCAGCTCCACAAAAACTGACAGCAATATTTCTACACCTGATCCTGCTGAAGAATATAATGAACTTAGCGGCACATGGCTTGTAGGCGGTTTCTATTACAATAACAAACTTATCGACATTAACGATGATGAAGCACTTAAAGATCTGTATGATTCTTGCCTTCTCACATTTGATACCGACGGCACCTTCATGTACATTAACTTGTTTATCCTTGAAGGAAATTATCGCTTGATTCCCGAAAAAAACGAGCAGCACGTGTACCTCCTCACTGCGGAAAAACTGTTGACATATGATACAGATATCAATGATTTTATTGAGGAGCCATATGAAATCAATGACCGACCGCAGTATCTCATTTACATGGAGGACGAAAACACCTTCATTATGTGTAATTATGACCGAATAAGTGGTACAGCAGTTGCCGGCGATGAACCAATGGTTTATGTCAGAGAAAACCACGTAAGTCAGTACATTACAGACAATAAAACTCCTCTGAAATAAACACACCTTCGTTCATTTTTCACTCTAAATATTATATTCCCGAAAACTTCTTGACCTAACAGATAAAGCCCTTCAATGCAAGTTGCATTGAAGGGCTTTATTGGCTAATATTGCTTAGAAATCAAAGGAAGTTCTTTCCATGATCTTCTTGAATTCGTCGCCGTCCATCTTTTCGGACTTGATAAGTGTTTCTGCGACTTCGGTAAGCTTTGCCATATTTGCCTTAAGGATATCTGCGGTCTTGTTGTAGCAGTTCATTACGATAGATTTGATCTCCTCATCGATCTGCTGTGCAACACTTTCGGAGAAATCCTTGACCTGACCCATGCTTCTGCCGAGGAACACCTCTGAGCCTTCGGAAGAACCGAATGCAATGGGTCCGAGCTTTTCGCTCATACCGTACTTTGTGACCATCTCACGAGCCATCTTGGTTGCGCGCTCGATATCGTTGGAAGCGCCTGTGGAGATATCATCAAGTACAAGAGCCTCTGCAACACGTCCGCCGAGAAGAACGACGATGTCGTTTATCATCTCGCTGCGGATACGATAGGAACGATCCTCCTGAGGAAGCTGAATGGTATAGCCGCCAGCCATGCCTCTGGGGATAATGGATATCTGATGGACAGGATCAGACTTGCAGAAATATGCTGCAACTGCGTGACCTGCCTCGTGATATGCGGTGAGCTTCTTTTCCTTGGGAGTTATGACCTTGGACTTCTTCTCTGTACCTGCAATGACCTTGATGGTTGCCTCGTCAATAAGCTCCTTGGTGATAGCCTTGAGGTTCTTTCTCGCCGCCAGAAGTGCTGCTTCGTTGAGGAGGTTTTCAAGGTCTGCGCCTGTGAAGCCTGCTGTGCCCTTTGCAACATCATCGAGCTTTACATCAGGAGCAAGGGGCTTGCCCTTTGCGTGAACCTTGAGGATCTCTTCTCTGCCCTTGATGTCG
The DNA here is from genome assembly GCA_045534445.1 of Acutalibacteraceae bacterium. Lineage (GTDB taxonomy): Bacteria > Bacillota > Clostridia > Oscillospirales > Acutalibacteraceae > JAISGQ01. Next base: position 6,577 of record JAZSJQ010000094.1, read on the forward strand.
GGATAGCCTACCATTACCTGACGGTCAAAACGGCCGGGACGGGTAAGTGCAGGGTCAAGAATGTCGGGACGGTTGGTTGCTGCAATGATGATAACGCCCTCGTTTACGCCGAAGCCGTCCATTTCAACAAGCAACTGGTTAAGGGTCTGCTCGCGCTCATCATGACCGCCGCCGAGACCTGCACCTCTGTGACGACCGACAGCATCGATCTCATCGATGAATACGATAGCGGGAGAATTCTTCTTTGCCTGGTCAAACAGGTCACGGACACGGGAAGCACCGACACCGACGAACATTTCAACAAAGTCAGAACCGGAAATGGAGAAGAAGGGAACGCCTGCTTCTCCTGCCACTGCCTTTGCAAGCAGGGTCTTACCTGTACCCGGAGGGCCTACAAGGAGAACGCCCTTGGGAATATGAGCACCAAGCTCATTGTACTTCTTGGGATTCTTGAGGAACTCAACGATCTCGGAAAGCTCTTCCTTTTCTTCGTCGGCACCTGCAACATCATTGAAGGTCGTTTTCTTCTTTTCGTCGTCAACCTTCTTATACTTCGCCTTGCCGAAGCTCATGGTCTTGTTGTTGTCACCCATTGCGTTGTTCATTCTGCGCATGAAGATGACCCAGAACAGGATCATGATGCCTATGAGAAGAATGGTGGGAAGCCAGCTTACTATCCAGCTGGGCTCCTTCTGGGGCTCTATATCATAGACAGCACCGAGAATTGCTGCATCGGGCTTGTTTGCTCTGCCCTCTTCAAACAGCTCGGTATAATCAGCCTCGAACTTGCTGATATTGGGAACCTCATAATTGATGGTCTTTCCCTTTTCCCCTTCCTTTTCGGGCAGGAGGTTTATCTTCAGCTCGCCTGTTTCAAGAGAGAAATTCCAGCTCTCAACAGTCTCGGACTGGGTCTGTCTGTAATCGAAATACTTGAGTATCTCGGAATACTTGATCTCATCCTTCTTTGTGTTGCTTGTCATCATGAGAACTACCACAATGATAGCCACGGGGACGATCAAGGCAAGAATTAAATTGCGTACACCCTTTTTATTATCCAATATTACCACTCCTTAAAGTTAGGCAGACAATTTTATTATCCCCAAAAATTTTTTACTTAGTGTAGACAGATTCTTTAAGTATTCCTATGTAGGGAAGATTTCTGTATTTTTCATCGTAATCGAGACCGTAGCCGACCACAAATCCGTCCGGTATCTCACAGCCTACATAGTCAGGCACGATATCGATCCCCTCTGCACGGTGTGCAGGCTTGTCAAGCAAGGTGCATATCTTTATGCTTCCGGGATTTCTTGCACCTAAAAACTCCTTGAGATAGGAAAGGGTTCTTCCGGAATCGAGTATATCCTCAACAAGCAGTACATCACAGTTTTCAAGAGGACGATCAAGATCCTTGACGATCTTTACGATACCCGAGGACTTAGTCTCACTGCCGTAGCTCGAGACTATCATAAAGTCTATTCCGCAGGGAATGGTTATCTTTCTCATAAGATCTGCCATGGTCACGACAGAGCCCTTGAGAATGCACACAAGAAGAAGGTTTTTTCCCTCATAGTCGCGGCTTATCTCCGCTCCCATTCTGCTTACCATTTCATCTATTTCAGCCTCATTGAGAAGTACAGACTCAACATCTTTATCCATAGATGTTACGCTTGAAGCTTTTTTGCTCATATCAATTTCAATTTTCAACTTCAATCACCACAATATCCTTTGTTTTTTCGTTTACCGCGCACCGCTCGTCAACGCCGAAGCCATGCGCCCAGACAACGCCCTGTGCATCGGCTATAACAGGGATTTCTCCGCGCTTTTCCGGCGGAATGCCCTTTTCATTCATGAGGCGGCGAAGCTCCTTGGTTATCCCTCTGCCTGCCTGTCTGAGCCTGTCACCTGCTCGGCGGTTTCTGATAACAAGGTTAGATGATATTATATCACAGTCAAACGCGTTTTTAAATAGGTAACTGTTATTTTTCTTCAATTCCTCATATGTGTTTCTGCCGAGTTTTTCAAGAATAACTTTTCTGCCGTTGATCATCATCTCACAGGGCACTGTTATTTCAAAGGAAAAATCCTCTGCATTTTCGGTTTTCCTTTCAAGGCAGAATATTCCTTTTCTGACTGCGGCATAGATGCCTCCGGGCAGCTCTTCTCTTCCCTGTCCTCTTTCGATAAGTGCTTCCATTCTCTGCACATGAACATAGGGACAACTTATTTGGGTAATATTTCCATACTCCTCAGTCAGGATACGGGAGCGCACCGCCCTATGAAGCTTTCTGAGCTTTATGAGATCATAGCCATTTTCTGTTCTGCAATCTTCAATTGCGGATTTTACAATGCTGTTTATAAGATCCTCGTCCTCTGAAACAAGCTCTGTCATTCTGCCGACAGCCTTTTCAAAGGAGGGATTTACGGTTTTAAGAGACGGCACTGTGATATGCCGCACTCTGTTGCGCGAATAATCATCGGTCAGATTGCTCGAATCCGTTACATACGGGATGGAATTTCCCTCGCAGAAGTTTTCAATATCTGCCCGTGTTGCCAGAATAAGCGGACGGATAATATTCCCTCTGACAGGCGGTATGCCCGTAAGTCCTGCAAGGGCACACCCTCTTGCCATATTCAGAAGCACTGTTTCCGCGCTGTCCGAAAGGGTATGAGCTGTGGCTATCTTTCCGCCGTGCTTTTCTGCTGATGCACCCAGCAGCTCATAGCGTATTTCTCTGCCGCATTCCTCAAGCCCCATTGAGCGTTTTTTCGCTTCACCCGATACATCGGCACGGTGCACCTCAAGAGGTATACTCTCTTTTTCACAGATTTCACGCACGAAGGCTTCGTCGCGGTCGGATTCCTCGCCCCGAAGCTGATGATTTACATGAAGCGCACGAACATTATAGCCCAGTAATTTTAACGCATAAAGCAGTGCGACGGAATCCGCACCGCCCGAAAGGGCAACAGTTACGCATTCCGTTGTGTCAAGCATATTGTATTTTGCTATTGCTTCACGCACTTTACTGAGCATTCAATTACCTCGTTGTCTTTGCGGCGGTAAAGGAGGTAGTAGCGCCTGACCAGTGCAGGTCTATCTCCTTTGTTTCGCCGTGTCTGTTCTTTGCGACCATGCATTTTGCCTTGGTCTGGTCAACGCCGCCTTCTATTTCCTTGCCGTTGTCATCGTAGTATGCCTCACGATAGAGGAACATTACCACGTCAGCGTCCTGCTCGATCGAGCCCGATTCACGAAGGTCAGAAAGCATGGGCTTGTGACCTGCACGGGCTTCAGGACCTCGGTTGAGCTGGGAAAGGCAAAGCACAGGGACATTCAGTTCCTTTGCCATTATTTTAAGAGCACGGGTTATCTCCGTTACTATCTGGGTACGGCTGACGTTGCTGCCGCCGCTGCCCTCGATAAGCTGGAGGTAGTCAATAACCACAAGTCCTATATTATTTATTCTGCGAACCTTTGCCTTCATTTCCGTAACGGTAATGTTCGCACTTTCATCAAGGTACAGCTTGGCATTATACAGCTTTCCTGCGCCGTTTGTAAGGCTTGCCCACTCCTCTGCCGTGAGCTTACCTTCCTTGAGCTTGGTGCTGGCAACACCCGATTCGCTGGAGAGAAGTCTCAGCGCAAGCTCCTCTCGGGACATTTCGAGAGAGAAGAACGCAACAGGCTTGTCCGCATTGACGGCTACGTTTCGGGCTATATTCATTGCAAAGCTGGTCTTACCCACGCCGGGTCGTGCCGCAAGCAGGATAAGGTTTCCCTTATTAAGTCCTGTTAACGTCTCATCAAGAGGCTCGATGCCTGTGGGAACGCCTACAAATTCATCGCCTGTACCCTCGCTGAGAGCCATAAGGCGGTCAAAGGCGCCCATGAGAACGCTTCCGATAGGCACAAGTCCCTGAGTTGCACGGTTGTCGGATATTTCATAAATGCGCTGTTCCGCACGGTCTATTACAACTCGCGGATCGTTTGTCTCATCCCTTGCATCGCCGATTATCTCCTGAGCTGCAAGGATAAGCGAGCGCATTTCATATTTTTCGCGGATTATCTTTGCGTATGCCTCGCAATTGCTGACAGAGGGTGTGTTCTGGGCAATTGTGAAAAGATAGCTCTTTCCCGATTCCTCGGAGAACACCTCAAGTCCCACCAGCTCATTGAGAACGGTGACAACGTCAACATTCTGTCCTGTTCTGAAAAGGCGAAGCACTGCTTCAAATATCTGCTTATGCTGTTCGTTGTAGAAATATTCGGGGCGAAGCTGTTCCAGCAGGGTGTTCAAATTCCTGCTGTCCATCAGTATCGCACCCAGCACCGCCTGTTCCGCTTCCGCGCTGAAAGGCAATGCAGCGCTGTCAAGCGATGCCATAAATTACACCTGCTCCCCTACGTTTACAAAAAGCTTTGCGGTGATTCCTGTATAGAGCTTGACCTCGCACTCGTATGTACCGAACTGCTTTATATCAGCTACGGTTACCTTGCGCTTGTCAATGCTTGTGCCGAACTTCTTATTGATAGCCTCGGCTACCTCCTTGGAGGTGACAGAGCCGAAGAGCTTACCGTTCTGACCTGCCTTCGCGGTCATCTTTACGGTGTTGCCGGAAAGCTTGTCAGCTATCTCCTGAGCTGCCTTCTTCTCCATTTCAATGCGGTGCTTCTCCGCGCGTTCCTTGGTCGCAACATCGTTGAGTGCCGCTGCAGAAGCCTCGATCGCTATCTTCTTCGGGAAAAGAAAATTGCGTGCGTATCCGTCGGATACGTTTACGATCTCGCCTTTTTTACCTGTTCCCTTTACATCCTGCTGAAGAATTACCTTCATTTTATATCATTCCTTTCGGTGTTTTTTCTTTATTCCTCTTCGTCTTCTTCGTCCTCGCATACTTCGTCTATTGCTTCGTAAAGCGAGGTCAGCGCACTCTCCATTGATGAATTTTCAAGCTGTGCGCCTGCCATTGTAAGGTGTCCGCCGCCGCCGAGCTCCTCCATTACAAGCTGTACGTTGAGCTTGCCCAGCGAACGGGCAGATATATTGATCGTATCCCCTGTCTGGAACAGAACAAAGGAAGCGTTGATGCCCTGCAGTGTCAGCATTTCGTCCGCCGCCTGAGCACAGACAACACGGACATTCTCATAAGACTCCGTTGTGCAGGCTATGGCGCATTCTCGGTAGACTTCAGCAGAGGAAACAAGCTTTGACTTTTCTGCATACTCATCAAGAGAGCCTGCAAACAGCATCTTTACGTCAACGGTGTCTGCTCCTCGTCTGCGCAGGAAGGTCGCCGCCTCAAAGGTTCGCACGCCTGTCTTGATAACAAAGCTCTTGGTATCAAGCATAATGCCTGCCAGAAGTGCTTCTGCCTCTGTCTTTGATATGGATTTTTCGTCGATGTACTGAGCTATTTCCGCAACCATTTCACTTGCCGATGAAGCAAAGGGCTCATGGAAGAATATCTCAGCCTTTTCTATCTTGCTGAGCATCATGCGGTGGTGGTCTATAACTATTACTTTTTTTGCGTTTTCAAATACGGGCATACTGTCGAGGAAGTTGCGTGAATGGGTATCCACTACTACGACCACGCTCTTTTCGGTCATGAGAGAAAGCGCAGTTTCGGTATCTACGAACACTCTTTCCGCACCATCGGTATGCTCGATATAGTGGTCAACAAGGGACTGTGCAAGGGTCTCCCCCGCATGATTTATGACATAGCTTTCCACACCCAGTGCCTTGGCTATGCTCATTACGCCGATGGAAGCTCCCACTGCATCAAGGTCTGTAAAGCGATGACCCATGACGATGCACTTATCGGAAGCGCGGATTATGCTCTCAATGTCCTTGGCTATCATTCGGGTTTTTACCTTGCTCTGTTTTTCCGAGGACTTCGATACGCCGCCGAAAAATGCATATTCGGAGCCGTTCTTTACAACTGCCTGGTCGCCGCCTCTGCCAAGTGCCATATCAAGCGGTTCCTGCGCCCAGCTCTCGCATTCGCTGAGGTTACTGCCGCCACTGCCCACGCCGATGGACAGCGTTACCTGATGGTCGCCGCTGACAGGTATCTTTCGTGCCTCGTTAAGGATATTGAACTTATCTCCGACAAACTCACGAAGCTGCTGTTCGTCAAGGACTATAAGGCTGGTGCCTCTTGCATCGCTTCGGCACAGCGCGGTGGTTCCGTCCACCCACTCGCGGATAAGTGAGTCAACTGCCGCCAGCACCGATGTGCGCTCGCTTTCACGAACCTTCAGAAGCTCGTCTTCATTGTCAAATACTATAAGGATAACGGCAGGTCTGCTGTTATCATATTCCATTTCAAGCTTTGCCTTTTCGGTAACGTTGTTGAAAAACAGTACAAACTGGGATACTGCGGCGCTGACATCGGAAACCACCGATATCTCATAGTAGCGCTTATCGTGCTTGATGGTGAATATCTCACCGTGGCGGAGCTTTTCGGAGGTAATGTTCTTGAATATTCGTGATATCTCAACATCGTGGGATTCACAGCCATCCAGAAGCTCCTCAAGGAAATCCTTGTTATACCAGATGATATTGCCCTCCACCGTTACGGTTACAACAGGCACGGGCATAACATTCTGGTTATCACCTTTTGTTCCGCCAAGCTTTACTGCCATTCTCGAAAGATATCCGTCGATATCATCGCTGAGCATCTTCATGAAAAGCAGTACGGCAACAACGCCGCACGCCGACAGTATTACCGATATTATTTTTACCGCCAGTCCTGCCGATGACAGCAGCACCAGTATGCTTATCAGCACACTTATTGCCGCCAGTGACCAGAACAACGGCTTTACAAGATTTCCTTTGTTGTTCATAGGGGTAGACCTCCGCAAAGCGCGCAGTTCTCTGTTATCAGATATCCATGATTATGGGAAGTATCATGGGACTGCGCTTTGTTCTTTCGTAGAGATATTTTGAGAGCTCGTCACGAAGCCTGTTTTTCATTACATTCCAGTCGCGTACTCTCTTACTCATGCAGGCTTCCAGAACCTCACCTGCAAGCTCTCTTATTTCGTCAATAAGGGGCTCGGCATCACGGACATACACAAAGCCTCTCGATACCACATCGGGTCCGCTTATGATCTCGCCCTCGGCGGTATCTACCGTAGCCGCGACGATAATAAGTCCGTCCTCGCCTAAATGCTTTCTGTCACGAAGCACTACGCTTCCCACATCACCGACACCGTAGCCGTCAACAAGCACTCTGCCTGCCTGCACTCTGCCCGTTTTCTTTATGCCCTTTTTCGACACATCGACACTGTCGCCAAGCTCGCAGATGAGAACATTCTCATCGGGAATGCCAACCGCATGAGCAAGCATTGCGTGCTTTTTAAGATGCTTCTGCTCGCCGTGGACGGGAATGAAATACTTAGGCTTTATAAGGCTGAGCATAAGCTTCAGTTCTTCCTGGCAGGCGTGACCCGACACATGGACATCGTACATCTTCTCATAAACGACCTCACAGCCATGACGGAGAAGCTCGTTTACGACGTTGCTGACCATTTTCTCGTTGCCGGGGATTGGTGTTGCGGAAATGATTATAAAATCGTCCTCACCGACAGCTATCTGTCTGTGCTCGCCGAATGCCATTCTTGTCATGGCGCTCATGGGCTCGCCCTGACTGCCTGTGGTTATAAGCACTATCTGATCCTTGCGGTATCTGTTTATCATGGCAAGGTCTATCATCGTTCCGTCCGGAACATTGAGATAGCCAAGCTCCTGAGCAATGGCAACGGCATTTATCATGCTCCTGCCGCTTATTGCGACTTTTCTGCCGTGCTTTGCGGCACAGTCGATTATCTGCTGTATTCTCTGAAGATTTGATGCAAAGGTCGCTATTATTATTCTGCGGGACATTGCAGCAGCAGAGGTAAACAAGGTCTCAAAAGATGCGCCCACATTCTTTTCACTCATGGTAAAACCTGCGCGCTCGGCATTGGTGGAGTCTGCAAGATAGCAGAGAACACCCTCTTTTCCAAGCTCTGCAAAACGTCCCAGGTCGATCATCTCACCGTATACGGGAGTGGAATCTATCTTGAAGTCGCCTGTGTGGACTATTACGCCGCTGTCGGTATGCAGTGCTACTGCAACCGCATCGGGAATCGAATGGTTTACATTTATGAATTCAACATCGATGCCGCCGAGGGTAACTGTCTCGCCCGGCTTTACGATATTGCGCTTTGTCTGACCGAATATGCCGTGCTCCTTGAGCTTGCAGTCCACAAGTCCCATTGTGAGCTTTGTGCCGTAGATGGGAAGATTCAGCTCCTTGAGAAGATAGGGCAGTGCGCCGATATGGTCCTCATGGGCATGAGTCAGCACTACGCCGCGTATCTTCGATGCATTCTGCTGTACATAGGAAAAATCGGGAATGACTATGTCGATACCCAGCATCTGGTCATCGGGAAATGCCATGCCGCAATCCACAAGCACTGCGTCATCGCCGTATTCGTACATGGTGATGTTCTTGCCTATCTCATTAAGACCGCCGATGAATGTTATCTTGACGGGCTTCTGGGACGCCGCTTTGCTTCTGTTCGATTTTACAGTGTTCTTTGCGGCACTCTGAGTCCTGCTTTTTGTCTGGGCAGTCTTTGCGCTCTGTGTACTCTTTGACTGCTTTGCCTTGCTCTGGGCAGGTGCCTTTGCAGCGTTCTGCTTCACAGCAGGCTTTTTGCTTTTTGGTGCGGTGCTCTTGGTCTTTTCCTTTACCGCATTCTGCTTCTTGGTCTCGGCTTTCGCGCCTCCTGAAGTATTCTTAGCCGGGCGGCTGTTTTTTGCCGTCTGACTCTTTGTACTCTTATTTTTCTGTGTCTGAGCCACTTAATAACCTCCGGTTTTTTTATTATTATCAATCTATAAGCCCGCTCTGCATACGCCAGCAGCGGACGAAAGCTCTGTTTTTCGCCGTAAAATGGGATTTTTTCGGCATTTCGCGCATTACACGCTATTTATCCACTGTAAATATTTTACTAAAATCGGGCAACAAAGTCAATACAGTACCTAACATCACAGATACGCAAGCACACACGCCGCTGCCGCGCCCATTACACAGCATCTGTCCGAGGATATTTCTTTCATTCCTCTTGAGAGAAGTCCGCAGGACGCTATCACCGAAAATGCCGCAGGCATTCGGGTACTGAATATCCCTGCAATATTGCCTGCAGCCGCACACAGAAGAAGCAGTACGGTTTTTTTGCCCTCTGCATCTCTCAGACCTGTACAGCCCAGCCGCACCCCCTCTGCCGATGCATTGATTATTGGCTTTTCATATGCTATGTATTCGCTGTCGGCTGAGGAAAAGAAGATATATAATGATGTAAGAAGAAGTCCGCTGTGTCTGCCCGAGAGAAGCCCAAAAAGCAAAAGGGCTCCTAAAGTCGTTATGCTCAGCATAACAAAGCCCATGATCTCTCCGAACACCACCGAATATGTCCATGCGCATCTGCCGCAAAGGCGCGATATCGCTTCCGCTATGCAGAAGCCTGCACAGAAGCTTTCTGTCTTTTCTTTTTCCAGCCTCATCAGGCGCGGCAGATATAATGCCAGAGCGGTCATTGCCGTCTCTGCTGTTACCGCTGCGAATTCCCCCATGCTGTCACCCCCATATGCGGATATATATGCGCAAACGGCACTCCATAAAACAAAAGCGGCTGCAAAAAAGCAGCCGCTTTTGTTTTTATATGTCCTCAGACAGCTCCGGGGTAGTCAAGATGAAATGCATTCACAAAACTGTTTTCAATATAGCTGTTGTCAGTTTTTACATTCACTTCTTCAATCTTGATCTTTCCGTCGTGAACACTTGCGCCGAGGGTTGCCTCATATGTCTTTCCGTCCATTGTCAGAAGCACATCAAATTCGGTCACCCAGTATTTATTGAGTTCCGAATAGGTGCAGCCGCTTCTTCTTATATTTTTAAGATCGAAGCCGTTTCCCTCAAAACGCTTCAGGCCGTCTTCATAGTCGGCACGGATAAAGTCTTCAAACTCGGAAAGGGACATACCCTTTGCTTTCCCGTAGTACTTCTGATTGTAATTATAGCTGTCCTCCGCCTGCATGAGAAGCATGGGCTTTACCTCTTCGTACAGCTTTTCATCAGCTAAATACAAGCCGCAGAAAATGTCATAAGCATAACTTTTTTCGCTGACATTACTGTGCTCACCGACGTAATATTCGCCCCACTCGGTGCTGATAAGCTCATAGGTCTCGAAATTCAAGGTACACTCTTCGCCCATTATTATCTTATCGGGATTCTTTGCGGCGATTCTTTCAAACTCATCACAGGGGATAACAGGTGCGTTGACCTCAAGCAGCAAAAACTCCCATATATCCCTCTCACCATGACCTTCAATATATTCTTTGTACATATATTCGCTTACTGCCCATTTTTTACCGCTTAGCTCTATTATTCTGTATTCTGCGGTGTATTCATCCTTCTCCCATGAAATTACATCCTGCACATCATAATAGAGTTTTTCGCAATACATCATATCTGCGGCTTTTTTGTAATCTCCGCTTTCTGCTGCTTTTGCAAAACGCTCTGCGGCTGTTATGTCATCAATATTCGTAAAGCAGATTCCTCTGCCTCTTACCTGATTTACACTGAGCAGAAGTATCGGGAGCATCATAAGCACTGCTACAAGAGACAGCGCCCATTTAGTTCGTATCTTTTTAAGTCCTCTCCTTACTGTCTGCTCATCTCTTTCTTCATTTTCCGTAAACTCACTGAAAATATCAGGAAATAAGTCAGCCTTTTCTTCCGACAGCCTTCTGCATTTCTCACACTCCTGCAGGTGCTCCTCTACCGCTTTTCTGCTTTCTTCACTGCACACCTCGTCCTCATATAAAGGGAGCAGGTCTCTTATAATTTCACAGCTTATTTTCATTTTCTCATCTCCTCTATGATCTGCTGTCTGGCACGATAGTATGTCACCCTCGCCCAGCTTTCTGATTTATCATGGCTTCTTGCTATTTCGCTGAGTTTTACATTTCCGTATGCGTGAAGGATAAAAACCTCCTTATACGGCTCACTGAGCTTCAAAACTGCCTCCCGTATTCTTTCATAGTCTTCCCTCTTCATAATCCTGTCCTCAGCGGATTCCTCCTCTGACTCCATTTCCATGTCCTCAAGGGGCTTGTCCGCAAAGCGTCTGCCTCTTTTACATTCCTTTATCCATGCGTTTTTTCCAAGGGTGCACAGCCATGTATAAAGGCTTGCGCGCCCTTCAAATCGGTCAATGTGAAGAAATGCTCTGTAAAATGTCTCCTGAAGCAGCTCCTCAGCCTGCTGTTCATTTCTGCTCAGGGAGAGCAAAAATCGGTAGACTGCCTTTGCATATTCTTCATACACCTTCTGAAAATCCGACACTTATTCTCCCTCCCTTTGCGTTCAGCGATGCTGTACAGCGGACCTCTCCACTGAGTCAGTTTGAATATAACATAAATGAGCAATGCGGAAAACACTGCACACAAAAGAAAGTGCGTGTTTGGGCTTCTCAGATACATGACCGCAGGGGCATGAATGAGATATATGGTCATTGTATCAGCTCCTGCTTTCGTAAAAGCAAAACGTATATCAGGGCTCCATGTCAGCAGGAAAAAGCCTGCCAAGGCACTTGTGAGTATGCATACTCCTCGCATAGCCAAGCCCGTTCTGATGCTCTCATAGGGCGATGCTCCATACAGAAAATCTGCTGAAATGAAATTTTTCGACAGAACCATCAGAAATACCGAAACGGCAAGTGATATTATCCCTTGCATACGCCATTTCTGCCATCTTGTTTCGGGATCACATATAACGCCCAGCCAGAAAAACGGAAAGAAAACGAGGGTACGCGAAGCTGACAGCACCCTCCCTATGAAGGGAAAGCACCCTGCCCATAAGCTTATAACTATTGCCGCAATCAGTATTATAAGCTTTGCTCTTTTGTATTTTATAAGCAGCCATGCAGCCCCCAGCCAACAGCATAAGCTCAGCAGATACCACAGATGCCACCATGGCTTTATAGGCGATGCCCCGAAAAGAAGCACAGCCGCCCCCTGACTTAACAGATATATCGGCACAAGACGCTTTATCTGCCTTGTGCAGTCCTTTCTGTCTCTTATGAACAGACCCGATAAAAACGCAAAAAGCGGCATATGTATAAAATAAATTATCCTGTACTGCCAATTTACGCTTTGGGTCATCTCTGCCTGAGGCTCAAGAAAATGACCGTATATTACAAGAAATATCAGAAGTAATTTCAGATTGCAGTAATCCGCTCTCCTTGTTTTAACCACCTTTTCACCTCCTGTATATTGGAGCTCTGAAATGGATAAACGTTACAAAACAGACAGATATTATCGGGCTCTTGTTTGTTGACAAGCATCTTACCCTTTGCTATACTGAATTTACATATATTGGGATGCATTTTTAAAAAGAGTAAAGGAGCGGTTTTATGAAGAAAACGAAAAATATGTCTGTGAAAATATGCAGGAAATGCGGAACAATCAACAGCGCGCTGAAAGAGCACTGTGAAAATTGCGCGGAAGAGCTTTCCGAGCCTATGAGTCAAAAGCGCGCCTCAATTGAAATTGAAATCATAGGTATTGAAAAACGTATAAATGAAAAATCAGGTAATCGGAACGGTCTTACCAAAGGTGAGACAAGTATGGTGAGATCGCATTCGCCGGGTGTCAGCAGAGGGCTTCTGCTCGGTCTTGTCACGGGACCGCACCGTGAAAAGCGCACTCTGAAACGTCTCAAGAAGCGCCTCGAGCGCATAGAAGCCAAAGAAGAAAAAGCATCTGCGCGTAACAATTGATTTAAAAAGGCTGTTCGGGAAATTTCTCCTCGGACAGCTTTTTCATTCAGCCATGCAGCATAAACATCGTCTGTTTATTGACAATGTTTATGCTTTAAATTATAATATTGCTGTATATTAATGGGATAAGCGGAATTATTTTCCGTTTTAATTTTGAAAAGAGAATGGGAGTGTTTATTGTGTCAAACATAAAGCCATCAGTAAGGATCTGCCCGAAATGCGGAACTATCTACAGCATTTCCAAGACCCGATGTGACGACTGCTTTGAAAAGCTTTCTGAGTCAATGAGCCAGAAGCTTGCATCGCTTGAATCGGAAGTGATTAAAACAGAAAGATATATCGCCGGAAGATCCGCCAGCAAAAATTACTGCACCGAAGAAGAAGCAAAGCAGCTTTGGGTTTCCACCGCAATTCACCGAAAGTTTGTGCCGACCCTGCCTTCCGAGCGAAAGCGTCAGGATCAGCGCCGTCTTGAAAAATTGCGGAAGCGGCTTGAAAAGCTTCGCCAAAAGGAAATGCCCAAGGCATCGGAAGAATGATATGATTACGGGCTGTCTGAGCCGCCACAGGCATCGGACAGTCCTTTCTTTTTTGTACACCGCTAAATTTGCGGCGTTTTCTTGACATATCAGCTTTAAATGTATATAATGTATCGAAGCTATTTGAAATACGTTTTTGAAAGGAAGTTAGTTATGGCAAACAAGGAAATTCTTGTGACCGCCGAAGGCCTCCGTGAGCTGGAGGAGGAACTTTCAATTCTCAAATCCCAGAAGCGTGCCGACATCGCAGAGCAGATCAAGGAAGCCCGTTCCCACGGCGACCTCAGCGAGAACAGCGAGTACGATGAGGCTATGAACGATCAGGCTCAGCTTGAGGCTCGCATCAGCGAGATCGAAGCTACTCTCAAGCACGTTCGTGTTATTGACCAGAGTGAGATCACCACAGATACAGTTCAGGTAGGTACCAAGGTCAAGGTGCTTGATGTTGAATATGATGAGGAGGAGGAATATCAGATAGTCGGTTCTACGGAAGCAGACCCTCTCAAAGGACTTATCTCCGATGAATCGCCTGTTGGTAAAGGTCTTCTCAACCACGCTGTCGGCGAGACTGTCGAAATCGAAACTCCCGGCGGAATCCAGAAGTACAAAATTCTGGATATCTCCAAGTAATCATTCCGCATCGGGCAGAGATCACTTCTCTGCCCTTTTTACAAGAAAACGAAAGGATTTGATATAAATGGCTGAAGAAATCCTCAATGCACAGGAAGAGATCACAGAAGAACAGTCCGAGCAGGAGCTCCATGAGCTTCTTCAGGTAAGACGCGACAAGCTCTCTCATCTTCAGAGCATCGGTGCCGATCCCTTTGAGATCACCACCTGTGACAAGAACATTTCTGCCGCTGAAATAATCGAGCGCTTTGATGAGCTCGAAAACACAGATGTCTGCATCGCAGGCCGTATCATGACCTGGCGTGACATGGGCAAGGCAAACTTCATCGATGTCCGCGACAGAAGCGGCAAGATGCAGGTCTATCTCCGCATAAACGACCTCGGCGAGGAGGTTTTCAACCACCTCAAGGCTAACTGGGACACAGGCGACCTCTGCGAGGTAAAGGGCTTTGTTTTCCGTACCCGCCGCGGTGAGATAAGCGTTCATGCAAAGGAAGTAAAGCTCCTTGCAAAGAGCCTTCGTCCCATGCCCGACAAGTTCCACGGCTTAAAGGACACCGACACCAGATACCGTCAGAGATATATGGATCTTATCGTTAACCCCGAGGTCAAGGATACATTTATCAAGAGAGCAAAGATCATCACCACTATCCGCTCCTATCTTGATAATCTCGGCTTTATCGAGGTTGAGACCCCTGTTCTTGATCTTATTGCAGGCGGCGCTGCTGCCCGTCCCTTCATCACCCACCACAACACCCTCGATATGGATATGTATCTGCGTATCGCTACCGAGCTTTACTTAAAGAGACTTATCGTCGGCGGTATGGAAAGAGTATACGAGATCGGCAGACTCTTCAGAAACGAGGGTATGGACGTTAAGCACAACCCCGAATTTACCACCATCGAGTTCTACGAGGCATATACCGATTATCACGGTATGATGAACAGGTGTGAGGATATCTTCGAGGCTTGCTGTCTCGCTGTCAACGATTCCACTGATATTCAGTGGTGCGGCAAGGAGATAAGCCTCAAGAAGCCCTTTGCAAGAATGACCATGGTCGAGGCTGTAAAGAAGTACTCCGGCGTTGACTTTGATTCCTTCCGCTGTGACACCGAGCGTGCTGTTGCAGAAGCTAAGAAGGCTAATGTTGAAATCAAGAAGGGCGCCACATGGGGCGATGTCCTCGCCGCATTCTTCGAGGAGTTTGCTGAGAAGAACCTCATTCAGCCTACCTTCATCACCGATCATCCCATTGAGATTTCTCCCCTTAC
>JAZSJQ010000042.1:0-10840 GCA_045534445.1 Acutalibacteraceae bacterium
AGGACCGAAGGTAACACTGATACCTCCCTGGATATCTGTACCCCATCTGATGTCTTTTGCACCGCGGATATATGCCTTTTCCATGTCGCCGTAGCTTCCGTAAACGCCAAAGAATGACAGATACGAGAATACCAGAATAACGACGGCAAGGATAATAACCCACGGCTTGCCGATTCGCTTCATGCTTTTTCCTCCTCAAATTTGCTTCGTCTTTTACTTGCGTGTATATTCAGCGCAAGCATAACAAAGTTAATTATAAAATTCGCAACTAACTTTGTCAATGGAATTACTACAATTTATGCTAATTTATTTATGCTTATTGTGCAATAAGCTTATCAAGATAAGCAATTTTTGTGCAAACAGCGAGAATCTTAACTGCAGTCTTAAGTTCATCCGGCGTAGGCGCTGTAGGAGCAATTCTGATATTGCTGTCCTTGGGATCCTTACCGTAGGGGAATGTTGCGCCTGCCTTTGTAAGTGCAACGCCTGCATCTCCGCAAAGCTTTACGATCTTCTTTGCGCAGCCCTCGGGAGCCTCAAAGCTGATAAAGTAACCACCATCGGGATCAGACCACTCTGCGATTCCAAGTCCGCCAAGCTCTTCCTTCAAGGTATTTGTAACTGCCTTGAAGCGAGGTCTGAGAATCTCAGAATGCCTTTCCATCTGAGCCTCAAGACCACCTACCTGCTTGATGTATGTGCAGTGACGGTACTGATTGATCTTATCAGGACCAATGGACTGAACTGTCATTCTCTCCTTGATTGCCTTTACGTTGGTAACAGAGGTTGCCATGCCTGCAAGACCTGCTCCGGGGAAAGTGATCTTGGAAGTGGAGAAGTACATATAAGCCATGTTGGGATTGCCTGCCTTCTTACACTCTTCAAGGAGATTGAGAAGCTTTCTGTCCTCACCAAAAAGATTATGGGCAAAGTAAGCATTGTCCCAGAATATTCTGAAGTCCGGTGCTGCAGGCTTAAGGTTTGCAAAACGTTTTACAACCTCGTCCGAATATGTAATGCCTGTGGGGTTTGAATACTTGGGAACACACCAGATACCCTTGATCATGGGGTCATAGCTGACAAGTGTTTCTATAGTATCCATGTCGGGTCCGTCTTCACGGTATTTGATAGGAATCATTTTGATTCCGCAGTACTCGGTTATGGCAAAATGTCTGTCATAGCCGGGACAAGGACAAAGGAACTTTACATCGCCCTGCTGTGCCCAGGGAACACCGCCGAGAAGTCCATGACCCATTGCGGAAGAAATGGTGTCATACATCATTGTAAGACTGGAGTTACCGCCAACGATTATCTCATCAGTGGTTACACCGAATATATCTGCAAAGAACTGCTTTGCTTCTGCAATACCATCGAGAATACCATAGTTGCGAAGGTCTGTACCATCCTCAGAGAAAAGCTCACTAGAACTGGACAGAATATCGAACATGGGCATGGAAAGAGCAAGCTGCTCCTTGCTGGGAATACCGCGTGTCATGTTGAGCTTAAGATTCATTGCGCGGTAGCCCTCATATTCCTTCTTAAGCTCTTCGCGAAGTGCAATGGCTTCGCTCTTTGTAAGATTTTTATAATTCAATTATACCAACTCCTGATTAGAACTCTGCTGTGCCTGTTGTTCTGGGGAAAGGAATAACATCACGGATGTTGCTGATGCCTGTGAGGTACATGATCATACGCTCAAAGCCGAGACCGAATCCGCAGTGCTTGTTGCCGCCATACTTGCGAAGCTCAAGATACCACCAGTAATCTTCTTCGTTGAGACCAAGCTCTGCCATTCTCTCAAGAAGTACATCCATGCGCTCTTCTCTCTGGCTTCCGCCGACGATCTCACCGATGCCGGGAACAAGAAGATCCATTGCAGCAACGGTCTTACCGTCGTCGTTAAGACGCATATAGAAGCTCTTGATTTCCTTCGGATAATCGGTGACGAATACAGGGCACTTGAAAATCTGCTCGGTGAGATATCTCTCATGCTCGGTCTGGAGATCTGTTCCCCACTCTACCTTATATTCAAAGTTGTCATTGTTCTTCTGGAGAAGCTCAACAGCCTCAGTATAGGTAACATGAGCAAAATCAGACTCAACAATATGAGTAAGGCGCTCCTTGAGTCCCTTGTCAACAAAACTGTTGAAGAAATCAATATCCTGAGGACAGGTTTCAAGAACATAGGATATGATTGCCTTGATCATATCTCTGGCAAGCTCCATGTCATCATTGAGGTCTGCAAATGCGATCTCAGGTTCGATCATCCAAAATTCTGCAGCATGACGCTGGGTATAGGACTTTTCTGCACGGAAGGTAGGACCGAAGGTGTAGATCTTACCGAATGCCATAGCCATGCACTCACCTTCAAGCTGACCCGAAACAGTCAGAGAAGTGTGCTTCTGGAAGAAGTCCTGCGAATAATCTATGCTGCCGTCTTCGTTAAGAGGAGGATTCTTCATATCGAGAGTAGTTACCTGGAACATCTCACCTGCACCCTCGCAGTCACTTCCGGTGATGAGAGGCGTATGAGCATAAACAAAACCTCTCTCCTGGAAGAACTTATGAATTGCATAGGCAGCTGCGGAACGTACTCTGAAAGCTGCGCTGAAGGTATTTGTTCTGGGTCTGAGATGAGCGATCGTGCGCAGGAACTCCATAGAGTGACGCTTTTTCTGAAGAGGATATTCAGGAGCAGAAGCGCCCTCTACCTCTATCTTCTGAGCGTGAATCTCAAAGGGCTGCTTTGCTTCGGGAGTGAGAAGAAGCTCACCTGTTACAATAAGTGCAGCACCAACGTTCTGCTTTGCGATTTCCTTGAAGTTATCAATTTTATCATCCTCAAAAACAACCTGCACGCCCTTGAAGCAGCTGCCGTCGTTGAGGTCGATAAATCCGAGCGTCTTGGAATCTCTTACAGTACGAACCCAGCCTGCAACAGTAACCACGGTGCCTCCGAGTTGCTGTGAGGACTTATAAAGTTCGCTGATTTCTGTCCTTTTCATATATATTCCTCCGTATTCGTCAAATATCCTTTTCGATATCCTCAAACATATCTATTCTGGTTTTATGCTTTCCGCCTTCAAAAGGCGACTCAAGGAAAATATCCACAAGTTTAATTGCCTTTTCGGTTTCAAGCACTCTTGCACCCATGCACATAACATTTGCATCGTTGTGACGTCTTGTGAATTCTGTGGAGAACTCATCAGAACATACAGCAGCTCTGATACCCTTTACCTTGTTCGCTGCCATAGACATTCCGATACCTGTTCCGCAGATAAGAATTCCAAGCTCAGCTTCCTTGTTGATGATCATTTTGCAAACACTTTTTGCAAAAACAGGATAATGAACAGACTCAGTGGAAGGACATCCGACATCAATATACTTTATGCCTTTTTCATCCAGATGCTTCATGACTTCGCACTTGAGTTCATATCCTGCATGGTCACATCCTATTGCGATCATTATATCACTCCTCAAATTAATTACTGTTTCTTTTTAAGCTCCCTTTCAGCCTGAGGCACTCTCAGGTATATTGGCTGAAGCTCAGATGAGGAAACATAACTGCCTTCCGAACAATTCATCGCAGCCGCAGCCGCTCCCCATGCACTTTGCATTCTGACATTTTCAGGAGCAGAGATTATTTTTTCGTATTTCATCAAATTTCTGCAGACCTGTGTTCCATCGCCTGCCAAAACAATCAGTTCGTCAAGGTCATAAAGCTCTTTTTCAAGCTCTGCAATGGATATTGCTCTGTCTTCGCACAGGCGTTCCAATTTACCGTTTTTAAAACGGAACAGGGCATTGTAAACCTGCCGGCAGCGTGCATCCATTACAGCACAGACGATACCTTCATTTATCTGAGCAGTATAGGCTATTGCTTCAAGGGTTGATACACCGACACATTTGATATTTCGTGTAAATGCAATTCCCTTTATAGTTGAAACCCCGATTCTGACACCGGTAAACGATCCGGGACCTGCTGTTACTGCAAGTAGGTCGATTTCAGAAAGATCGATTCCTGACTGTCTTACCGTACTTTCAATCATAGGCATGAGCGTCTGGCTGTGTGTAAGACCGATATTTACAAAGCTTTGAGCAACAAGCTTTCCGTTATCTGTCACTGCGCATGAAGCAGATACCGCCGAACTGTCTATTGCAAGAATTTTCATTTCAGCACCTCCGCCTCATCAATTATCTTAAACACTCTGCTGTCATAAGTATCTCCGTGAGCTATTTCGATTTTCAGGCAATCATCAGGGAGTGCAGAATCAATATTTTCGCTCCATTCGATAACCATGACACCTGTACCCACATAATCGAAAAATCCCGTCTGATAAAGATCGTCCCAGGTTTCAATTCTGTACATATCGAAGTGATAGAGCCTGCATCTGCCGCTATGCTCATGAACAAGAGCAAATGTAGGACTGCTCACATCACGTTCATCTACGCCAAGACCCTTTGCAAGGCCTCTTGTAAATGTGGTCTTCCCCATGCCCAATCCACCGTAAAGGGCTATAACTTCACACCCTTTGAGTTTTCCTGCAAGCTCAACACCGAGTGCTTCGGTTTCCCGGGCATTGGCTGTCTTATAAATATATTCCATTTTAGAACAGACCGCTTATTCTGGAATTGTTATCAACATCTATCTTTGTTGCGGCAGGAACTTTGGGAAGTCCGGGCATTGTCATTATATCACCGGAAAGAGCAACAACAAAGCCTGCACCATTTGAAAGTCTTACAGACTTGATTGTAATATTGAATCCACTGGGTCTGCCGAGGAGTGCAGGATTATCAGAAAGCGAATACTGTGTCTTTGCCATACATACGGGCATATCCTTTGCAAGCTCTTCGATTGCTGCGATCTCACGGTTTGCAGCAGCAGTGAAATCAACACCGTCAGCACCGTAAATTATTTTTGCAACTGCGGTTATTTTTTCCTTGATTGTTCCCTTTACATCATAGATGGGTGCGAAATTACTCTCCTTATCGCATGCTTCGCAAACCTTCTCAGCAAGCTCGATTCCGCCCTTACCACCGTTTGCAAATACATCTGAAAGTGCAAAGTCAGCTCCAAGCTCGATGCAGTAATTCTTGATGAAATCAAGATCTTCCTGTGCATCGGTAATAAATCTGTTTATTGCAACAACAACGGGTACACCGTACTTCTTGAGGTTCTCAATGTGAGCACCGAGGTTTACGATACCGCGCTTGAGTGCATCCATGCTGTCGTCAGCAACCTTCGGATTTTCTCTGCCGTTATATTTGAGTGCTCGTACTGTTGCAACGAGTACGATTGCGGAAGGAGCAAGACCTGCCATGCGGCACTTGATGTCAAGGAACTTCTCAGCGCCGAGGTCGGAGCCGAAGCCTGCTTCGGTAATGCAGTAATCAGCAAGCTTAAGAGCAAGCTTTGTTGCTCTTACAGAATTGCAGCCGTGTGCGATATTTGCGAAGGGACCGCCATGCATAAGAGCAGGAGTGCCTTCAAGCGTCTGTACAAGGTTAGGCTTTATTGCATCCTTGAGCAGAGCAGTCATAGCACCTTCAGCATTTATATCCTTTGCAAAGACAGGCTCACCTGCATAGGTGTATGCAACAAGGATTCTGCCAAGTCTTTCCTTAAGGTCGTCTATATCCTTTGCAAGGCAGAGTATTGCCATTACTTCACTTGCAACAGTGATGATAAATCCGTCTTCACGGGGTACTCCGTTGGACTTTCCGCCAAGACCGATTGTTATATTTCTAAGGGCACGGTCATTCATATCAAGGCATCTCTTGAAAGTAACTCTTCTGGGGTCGATTCCAAGGACATTGCCCTGCTGAAGATGGTTATCAAGCATTGCGCAGAGCAGATTGTTAGCTGCTGTGATTGCGTGCATATCGCCGGTGAAATGGAGATTTATGTCTTCCATTGGGATAACCTGACTGTATCCGCCGCCTGCAGCACCGCCCTTAACGCCAAAGACGGGTCCGAGAGAGGGCTCTCGAAGAGCTATAACCGCTTTCTTTCCAATATGCTCCATAGCCTGACCGAGACCGATGGTAGTAGTGGTCTTTCCTTCACCTGCGGGTGTTGGATTGATGGCGGTAACAAGGATAAGCTTTCCGTCCTTGCCTTTTGAAAGACGATTTATTGCTTCTTCGGTAATCTTTGCCTTGTAAGGTCCGTAAAACTCAAGATCTTCATTGGTTATACCGATACTGTTTGCAATTTCTTCAATTTTTCTTATTTTGGCGCTCTGTGCTATCTCAATGTCTGTAAGCATGTAGTACCCTCCAAATCAAATTGTTAAAAGATTATAACACATTATTCACAATGTTTAAAGTATTTTACTTGAATTAACTCAAAGTTAAATATATAATATTCTACATCTTAAGGTAAAAAATTTGGGCAAGATACCTTTTCATTATAATATAAAGGGTGACAATGTGCAAAAATTACTTGTTTTTGGAAAAAAAGCAGGCTATGCGATATATAAATATGTAAAAACAACTTACATTCCTCTCTGGATAACTGTTCTCTGCGCCTCAATTTTCAGCTGTTCCATGGTTTACAGCACCACTCACGGTCTGGGGCTGCGAAGAGTTCTTGTTCAGATAATAGCATGTCTTATCGGATATGTCGGTGCAATCATAATCTCAACCATGGATTATGAGCGATTGGGCGAATTATGGTATCTCATTGCAGGCGTGTGTATACTACTGATCCTGGCAACTTTTGTATTCGGTGTCCAGGGTACTGAGCTGGCGGACGACCGTGCATGGCTGAGAATTTTCGGCGTGTCCTTTCAGCCGTCAGAGCTTATGAAAATCGGCTTTATAATAACGTTTTCATACCATCTGTCACTGACCATCAAAGCAGGACATATCAACTCAATCCCCCATCTTCTGCTTGTTGTCGGACACGGTCTTATCCCAATTGCGCTTGTTCTTGCTCAGGGCGATACCGGAAACGCAATGATCTTTGCACTCGTTTTTGCATTTATGATATTCTGCAGCGGCATTGACTGGAAATATGTTGCTCTTGTTGTTATTGTCGCTCTGTGCGCTCTGCCGTTTCTTTGGCAGAATCTTCCGAACTTCCAGAAGGAAAGAATCCGCGCTGTTTACTTTCCTCAGGAGGGCGATGAATTGAATGCGCTGTACCAGCAGACCATCGGTAAGATGGCTCTTGGCTCAGGCGGTATCACAGGACAGGGATGGATGAAAGGTTCTCTTACACAATCGGGTCTTATACCTGAAGACTATACCGACTTTATTTTCACTGCCACAGGCGAAGAATTCGGCCTTATCGGTTGTGTCTTTATCCTCGCTCTTGAACTCTCGATACTGATACTTTCCCTTCGCGCCGCATTTACTGCACGTGACAACATGGGAAAATTCATGTGTCTCGGATTCTTTGCAATCATTGCAACCCAGACCATTTTTAACATTGGAATGTGTCTTGTAGTCCTCCCTGTTATCGGTATCACTCTTCCGTTCATGAGTGCCGGCGGTTCTTCCAGTATGTGTCTTTATTTCGGATTCGGGCTTGTCCTCAGTGTCTATATGAGGCGAAACGAAGCAAGACTCAGAATATAAACTTAAAAGCGAGTGCAGTATCTGCACTCGCTTTTAAAATATATTATTGAACTCCGGCAGCTGGCTTTCTTTCAAATGCTCCATTATAGTCTCCAGCTCTTTGCAATTTACCCTAAAAAAAACATCTGAACCCGAATCAAATTCCGACAAACTGCTTATAAGGGCAGTAACTTTTTCGAGATCATTATGGTCATAATATAACGCTGCAATTTCGTTGTATTCCGACCATTTTTCCTCAAACTCATTTATATCATCTGTTTTTCCGTTATAAATCCTTTCGATCATTTCTGATACATTATCAGTAAAGTGCGAAGAATATGCAATTGAAGAGACGCACACACCTGCTATAAATATAGCGATACATACAGCACTTATTATTCTGCTCATCGTTTTTCTTTCCTCACAATTCTGTAATCCTTATTTTCCGATGCAACCATAATATATATATCCTTCTGCTCAGTTTTTTCCTTTTTCAGCGTTTTTCTTAAATCCTCTTCACTCCATGAAACAAGCTGCATGGAGTGTTTTTCAGTTTTACCGTCGTTAACTATCATTGCATACATAATACTGTCGGATTTCTGTTTTCCTTTCTGCAGTACGCTTAGAACTCCGTCTGTTTCAACTACAGCATATTCAACTTCACTGACGTCGAATATGCCGTTTTTTCTCAATTCTTCAAAGAGATCTTCATTTGAAAATCTAATTTTTCTCATGGCATTCTGATTAATTTCACCTTTTGTGATTACCACTATCGGCTTTCCGCTTACAACGTGACGTAATCCACAGTTTTTCAACATGAGAAATGACAAGCAAAGTTCAAGAAGTACCAAGGTAAGAATCGGCATTACGCCCGTAAGCAGAGGCGTTCCGATATCCTGCATCGGAATTGTTGCCACATTTGATATCATCAGCGTGACGACCAGCTCTGATGCCTGCATTTCGCCCATCTGTCTTTTTCCCATGACTCTTATGGCAAAAACAACCAACGCAAACAGCAGTGCCGTTCTTATAACCAATACTATCATCTGTTACTTCCTTTCAGGGCAATTCATGTATAGTATTTACCCCCAAAAAGAAAAAGTGCCCTATTCGGGCACTTGTAATTATTACCTGCGTTTTTTCTTAAAAGGCACTCCGTCATCAAGAAAACCGTTCAGATAGTCAACAGAATCTCTCAACTCTGTGATTCTTTCAAAGTCACGGCGGTATACCTCAATGACCCAGGTAGGTGAATTGTTATATTTATCCAGAATGTTCTTCATTCTGAAATAATCCATAGAGCCCCTTCCCGGAAGCATACAATCTCTCATTGCACTGTTGTCATTACAATGAATATGAACTATACTATCACCTATTTTATCCATAAAATCATACGGATCATATCCGCTGCGTATGGACTGCTTAATATCAAACACAAATTTTCCGTATTTGCCAAGCTGATTTTTCATTTTGAGAAGGAAATCAGGATTCTGACTTCTGTGAAGATTTACGTTCTCCTGAGCCAGAGTAACACCCATTTTCTCTCCACATTCAGCAATTTTGAGAAATCTTTCAATATACTTTCCGTCAGGAACATGACCCGGCAATCTGTCACCATGCAGAACAACTACAGATGCATCCATTTTATTGGCAGCATAAAAGTACTGCTTATAGGTATCAAGCATATCAGTAAAACGGCGCTCATAATCAGAGAAAAACATAAACGGCTCCATCTGCGATGAATACGGGTGAATGGAATACACCGTGCCGCCGCTTCTCTTGATCTCTTTGGCAATATCTTTTATGTACGAGGGTTCAAGCTCTGACGATGTATTAAAAAACACCTCAAACTCTTTGATACCCATATCAATCAATGTCGAGATTGAACGTTCGGTCAGCATAGGGTATAAACAAGCTGTAGATACACCAACCTTCATTATATCAATCCTTCCCGGCAATACTTACCTTTGATTATATGCCTGAAATATGCTATCATAATGCAGGTGACCATAATATGAAACTGATAACATACATATATAACCAGTTCAAAACACTATCATGGCTTGCGCTGCGCATTCTTCAGGCAACCTATTGCATATTCTGTGCAACACTGTTATTCGTAATCATATTGCTGCTGTTTCCCGGCATTGTATCAAACCCGATACTGCACAGCAGCATGGTAAACGAACTGCTCAACACCTCAACAAGGCTACTGACGTTAGGGGTTGTGACAGCTTTCGTTTCAGACATAATTATCCGTAGATAATTATACTATTTCGCAAACGGAATTGCAAGTATATTTGCTTTCTAAAATCAAAGTTCTTAAATTATGTAACATTTCTGCGTAAATTAACAGAAAAAGCCGACAGCATTTATCTGTCGGCTTTTTACATTATTTGTCTTTATTCTGGAGAAATACAACTACAGAAATAATAGCTCCGACAAGGAGATATATTCCAATAACCGTGCCGATAAGCTGTGCAAGGATTCTGATAACGGGAATGCCGCCAAGAGCACCGCATACCCAACCAATAACAGCACCTAAACCTAAGTATATGACAAGAGATACAATAAGTCCTGTAAGGTTTTTAGCCATTGAGCTTAGAGGAAATAAACCCTTCATCCTAATAACTCCCTTCATTTTTTTCATATTTTAATTCCTGCACATCAAAAAAGTCAATATCAATCGAATAATTCATAAAATTTTCATATTTTCGAAACTCAGCAAGATTTACAGAATATATTCATAATATAGACTATGGAGGTGCTTTATGGATTTTATTCAGTTATTGACTCAGGCATTCGGCAGTATTATTTATCTTCTTTTGGGTTTATCGGGAAACGGCTCTTTTCCTCGCCGTCTCAGTACAGCTGAGGAAAATCATTACCTTGAACTTATGAGACAGGGCGATAAACAGGCTCGAAACAAACTTATCGAACACAATCTAAGACTTGTGGCTTACATCAACAGAAAATATTATTCTGCATCAAATGATATCGATGACCTTATTTCGATCGGCACTATAGGACTTATTAAGGCTATAGATACCTTCTCACCTGACAAGGGTATAAGGCTTTCTTCCTACGCTTCAAGGTGTATAGAAAATGAAGTTCTTATGTACCTTCGTTCGACAAAAAAATGTGCAGCAAATATATCTATCAGTGAGCCTATAGAAACCGACCGTCAGGGAAATGCAATAACCTTTATTGATGTTATTGCTGACGATACTGTTATTGAGGAAATCCTTGAAGTCAGGATTCAAAGTGAACAGCTCAG
>JAZSJQ010000064.1:0-8953 GCA_045534445.1 Acutalibacteraceae bacterium
GTAGGGGCGACCATTGGTCGTCCGTTATTCAAACCAACCCCAAACCGCGAACAACGACCGATTACAAATCGCCCGTCCTCTCCCTCCCAAAAAACCTCCCCACGCAAAAACGGGCGGCTGTATGCCGCCCGTATCTTATTAAACCTGCTCGGTTTCGCCGCCGTGCAGTATGAGCCTCTTTTCACTCGAAAGCTTTATCAGCTCGTGACCGCTGAAATACTCATCGAGAACGTCCACATCATTTGTGGCAATTACCGTGGGACGCTTGTTTTCGGCGATCTCCTCATAGGGAACATTGAGAAAATCACCGATATTTTTAAGATGGAAGCCTTGCATTCCGAGGGTGAAGGTGTCCTCGTCCTTCACTTCATTTCCGTTATAGGAAAGGCTTAAAAGCCTGTTTTCTGTCCTGTCATACTCCACACGAAGCCCCTTTGAAAGCTGATAGAACTCCGTATGTGCATCGGTGAAGACCTCAGGGCGGAGCATATGTGTCATCATGCGGCGAAGCTGATTTCCCTTTACCACTGCACGGTATATCTCGTCATTGAAGGGCAGTATACGCACAAGGTCGCTGTAGAGCACTATGGGCCCCAGCTCCTTACCCCGTATGCTTCCCGAGGCAAGCAGCATTATGTCAAGCCCCAGCATATCGCAGAATGCGTCACTCAGCAGCTTTCCGAGGTCTGTTTCCATATTCCTTGCAGGGTGAGTGCAGCAGTCGGCAAATCTTGTGACCACTCTGCCGTATTTCTTGTCGGTCTGCTTTTTGTATTTTCTGACTATCTTTTCAAGAGCCTTGTCTCTGGGGCAGTTCTTGCTGTTTATGGGGATAAGCTGCCAGTTAAAGCTTGCAATGCAGTTTTCCTCTGTATCGATATCGATGTCAAATCTGCCTATCTGCTTTGTGCCCGAAGCCGCCTGCACTATGGGTATTCCGTTTATCATTACAGGCTCCTCAAGGAGTGTGTGGGAGTGACCGCCGATTATTATGTCAACTCCCCAGTCGGGGTTAAGAGCGGCGGCAAGCTCCTTGTCGGCTTCAAAGCCGATGTGAGTCAGAAGCACGGTCAGGTCAACATCTCCCGTGCGGTATGCGTTGCAAATCCTGCCCACCTCACAAGCGGCGTCGCGGACATCGATCATGTTTCCGATAAGCGGCTCATGCCGAACCTTTGTAAGAGCCTCGTCGGTGAGGACTCCTATGAACAGCACCTTCATGCCGCCGATCTTTTTTATCATATGTGAGCGGAACAAACGCACATTGGTGGAGGCAAGGTACATATTTGCGTTGATTATAGGGAAGTTTGCGCACTTTTCAACAAACAGCAGATGCCCTAAGCCGTAGTCCACCTCGTGATTTCCGATGGTCACAACATCGGGAGCGATCATGTTCATTATTTCTATAGTGGAAAGTCCCTGATACTCGCTGTCGATGACCGAGCCGCGGAACATATCGCCTGAAATGACATAAAGCACATTTTCCTCTTCTCTGCGCACGGAGCTGACATAGCCCGAGAGCATGGAGGTGCCGCCCAGAAGAGTTTTGTCAACCTCCTGAGCCATGAAATCGCCGTGAAGGTCGTTTGAATGAAGCAAAGTCAGCTTTTTGAGAGTTTTCATGAATATCTCCTTTCGCAAGCCTTCATAGCGATATCTTACCACAGTTTCCCCTGAATGAAAACATAATTGTATCATGGAAGGAAATTTTAATTGAAAAGAAAAATCAGATTTGCTATAATTAACTTGAGGGAGTTTAACACTCCGAATTATAAAAAAGGAGCTTTGTTATGGCACTGAAAATCAAGCTGAAGCCCCGAAAGCTCAAGGAGCTTCGCAAGGCTAACCCCTGCATGATATCATATAATATCGAGATGACCGAGGTGGCAGGCGGCACCTTCTGGAAGGCATATACCGATGCCCAGATCGACGGCACCGAGCAGGTTCCGCCTCCCGATTTCAGTCAGGGCATGGGTGCAATGCACCAGTGGTACGACCCAATTGATACCACAAATCCCCGTCTTATCAAGCTTGCGAAAGAGCTCGGCAAGGCGTGGATACGCGTTTCGGGAACATGGGCAACCAAGACTTATTATGACTTTGAGGGCAAGGGCGAAGCCCCTGAGGGCTACCAGAACCGCCTGACAAAGGAGCAGTGGATAAACCTCTTGGACTTTGTGAAGGAGGTTGACGGCAAGCTTCTTATAAGCGTTGCAAACTGTCAGGGACTGCACAGTGCGGAGGAGCCCTGGAACCCCTCGCAGGCTGAGCAGATATTCCGTCTCAGCACCGAGCACGGCGTGCCAATTAACGCTGTAGAGTTCACCAATGAGCCGAATATGATGGAAATGTCGGGCTTCCCCAAGGGCTACACTCCCGAGCATTTCAGAAGAGATCAGGATATCTTCCACAAGTGGCTGAGGGAGAATTACCCCGACTGCATCGTTGTGGGACCCTGTACCTGTGACCCTGCGGCAATGGGAATGGGCGGCGCAGGCATAGCAGACATACTCCCAAGCTGTACTACAGGCGAGCTGATGGACGGCTGCACCGAAAAGCTCGATGTATTCAGCTATCACTATTACAACGGCATTTCCGAGCGCATGGCGGCAATGGTTCCCTCTGCATTTACCCCTGCTGAGGGTGCGCTGAGCGAGGAGTATCTCGGCATGGCAGGAGCCTGTGCCGGAGCCTTTGCCCCCTATCGCGACAAGTATGTACCGAACGGAGAAATGTGGGTCACCGAAAGCGGCGACGCAGGCGCGGGCGGTCATACATGGGCTTCGACCTATCTTGAAGTGCCCAGAACTCTCAATGAATTCGGCGAATTTGCAACGGTCACAAAGGGCATTATCTTCCACAATACCCTTGCTTCTTCCGATTACGGCTACTTAAAGCACAGCACCTTCGAGCCCCGTCCCAGCTACTTTGCAGCCCTGCTCTGGAACAGACTCATGGGTGAGACCGTATATGCAAATCACGAGGTAAATGTGGAGGGCGCTCATGTCTACGCACACTCCCGTAAGGACGGCGAAAAGGGAGTGGTATATCTTGTGATAAACAACTCGTGGACAGAGACCACCACCGTAAAGCTCCCCAAAAAAGCAGAGGTCTACGCCCTTACAGGCAACGGCAAAATGCGCTCACGCACCATGCTTTTAAACGGCAAGGAGTTAAAGCTCGGTGAAAATGATGAATTACCCGAGCTCAAGGGCGTAACCGTCAAGTCACGCAAGCTTGATATCGCACCCGGCGGCTGTACCTTTATCGTTCTGTAAACCGATGCATATAATATGCCCCCACCGCAAAAACTGCGGTGGGGGCATTGCTTTTCAAAAGCATTATATTATTTCTTCAGTATTCTCATGGCGTTGAGCACAGCGATAAGTGCAACGCCCACATCACCGAACACAGCAAGCCACATACCTGCAATGCCCAGTGCGCCGAGAATAAGGAATATACCCTTTATTCCGAGAGCAATGATAATATTCTCTATAACTATGCGCTTGGTGTCCCTTGCGACCTCTATAGCCTCTGCGAGCTTTGAGGGCTCATCGGTCATGAGCACCACATCAGCGGCTTCAATAGCCGCATCAGAGCCGAGACCTCCCATGGCAATGCCCACGTCCGCACGGGCAAGAACAGGAGCATCGTTTATGCCGTCGCCGACAAATACGAGCTTTGAACCCGAAGGCTTCTTTTGGTCAAGAGCTTCCACCATGCCTACCTTTTCATGGGGGAGAAGCTGTGCGTAGTATTCGTCAAGCCCTGCCTTCCCGGCGACCGAACGGGCGATGCTCTCGTCATCTCCCGTGAGCATAATGAGCTTCCGAACGCCCTTTTTGCGAAGCTCCTTCACTGCGTACTTGCTGTCGGGCTTTATTTCGTCCGCAATAAGTATGCAGCCTGCAAATTTCCCGTTTTCAGATACATACACCTTTGTGCCTGCATCAGGACAGGGAGTGAATGTGATGCCGTTTTCCTCCATGAGCCTGTCACTGCCTGCAAGTATATTTTTGCCCGATGCAGTGACGCTGATTCCCTTGCCCGATATTTCATGATAATCCGAAAGAGCGGTTTTATCGATTTCCCTGCCGTATGCAGTATGAATTGATTTTGCAATGGGGTGAGTCGAGAAGCCTTCAGCCATGGCGGCAAGCTCAATGACCTGCTCAGAGTCAAAGCCCTCCGAGGGTATCACCTGTGTCACCTTGAAAACACCCTTTGTAAGAGTGCCCGTTTTGTCAAAAACAACGGTGCTGACATTGTTCAGTGCTTCAAGATAGTTACTGCCCTTTACAAGCACTCCGTGCCTTGAAGCCGCACCGATGCCGCCGAAGAAGGTAAGAGGAATGGAAATTACAAGAGCGCAGGGGCAGGAGATAACAAGGAAAACAAAGCCGCGGCGGATCCATTCCACCCACTCAGCCCCGAAGCAGAGGGGAGGAATAATTGCCAGCAAAGCGGCGAGAATTACAACGACAGGAGTGTAATAGCGTGCAAAGGTGGTAATGAAATTCTCCGTGGGAGCCTTTCTTGAGGAGGCGTTTTCAACCATGTCGATAATTTTCACCGCAGTGGAATCTCCGAAGGACTTCGTGACCTTTACGGTGATAACGCCGTTTTCGTTGATACAGCCCGAAAGAACCTCGTCACCCTCGCGAACCGTACGAGGAATTGATTCGCCTGTCAGAGCCTTTGTATCGATCATTGATGTTCCCTCTGTCACAACACCGTCAAGGGGTATCTTCTCACCGGGTCTGACAACAATAAGCTCGCCGACGGAAACTGTCTCAGGCGGCACAACGATTATTTCACCGTTTCTGCTGACCGCCGCAGAGTCGGGACGGATATCCATAAGCTGGGATATCGATTTTCTGGAACGCTTGACAGCAAGGCTCTGGAAGAATTCGCCCACCTGATAAAACAGCATGACCGCTACCGCCTCGGGGTATTCCCCGATAACAAAAGCGCCCACGGTGGAAACCGTCATAAGGAAGTTTTCGTCAAATATTCTGCCTTTGATTATGTTCCTCAGCGCTTTGAAAATAACATCTGCACCGAGGATTATATAAGCAGCGATAAGCAGTGCAAGCCCGGCATAGAAGGGGAGAGAGGGCAGAGCAGAAAGGATAAGACCTGCGGCATAAAGCACCGCGCCGACTGCAAAGCGGATAATCATATTGCGAATGCTGTTGTCCTTTTTCTCGGTGCGGTCTGCACCTTGCTTGACAGATACCTCCACCTGAGGCTCATGGTCGTGAACTATCTCACTGACCATTTCAAGCATGAAGGCTTCAGACACCTTGCTGTAGCTGACGGTCAGAGTGCCGCTCATAAGGTTCAGTGAAGCGGAATTTACATAGTCAAGCTCCCCTGTTTCTTTTTCTATAAGAGCGGCGCAATTGGGACAGTCAAGCCCCTTTAAATCAAATACGGCGGCAGTGGTGCCGCCTATCTCGCTGACCTGAACCTTGGGCTCATAGCGGTGCACAGTTTTATTTACGATATAGCCGATGGTCTCTTCTATCGACGGATCGATATCAAGAGTAAGGGTCTGCTTCATAAGGTTCATTACAGAGGAATTTACTCCCTCAGCCTCGCCAACCTCTTTCTCTATGCCCATGGAGCAGTGAGGGCAGTCAAGCCCTTTTAATAAAAATGTCTTTGTCATA
Source organism: Acutalibacteraceae bacterium (assembly GCA_045534445.1). Lineage (GTDB taxonomy): Bacteria > Bacillota > Clostridia > Oscillospirales > Acutalibacteraceae > JAISGQ01. Next base: position 5,676 of record JAZSJQ010000064.1, read on the forward strand.
ACAGCGCCTCCGAGTTTTCTTAGTTGCTCAATCATTCAACTAAGAAAGCAAATATATTTTATTCTTCGTTCAGATGCTCGAAGCCCATGTCGATTATTTCCTTTACATGGTCATCTGCAAGAGAATAGTAGATTATCTGAGCCTCCCTGCGGGACTTTACGAGATTTGAGAGCTTTAATGCCTTCAGCTGATGGGAAACAGCAGACTTTGTAACGCCCAGCAGACAGGCAAGGTCACAGACACACATTTCGTTCTGCTCAAGAGCATGAAGAATGCGGACTCTTGTGGGATCTGCGAACATCTTGAAAAGCATGGAGAGCTCCGAATAAACCTCATCGGGCTGCATTTTGTTCTTAGTATCGTTTACGATATCCTGATGTATTACCTCACAGTCGCAGGTGAAATTCTTTTCTGACATAGGGCACCTCCTGTTGTGTAGTTGAGCAATTGCTCAACTACACAATAACACCTTGTGACAACTTTGTCAACAGAAAATTCAAAAAAATTGAAAATCATATTGTTATGGAGCGGTAATTTGTAGTAAAATGAAGGAGTAATACTATAAAATAACAGGAAGGATCGTGTTATTATGGCACAGCAGCACGGCAGACGCCGCACCTCAGGGGGCGGCAAGGCATCAGTCGGCGGCAGAAAAAGCTCGGTCGGCAGCAGCAGACCCTCGGGAAAGACAGGAGGCTACAGCAGACCTTCATCTTCAAGCCACAGACCATCGTCTTCGAGACCTTCCGGCAGCTCAAACCGCGCAGGATTCAATCTTTCGGGACTTTTTGGCTCAGGCAGCAGCGGCAGTTCAGGCGGTTCCTCAATGGCGGGAGCCTCTCTGCTGACAGGTCTTATCTCTGCACTTAAAAACAACAAGAAAGCGAGAACAATTGCAATTATCCTTGTTGCAGCTCTGATTCTGTATTTTGTGTTCGGCGGCAATTGCGCAGGTGCAGGACAGAGTGCGGGGACTTCATGTGCAGGCGTTTCCGATATTTCGGGCATCACCGGCGGTCTCGGCGGCACCGGCAATGTTGCAGGTGTTTCTGCTGATGAACACAGCGCTGATTTCACCGTTTCGAGAGATGCACGAACCAGATATACTGATTATCCTGACAGCAATGCGACCTTTACCATTATGGTCTATATGTGCGGAACTGACCTTGAGTCAAAGCACGGCATGGCAACTTCTGACCTTAAGGAAATGATGAATGCCAACATCGGAGACAATGTAAACGTCATCGTCCAGACCGGCGGAACAAGCAACTGGAAAAATGATGTAATAAGCAGCAGTAAGAATCAGATTTACAAGATAAACAGCGGCAGCCTTTCTCTTATCAAGGAGTCTGAAAAGCGCTCCATGGTTGATCCCAATACTCTTACCGACTTTATCAAGTTCTGCACAAAGAACTACGAGGCAGACAGATATATGCTCATTTTCTGGGATCACGGCGGCGGATCTGTCAGCGGCTACGGCTATGACCAGCATTTCAGCGGCGATTCCATGACTCTTGACGAGATCGACAAGGCACTCAAGGCATCCAAGTGCAAGTTTGATATAATCGGTTTTGATGCCTGCCTCATGGCGACTCTTGAGACAGCGATCGTATCCGAGAGATATGCAGACTATCTCATCGCATCTGAGGAAACAGAGCCCGGTGTTGGCTGGTATTATACCGACTGGCTGAATGCGCTTTCCAATAACAGTTCCATGTCTTCTGTTGAGCTTGGAAAGAAGATAATCGACAGCTTTGTTGAGACCTGCGCACGGAAGACTCCCGGCAGCAAGACCACCCTTTCTATTGTTGACCTTGCAGAGCTTTCGGGAACAGTACCCGAGGCATTCAGCGACTTCTCAGAATCCACATCCGAACTTATCAGTAAGAATAATTATAAGGCAATATCCGATGCACGCAGTGATGTAAGAGAGTTTTCCTCAGGCATAGATCAGGTTGACCTTATCGACCTCTGTCTCGGAATCGACACCGCAGAGTCAAGAACCCTTGCCAATGCGCTGAAGAGCTGTATCAAGTACAACCGTACTTCAAAGAACATAACAAGCGCAAACGGTATTTCCATTTTCTTCCCCTACGGTTCAAGCCGTCAGATGTCCAGTGCGCTGAGGACCTATGATAAGATAGGACTTGACGGTGCTTACGGCAGATGCATCAAGGAGTTTGCAAATGTTACCGCAGGCGGACAGATAGCAAACGGCGGAGGCGGCGATATCATGAGCTCCCTCTTCGGCGGACTCACTCAGAGCTCCTCCACTTCTTCCGGCGGCTCACTGCTTGATGTAATAAGCCTCTTCGGCGGCTCGTCCTTATCTTCCTCATCTTCTTCAAGCGGAAATGTCGATCTGCTTGGCACAATGTTTGATCTGTTCCTCAGCAGCAAGTCCTCCAAGGACGTAACAGGCATCGATGTCGGTCAGGAGGAAGACTGGTTCGATGCAGATGCAGTCAGCGGCTATCAGGATTACATTGCAGATAATTACCTTGACCCCGACCACGTTGTGATAACCGAGAACGATAAGGGACAGAAGGTCGTAAGCCTTACCGAAAAGGAATGGGATCTTGTACAGACCATCGAACTCAACGTATTCTACGATGACGGCGAGGGCTACATAGACCTCGGTATGGACAACATCTTTGAGCGAGATGAAAAGACGGGCGACCTCTATATCGATTATGACGGCAAGTGGGTAGCACTCAACGGACAGATCGCAAGCTACTACCTCCTTACAGAGGAGTGGAACGAGGAAGGCAATGAGTATGTTGTGACAGGTTATATCCCTGCACTGCTCAATGACGAACGCGTAGAGCTTATCGTGGTGTTTGACAGCAGCAACGAGGAATACGGTCTTGTCACAGGCTATCGCCCTGTGTACGAAGACCCCGCAGCCCCCTCTGCAAAGATAGTGACCGAGTTTGCCGAGGGCGACAGGATCGACCTTGTCTGTGATTACTATCACTATGACGAGTCCTTTGATGACAGTTATGTATTCGGTGACCCCATAATCGTCAGCGGCGAGCTTCGCGTTGAGGATTTTGAGGTTGATGCAGAAGAAGGAACATTGCTTTATTCTTACTGCCTGACCGATATTTACGGCAACAGAATGTGGACTGCACAGACAGAATATTGATTTAGCAAACCGCCGCAGGACGAAAGCCCTTGGGCTGTTTCATTTCTCGAACGCCCCCCACCAACCCCCCGCCCCCCCGTAGGGGCGACCATTGGTCGTCCGTTATCCAAACCAACCCCAAACCGCGAAC
>JAZSJQ010000019.1:0-16483 GCA_045534445.1 Acutalibacteraceae bacterium
GATGCCTGCCACGAAAACACCTTCTTCCAGATGGAAGGCATGATGGTTGACGAGAATATCTCTATCTCCAACCTCATCTACTTCATGAAGACTATGCTTTCCGAGGTTTTCCAGAAGGACGTTAAGGTCAGACTCCGTCCCGGCTTCTTCCCCTTCGTTGAACCCGGCTTTGAGCTTGATATTTCCTGCCTTATCTGCGGCGGCGAAGGTTGCCCAAGCTGTAAGCACAGCGGCCGGCTTGAGCTCTGCCCCTGCGGTATGATTCACCCCAACGTACTGCGCGAGGGCGGCGTTGACCCCGAGAAGTACACAGGCTTTGCATTCGGTCTCGGCCTTACCCGTCTTGCCATGATGAGATACGGAATTAAAGATATCCGTGTCCTCAACAGCAGCAACCTCAAGGCAATGACTCAGTTCACAGCGAAATAAAGAAAGGGAGGGTTTATAAATGCTTATTTCAATGAATTGGATAAACGAGTTTGTTGACCTCAAAGGTCTCGATCTCGACGAGCTTATCCACCGCTTCACCCTCTCTACCGCTGAGGTTGAAGATATTTTCCACATGGGCGAAAATCTTACAGGCGTTGTCACCGCTAAGATTCTTTCCGTTGAGCAGCATCCCAAGAAAGAAAAGATCCACATGCTCAAGGTTGACAAGGGCGACGAAGTCATTGACATCGTCTGCGGCGCTCCCAATGTACGCGAGGGTCTTATTGTTCCCCTTGCAACCGACGGCGCTAATGTAAACGGCTATCCCATCAAGGTTGCAAAGGTCTATGGCTACATGAGCCACGGTATGTGCTGCTCTGAGGCTGAGCTTGGCATTTCTGCCGACGGCAGCGGTCTTATGGAGCTTCCCGATGATACACCGCTGGGTGTTGATATCCGTGATCTTTACGAAATCCGTGACACTGTTTTTGAGGTTGACAACAAGTCCCTTACAAACCGTCCTGACCTCTGGGGTCACTACGGTATCGCCCGTGAGTTCTCTGCTCTCTCCGGCAGACCTCTCAAGCCCCTTGACCGTGTTAATTCCAAGGCTTTCAAGAACCTTCCCAAGGTTGACATCGACATAAAGGACAAGAAGAACTGCTTCCGTTACACCTCTGTCAAGGTTGAGAACGTAACTGTTCCCAAGAGTCCCACAAACATGAGAATCCGCCTGCATTACTGCGGAACAAGAGCTATCAATCTTCTTGCTGACCTTACAAACTACCTCATGCTCGAAATGGGTCAGCCCATGCACGCATTTGATCTGAGAAAGGTTGATAAAATCGAGGTTCAGCGCTTTGATAAGCCTTTCACCTTTAAGACTCTTGACGATACAGAGAGAAATATCGACACCGATACTCTTATGATCACCAGCGGCAACGAACCTGTTGCTATCGCAGGTATCATGGGCGGTCTCGCTTCTGAGATTGAAGACGACACCACATCTCTGCTCCTCGAAAGTGCTACCTTTGACGCTGTTTCTATCAGAAAGAGCGCTACAAAGCTTGGCATGAGAACCGATGCTTCCGCTCGTTACGAGAAGACTCTCGACCCTGAGAATACTCTCCCTGCTGTTGAGCGTTATCTCTGGCTCCTTCAGCAGATCGACCCCGATGCAAAGGTCATTTCCGCTGTTACCGACAACTATCCCACAAAGTACAAGAAGATCACTCTTGACTTTGACAAGAAGTATGTTGACAGATATACAGGCATCAAGATCACCAATGCAAGAATCATCAAGACTCTTGAGGCTCTCGGCTTTACTGTCAGACACGAGAAGAACAACTTCTCCGTCGACGTTCCCTCCTGGAGAGCTACAAAGGACGTCACCATCAAGGCTGACATAATCGAGGAAATCACCAGAATCTACGGTTACGACAACTTTGAGATTAAGACCGCTCCTTCTCCCCTCTATCCTGTTCGTGAGGCTGAGGGCAGACGTGACGACTTCATGGTCAAGAATCTCCTTGCTGACCGCTTCTCCCTCCACGAGGTTCACTCCTACATCTGGGCTGACAGCAAGAAGTTCCGCGAAATCGGCATTGAGGTTGAGGACAACGTAAAGCTTGTAAACTCCATCAATCCCGATCAGATCGTTATCAGAAACAGCATGATTCCCACTCTTCTCTCCATGACAGCTGAAAACAAGCTCTTTGATTCTTCTTTCGGTATTTTTGAGATCGGCCGAGTAATCGAAGGTCTCAAGGCAGACGGCCTCTGCAACGAGAGAAAGAAGCTGGGTGTTGTTCTTTACTCCAAGACCGAGAGCGAGAAGGCTATCTATCTTAAGCTCAAGGATATCCTTATGACTGTCAACGCAGTTGTAAAGGGCGGAGTTCTCTCTCTGCGCAGTGCTGAGAGCGTTGCTCATGCATGGCAGCACCCCGTAAACACCGCTGAAATCGTCCGTGGCGACGAAGTTCTCGGCTTCATCACTGCTATCCATCCCGCTGTATGCGCTAAGATGGATAAGAAAGCTGCTGTTGTTGCTCTTGAGCTTGATATGGACGCACTTTCCACCCAGCAGACCGCAGGCATCAACTATGCTGATCCCAGCAAGTTCCCCGAAATGGATATTGACTTGACTCTCCTCCTTGAAAAGGGCGGTCAGTACGGCGAAGTCAAGGCAATTATTGACACCGTCGAAAGCGAAATCCTCAAGGGCGTAACTCTTGCTGACGTTTATGAAGGTGCAGAGCTTAACGGTGCTCGTGCTGTCACTGTCAGACTCACCTTCTCCTCCGATGAGAGAACACTCTCCGGTGACGAGGTACAGGCTGAGGTTACCAAGGTTCTTGATGCTCTTAAGGCAAAGGGCATTAACATGAAATAAGAAAGGAAATCAACTATGGATAACATCAAGGAATTTATCGAAAAAGCAGTTGCAAAAATCAAGGAATCCCCCGACCTTCTCAAGAAGTTTAAGGCAGACCCCAAGGCTGCTATCAAAGGTCTCTTCGGTGACATGGACGACTTCTCCCTCTCCGCAATCGTTGACGCTGTAAAGGATAAGCTTTCCGGCGGCAAGGACGACGATAAGGATGACGGTCTTCTTGACAACATCAAGGATAAGCTCGAAGACAGCGCTCTTGGCGAAAAGCTCGGCGGTCTCTTCGGCAAGAAATAAGATAATCCCTTTACACAAGGGAGCCCTGTATATGAGCAAAAAGAGGTTCGGCGGAAGCCGAACCTCTTTTTTAATTTATCCTATTGAAAATTCCGCATAATGTATGGCTTTGTCATAGTCTGCCGTGCCTCTGAAATTCATAATCTCCTTGCCGATTCGGTACTGTCCCGCGGGAAGCTCACCATAAAGCCAGTCCCAATCGACATTCCATTTAACGGTGTTTTCCATGGGTATGAGCCATGCTTCTTCCGTCCAGCCCAGATTTTCAATAATAATCGGGAGCTCTTCCCATTTATCGCCCATTTTCACTTCAACAACGAAATAGCTGCCCGTCATAAGCTCCCCTGTGAAAGCACCGCCCGACTGCTCACAGACTATGGTCAGACCGCTCGGAGTGATATTTTCTGCTGTGAGCTTTACGCCCCAATCAGGGGCAGCGGCTTTTCCTGTGACCTCTATGGAGTATACCTTCCCAAGCTGCAGAGGATAGGTCTCCATTACATTGCCGTTGAAATACACCTTTATTATATCCCCTTTTTCGATTTCGGGACATCCCTCGGGTTTTCCGATATACGCTTCACAGGACAAAGTCACTCCGCTGTTGCCCTTATCGGTAACGCGTGCAAGAATATTTGTATCGTACACATTCAGCACCTCGGCGGTAAAGTGCGCCTGCATCGGCTCTGATGCTTTTCTTGTACAGCCCGAAAAGGTGAACAGACATACTCCAAGCAGTGCAAGGGTGAATATTCTTTTCATCGCTCTCGCTCCTTAATATTCTGTTTCAGGAAGCATGCTGAGTGTCAGCTCGCCCTGCGGTGCAAAGCCGTCAAGGGCGAATTTTGCGATTTTTTCACCGCCGCATACATAGAAGCTCTCGCCTATGAACATTCCTCTCAAGCTGCCCGGATAGTAACGGTAGCTGTCAATTTCAACTTCGTTTTTGAGATAGAAGCCGCTTTCGTCATTGTAGCCGTAGACTAAATATCCGTCCTCGGCAGGGAATGCAATAAGATTTTTCTCAACCGATACAAGTATTGCCTTGTGGTTGTAGGTCGCCTCAGACCAACCCTCCTTGAGGATAAGCTTGTGCTTTTCGGTTACGTTATAGGGGTCGGAGGTATCGAACATGGAAAGCTTGAGACCCTGTGTCCAGCCTGTTTCCTCGTCTGCGTCAAAGCCGAGACCCAGAAGTCTGCCCTCGCCGAACTTGTGGAGGTAGCTTGAGAAACCGGGTATCTTGAGCTCGGACATGATCTTCGGGCTTTCGGGGTTGCTTAAATCAACCGTAAAGAGAGGGTCCGTCTGTCGGAAGGTAACAAAATATGCCACGTCGCCGTCAAATCGGACGGATTTTACGTTTTCGTCCTTTGCAAGGTCATCGACTTTGCCCACAAGCTCAAGACTGCCGTTCAGCACATAGAGTCCGTTTGATTCACTGCTGTCGTATTCGTACTTGTCGAGACCGTCGGTATAGATAGTCTGCGACCAGCGGTTGTCTGTGGTGACAAAACGGTAATAACCGTTGTATTCATCAATGGAGAACTGATTGAGCAGTGAGCCGGGGATAACACCCGATGCCTTCTCGGTCACACTGCCGTCAGAAAGCTCATAAAGCAGTATTGCGGTCTCGTATCTGCTCTCGGTCTTTACATAGTTCTTGCCGTTTTCTTTTCCCTCGGTCTCCTCACTCTTGTTCTGAGAAAGTGCAAGCACAAGGCTGTCGGAATCGGCATAAACAGTGCCGTAGCCGCCAAGTGCCGCCTTGACGCTGCTGTACTGCTCTGCGCTTTCCACATCTATGCCCGTTATGATATTGAATACTGCACTGTCAACCTCGGGGAATATGCAGATATCCTCGCAGGCGATGAGGTTTTTCGCACCGTCGATGCCAACGGTGGGGATATATGTCTCAGGCTTATCTTTATCCATTTCGCCGTTCCACACACGCTCGGCTGTTACGATATAGAGCTTGCTTCCTATCATTCGGGTGGAAACGAGATTGCCGCTCTGGGTGAAGGTCTTTTCGCGTTTAGGTGCGGTTCTGTCGGAAATATCGTAGATAACAGCGGTGGTCTCCTCACCGTATGCTCCGTCATAATCCTTCTCGCCGCTGAGGATATATGCCCTGTACCATTTATCAATACTGCAAACTGCGGTCAGCTTATCGCCGCAGATGTATATCTGGCTTATATTTGAATACTCTCTGCCCTCTGTCTCGATGGTGGAAAGCTCTCTGAGAGTTTCGCTGTCAACTATTGTAAGATATCCGTTTCTGAGGATATAGATGTACTTTCCGTCGGTCTTTGTAATATCGCCCTCGTCAACACCCTCTACCTGCACGTTTGTGCCTGAGTACTCGGGTGCCATGACCGCTCCGTTTGTTGATACGGATTCACTCTTTTCTGATTCCGCAAATGATTCCATTTCAACGGCATCTTCCATCACGACCATGTCATCGGTCATTATGCCGTAATCGAAGCCTCCTCTGTTCATGTCGGAAATGATATCATAAACCTCTTCGTAGTTTTCTGTTTTTCTGATATTCCCTGACACTACAGTGCCTGTGGCGGCTTTCTTCGAGCAGCCGCCTATTGCGCCGAGGCAAACGAGCAGTGCCGCACAGAGCAGCAGAGAAATAAGTCCTGTCTGCTTGTTTTTCATAATATCTGTTCTCCTTTCAATTCTCCGTATACTACTTTAACACATTAAACCCCCAAATGGTTGGAAAAATATTCAAAAAACAAAAAAGGAAGGTGCTTTTTGCAAACCTCCCTTTTCCGTCGGCATTCTATATATTCGCCACAAACCCTATGTTTAAATACGGGATATATTTCGCCAACGCCGACAGACAAAACACACCCATATAATATAACAGTTGAAAATTCGGGAATGTGACAAAAAATTTAAACCATTTTTTCCTGCTTGACTTTTTTGTCGATTACATGGCGAGATGCAAGCTCGGCTCTGATATCATTGAGAGAAATGCCCATTTCAACCATGAGTACCATTACATGATATGCAAGGTCTGCGATTTCGTATATGGTCTCTTTCTTATCATTGCCCTTGCCTGCTACGATGACCTCGGTGGTTTCCTCACCGACCTTCTTGAGTATCTTATCGATGCCCTTTTCAAAGAGATAGGTGGTATAGGAGCCTTCCTTCTTTTCGGTCTTTCTGCCTTCGATGAGCTCAAGAAGAGCATCCATGGTGAAGTCGTTCATTTCGTCGTTTTCAAAAATGACTTCATTGAAGCAGGAATCTGCGCCTGTGTGGCAGGCAGGACCGTTCTTCTTAACAACTACGGTAAGTGCATCACGGTCACAATCAGCAGTGATGGAGATTATTTCCTGGGTGTTGCCGCTGGTCTCGCCCTTTCTCCAGAGCTCCTGTCTGGAGCGTGACCAGAAGCAGGTGCGTTTTTCTTCCATGCTTATTTTAAGGCTTTCTGCGTTCATGTATGCAACAGTAAGCACCTTGCGGCTGAGGGAGTCTACAACAACTGCAGGGATAAGTCCTTTTTCATCAAACTTAAGTGTAGAAATATCAATCATAATTATAACCTCACATTTATTCCCTGAGCGGAAAGTTCATTTTTAAGATCGGAAATTTTAACCTCACCGAAGTGGAATATGGATGCCGCAAGACCTGCGTCTACCTTGGGGAGGGTTTTGAAAAGAGTTGTAAAATCGTCTATGCAGCCTGCACCGCCTGATGCGATGACGGGAACATCAACCGCATTGCAGACAGCTTCCAGCATTTCAAGGTCAAAGCCCTTCTTAACGCCGTCTGTATCGATGCTGTTGACAACTATCTCGCCTGCGCCCATTGAAACACATCTCTTTATCCATGAGATAGCCTCCATGCCCGTATCCTCTCTGCCGCCTCTGGCAAAGACACGAAATTCATTGTCAACACGCTTGATATCGGCAGAAAGCACGACGCACTGGTCGCCATAGCGCTGTGCAGCTTCGTAGACAAGGTTGGGATTGCGGATAGCACCTGAGTTTACGCTGACCTTATCAGCACCGCATTTGAGTACTCTGTCAAAATCCTCAAGGGTATTTATGCCGCCGCCGACGGTAAGAGGAATAAATATCTTGCTGGCGACTTCTGTCAGTGCTTCTGTAAAGAGCTTTCGCCCTTCAGCCGATGCGGTTATATCGTAGAAAACAAGCTCATCGGCTCCATTTTCGCTGTAGTAGCTGCCGAGCTCAACGGGAGAGGAAACATCGGAAAGTCCCTGAAAGTTGACTCCCTTTACCACTCTGCCGTTTTTTACGTCAAGGCAGGGAATTATTCTTTTTGTTATCACGCTCTGACCTCCCTGATGGCGTCTTCAAGGGAAAGCATTCCGGTGTAGAGTGCCTTGCCGAGAATTGCGCCGTGAATATCAAGAGCTTTCAGCTTCTTTATATCTTCAAGGGTTGATACGCCGCCTGATGCGATAATATCAAGTCCCAGCTCCTTGGACATTGCTTCGTAAAGCTCGAAGTTTGCGCCGCCTAAAAGTCCGTCCTTTGAAATATCGGTGCAGATTATGGTCTTTACGCCTGCCTTCTGCATTTCCTTGCAGAATTCCATGCACTTCTTATCGGTGACTTCCTGCCAGCCTCTGATAGCTACAAGACCATCACGGACATCAACTCCGACAGCGATTTTGTCGCCGTAGAGCTTTACCATTTCATTGACAAAGCCCGACTGAGTTATTGCGGCTGTGCCGAGAATCACACGGGTAACGCCTGCATCGATGTATTTCTTTACAGTTTCAGCAGAGCGGATACCGCCGCCGACTTCTGTCTTGAGTCCTATTTCCTTTATGATTCGGGAGATAAGTTCGATATTGGGAGTTTCGCCTGTTTTTGCGCCTTCAAGGTCAACCACGTGCAGATATTCTGCTCCTGCATCACGGAAACCCTTTGCAACTGAAAGGGGATCTTCGCTGTATACGGTCATCTGTTCATAGTCGCCTCGTACAAGTCTTACGGCTTTGCCCTTGATAAGGTCAATGGCAGGATAGAGTTTCATAATATCAACCACATTTTCTTAAAATTTCATAAGTGTATTTCATGATATTTCATGAAATTAAATTATATTTCACAATAAGCTTTCAGTATGGAAAGTCCTGTTTTTCCGCTTTTTTCAGGGTGAAACTGGGTGCCGAAAACGTTGCCGTTCTGTACTGCGGCGGTAAGCCACGCTCCGTACTCAGTAGTAGCGGTGGTGCTTTCCTCACAGTGTGCGGCGGCAAAGGAATGGACAAAATAAACATGATCGCCCTCTTTGAGATACTTGAATATAGGACTTTCATTATGGAACTTAAGTCCGTTCCAGCCGATGTGAGGAACTTTGTAATCGGCAGGGATTACGGGCTTTATAGGCTCTACTATACCCGAAACAAGTCCTAATCCTTCGTGTTCGCCGTACTCCATGCTTTTATCGAAAAGCATCTGCATTCCGAGGCATATGCCGAGAAGGGGTTTGCCATCATGAGCAAGCTCCTTGACTATTTCATCAAGTCCGCTCTCGCGGAGCTTGGCAGCTGCGTCTGCAAATGCTCCGACTCCCGGAAGGATAAGTCTGTCGGCTTCTCTTAATACCTTTTCGTCAGCAGTGACAACTGCTTCTTCTCCGATACAGGCAAAGGAGCTTTTCAGGGAAAACAGGTTTCCCACTCCGTAATTTATTATTGCAACCATTAAAGCACTCCCTTGGTAGACGGAATCTCATCGCTGTGAGCCTTGTCGATGCGCACAGCCTTGCAGAGGGCACGTGCAAGTGCCTTGAATGTACCCTCGATTATGTGGTGAGAGTTTGAGCCTGCAAGCTGCTTGAGGTGTACTGTAATACCTGCCTTGCGTGTGAATGCAAGGAGGAATTCCTCAACAAGCTCGGTGTCGAATGTGCCGACTTTTTCTGTGGGGATCTGCACATCAAAGTTAAGGTATGCTCTGCCCGAAAGGTCAACGGCACAGAGAATAAGCGCCTCGTCCATGGGGAGGGTTATATCACCGTAGCGGGTTACACCGCGCATATCGCCGAGAGCTTCTGCAAAAGCAGAACCAAGGCAGATGCCCACGTCCTCAACGGTGTGGTGGTCATCAACATAGGTGTCGCCCTTGCCCTTTATGACCATATTGAAATTGCCGTGACGGGTGAAAAGCATAAGCATATGGTCAAGAAAACCTACGCCTGTGTTTATTTCACCGATTCCGCCGCCGTCAAGATTCAGGTCGAGAGTTATGTTTGTTTCTGCGGTCTTGCGCACGATTTTGCTTGTTCTCATTTATTGCACCTTCTTTTGTTTTTTCGGGGTGGAGATGACGGGAGGTCGTTAAACATCTCTCCCTCCGTCACGGCATTGCCGTGACACCTCCCTCGTCAGAGGGAGGCAGGAAAGATTATTTCTCGCTGAGGATTGCTTCGATGGTGTCGAGCATTGCCTTTGTTTCTTCAAATGTGCCTATGGTTATGCGGTTATAATCGGCAATTCTGGGCTTTGCAAAGTTGCGCACAAGGACTCCTCTGTTCTTAAGCTCCTTGTAAAGGTCAAAGCCGCCCATTTTATCGGTCTTTGCAAAGACAAAGTTGGTCGAGGATTTTGTTACCTCAAAGCCCATTTCACGCAGGCGGTTTTCTGCGTAGGTTCGAGTTTCGATTATCTTTTTGCAGTTTTCACGGTAATATTCATCGCTGTCTATTGCCGCTGCGCCTGCGGTCATTGTCATATAGTCAACATTGTAGGGGTTGGTGGAGTTTCTTACTCTGTCCACGTCCTCAATAAGTGCCTTGCTGCCGATGGCAAAGCCCAGCCTTGCGCCTGCCATGGAGCGGGATTTTGAGAAGGTCTGTATTATAAGAATATTATCATACTTCTTGATAAGCGGCACACAGGTGATTCCGCTGAAATCAGCGTACGCTTCGTCTACGACCACAACATAATCGGGATTTGAGGCGACTATCCTTTCAATCTCCTCAACGCTCAGGGCTATACCTGTAGGTGCATTGGGGTTTGCGATAAAGATATTTTTTCCGCAGTTTATGTAGTCCTCAACATTGATGGTGAAGTCATCATTGAGCGGCTTTGTTTCAAAGGGTACACCGAACATATTAGCCCAAACGTCGTAGAATGAATAGGTTATATCGGCAAATGTAACCTGCTTTTCCTCATCGCAGAATGCCATGAACGCAAACATCAGAGCTTCGTCGGAGCCGTTGCTGAGAATGACGTTTTCAAGCTCTACACCGTTGAGCTTTGCGATCTTTTCGCGGAGGTTCTTTGCCTGAATATCAGGATAAAGCTTGAGTCTTGCAATAACATCGCTACCCAGCGCCTCAAGCACAGCAGGTGCGGGAGGGTAGGGGTTTTCGTTGGTGTTAAGCTTTATGTATTTCTTGTCCTGAGGCTGCTCGCCTGACACATAAGGTGTCATTTTGGACATTCTTTCGTTTAAAAACTTGCTCATTTCTTAGTCCTTCTTTCTGGCAACTGCGCTTCTGGCGTGAGCTGAAAGTCCTTCGCTTTCGGCAAAGTATGCAACTGCATCACAGGTTTCAAGAAGCGCCTGTTCGGTATAATAGGAATAGCAGGATTTCTTTACAAAATCATCAACGGAAAGGGGGCTTGAGAACTTGGCTGTTCCGCTGGTGGGGAGAACGTGGTTGGTGCCCGACATATAGTCGCCCAGTGCCTCGGGGCAGTTCTTTCCGAGGAAGATGGAGCCTGCATTGCGGATATAAGGCAGAAGCTCAAAGGGCTTGTCGGTGCAGACCTCAAGATGCTCGGGTGCAAGCTCGTTGGAAATCTCAACCGCCTGCATAAGGTCGTCTGCTACGATTATCATACCATTGTTGTCAATAGATACTCTTGCGATCTCTTCTCTGGGGAGAAGGGGTATCTGACGCTCAAGCTCAGCGGAAACCTCTTCTGCAAGCTTTTCGCTGTCGGTTACAAGCACTGCGGATGCTCTCTTATCGTGCTCTGCCTGGCTGAGCATATCGGCGGCTATGATTCGTGCTTCGTTTGTGCCGTCGGCAATTACGAGAATCTCACTGGGGCCTGCGATCATGTCGATTGCAACTCTGCCGAAAACCTGACGCTTTGCTTCTGCAACAAATGCGTTGCCGGGTCCAACGATCTTATCGACCTTAGGGATACTCTCTGTGCCGTAAGCGAGGGCTGCAACTGCCTGTGCGCCGCCTGTCTTGAATATTCTGTCAGCGCCTGCGATCTTTGCAGCGGTGAGGATTACGGGATTGATATTACCATTGCAGGTAGGAGGAGATCCCATGATTATCTCGTCAACGCCTGCGATCTTTGCAGGGATTATGTTCATGAGAACGGAAGAAGGATAAGCTGCTGTGCCGCCGGGCACATAGACACCTGCCTTTTCGATTGCGGTGACCTTCTGTCCGAGAACAGCACCGTTTGCACGCTTATATTCAAAGCCTTCCTGCTTCTGATTGATATGGTACTCGGTGATGTTTCCCTTCGCCTCTTCCATTATTTCGATGAGCTTAGGGTCGGTTGCCTTGAATGCAGCTTCAAGCTCTTCATCGGTTACCTCAAGGGCTTCGATCTTTGTTTTATCGAACTTTTCGGTATAGAAGCGGAGTGCATCGTCGCCCTCGGCTCTGACCTTTGCGATTATTTCGGAAACGACAGAAGAAACGTCGACTTCTTCGATTTCTCTGTCGAAAATATCAGAGGGTGAAACCTCAGAGAATTTATATGTCTTGATCATGTGAAACTTCCTTTCGCGGAACGCTCGGACGACCAATGGTCGCCCCTACAATTATAGCTGGTTTTTGGCTATCTGATCACGGATTCGGCTTATCTCTTCGCTCTTGAAACGGTAGCTGACTTTATTTGCGATAAGCCGTGCGCTGATGTCCATTATGTCTTCTTTCGGTTCAAGTCCGTTTTCCTTTAATGTTGCGCCTGTTTCAACTATATCGACGATAACATCGGAAAGTCCGAGAAGGGGTGCAAGCTCGATGGAGCCTGAAAGCTTGATTATATCAATGACTCTGGACTTTGAATTATAATAAGTTCGGGCGATATTAGGGAATTTTGTGGCAACTCGCAGAACATCTCTGCCGTCGTCAGAAAACTCCTTCGGTCCTGCAACCGCCATGCGGCATTTGCCGATGCCGAGATCTAAAAGCTCAAACACGTCAGGCTCATATTCCTGAAGGATATCCTTGCCTGCAACCCCTATATCCGCTGCGCCTCGCGCAACGTAAATAGATACGTCAGAGGGCTTTACCCAAAAGTAACGGACGCCGCATTCCTCGTTTTCAAACACAAGCTTGCGGTTTTTCTCCTTGATGGAGGGACAGCCGCAGCCTGCCTTTTCAAATATATCATACGCCTTTTCACCGAGGCGGCCTTTCGGTAATGCAATATTTATCATTTTTTCCACCTCTTAAAGACTGATTTTTTCGCCGTAGCGAATGTCGCCGAAATCTTCCTTCTGTGCTCTGACGGTCTTTCCGTCCTTCTTTATCTCGGCTATCTTTGCGAAAACTGCATCAATGGCAGTTTCTTCATTATAAATCAGAAGAACATCAACATCAAGGTCATTTCTGCCCGAATTGGCTCTTGCGATCTGATCAAGATATACCGCAAAGCCGATCGCTCCGCCGTTTTTGCCGAATCTTGCAAGAAGCTTGTCATAACGTCCGCCCGACAGCACAGCCTCGGGAATACCGCTTATAAAGCCCTGAAATATGATGCCGTTATAATATCTCATGTCGTTGACAAGTGA
Source organism: Acutalibacteraceae bacterium (assembly GCA_045534445.1). Lineage (GTDB taxonomy): Bacteria > Bacillota > Clostridia > Oscillospirales > Acutalibacteraceae > JAISGQ01. The sequence continues at coordinate 12,889 of JAZSJQ010000019.1, forward strand.
GAAGTCGAGCATGATATTCTTATCTCCCAGCACTGCGGAAATTTCCTCGAGCTCCTTCACCGCTGCCTCAGTCTGCTCATTTATACTCAGACCTCTGAGAGTTTCAACGCTCTTTGCAAGAGGTGCATAGAGAGAAGCAAGGGCCGCCAGCTTTTCTGTGAGAGCAGCATCTACTCCCCACTGAGAGCATTTTTCCTTGAGAGAATGCTCGTTTTTTGCGCTTATGCAAGAGAGAAGATCCTTTTTCTGGTCGCCGCTCAGGTCTGCTTCTTCAAGAAGCCCCGAAAGAAGTCCCATATGGGATATTACAAGGAGATTTTCTCCGCCCAGTACCTGAAGGCTCTCACAGGCAATGCCCAAAACCTCGCACACTGCGAAAAGGTCGATTTCGCCTATGCACTCAAGACCCGACTGCATTATCTCACGGAATTCCTTTGTGCCGCCTGCAACTCTGTAGACATTTTCATTATAATAAACCTTGCGAAGTCTGCTGTCGGCAGGGTCGTTCTTTACTATTGAAAGAGTTACGTCAGGCTTTAAAGCCATAAGATGGCCTGCCATGTCGTTGAAGGTGATTATCTCTTCGCCTCTCAAAAATGCTCTGTTGCGTGCGTAAAGATCATACTCCTCAAACTTGCTCATATTATAAGGAATATAGCCGTTTGCTGCGTATATGCTGCGGAGCTTTATTGATGCTCTTTCCTCCGCTCTGAGTATCTTTCCTGAAAAATTCATGGTATTCCCTCCGTTTCGGAATGGTTATATATTACTACACTTCACCGTAGTAGTCAAGTAAAGTGGTAACATGGTAGCATGAGAAATTGCACATTGGAAGTATATGATTTTTGTGCATTATTTACACCTATGTGCAAACCGCCAAAAATGCCATCGAATTATGCCGTTTTTTCTATTTGACAATATCCCCTTGCGAGGGTATAATTAACCGAATGAAAACCACACTTCATATGGAGGTCTAGGCAAATGATGCATCTGGCGAATGCTGTTGTTTATACAGGTCAAAAATTTGTTAAAGCAACCGTTTCCGTTGATGGTGGTCGTATTGTTTCCGTTTCCCCGATCTGTTCTTCCGACGGGGCAGTATTTGATTTTTCAGATTATTATATTTTTCCCGGTCTCACTGATGTGCACGTTCATTTCAGAGAGCCGGGTTTTTCTTATAAGGAAACTATACGATCAGGTTCTCTGGCTTCGGCTCGAGGCGGATTTACAAATGTCTGCACCATGCCGAACCTGAACCCTACTCCTGACAGCTCGGAAAATCTTTCCGCACAGGAAAGTATAATCAAAACCGATGCCGTAGTCAATGTTTATCCTTACGGAACCATTACAAAAGGACAAAACGGCGAAGAGCTTTCCGATATGGAGGCTATGGCTGAAAGGGTCGCAGGCTTCTCCGATGACGGCAGAGGCGTACAGTCCGAAGAGCTTATGAGGGCGGCAATGGAAAAGGCAAAGGCTCTCAACAAGATAATTGTTGCCCACTGCGAGGACAATTCTCTGCTTCACGGCGGATATATCCACGACGGCGAGTATGCTAAGGCTCACGGTCACAGAGGAATCTGCTCCGAAAGCGAATGGGTTCCCATTGCGAGAGACTTGAAGCTTGTCAAAGAGATCGGCTGCAAATATCACGTATGCCATATTTCCTGCAAGGAAAGCGTTGAGATAATCAGACAGGCAAAGAAAGAGGGCGTTGACGTAACCTGCGAGACCGCGCCACACTATCTTGTCTACTCCGATGCTGATCTGAAAGAAGACGGCAAATGGAAGATGAATCCTCCCATTCGCTCGGAGGAAGACAGAAAAGCTCTTATTGAGGGCATCTGCGACGGCACTATCGATATGATAGCCACCGACCACGCACCCCACTCCGCAGAGGAAAAAGGCAGAGGACTTGAAAAGAGCGTAATGGGTGTTGTGGGCATCGAAACAAGCTTCGCCGCCTGCTACACACACCTTGTAAAGACGGGTATAATCACCCTGGAGAAGCTCATGCAGCTTATGCACGACAATGCAAAGGCACGTTTCGGCATAGGCTCTGACATAGAGGAGGGCGAATGGGCTGATATGACAGTATTCGACCTCAATGCAAAGTACACTATCGACCCCGACGAGTTCCTTTCAATGGGAAAAGCAACTCCCTTTGAAGGCACAGAGGTTTGGGGCAAATGTATACAGACTATTGTGAAAGGAAGTACGGTATGGAAAGCAGAGTAAAAAGAAAGATCGTGCTGGAGGACGGCACAGAGTATTACGGCGAGGGCTTCGGCGACAATTCTGTTGACAGAGTCTGCGAGCTGGTATTCAACACCGCCATGGCAGGCTATCAGGAGGTTATCTCCGACCCTGCATACGCACAGAAGATGGTCGTCATGACCTATCCTCTCATCGGCAACTACGGTATGGCTGACGATGACTTTGAGACAAGGATCCCCGATATCGCCGCTCTTGTTACAAGAGAATATAACGACTACCCCAGCAACTTCAGATACACAAAGACCCTTTCCGAAATCCTTGAGGAAAGCGAAGTTCCCGGTCTTTCAGGCATCGACACCAGAAAGCTTACAAGACGTATCCGTGACGGCGGCTCCTGCAGAGCTCTTATCACCAATGCGGAGACTCCTCTCGAGGAAGCACTTGCAACCATCGCAGCCACCCCCGTTCCCGAGACTCCCGTTCCTTTCGTAAGCTGCCGCAAGCGCTGGTACTCCCGTACCTCCAACCACGTTCACAATGTGGTCGCAATCGACCTGGGCATCAAGCTCAACATCATCCGCTGCTTAAACGCACGCGCCTGCAACGTTGTTATCATGCCTTGGAACTCCACTGCTGAGGATATACTTGCCGCTCGTCCCGACGGCGTTGTTATCTCCAACGGTCCCGGCTGTCCTGAGGAGCTTCCCGAGGTAATTGAGACCCTTAAAAAGCTTCAGGGCAAGGTTCCCATGATGGGCATCGGTCTCGGTCATGAGCTTCTCTGCCTCTCCTACGGTGCAGAGACCTACCGCTTAAAGTGCGGCCGCTGCGGAAGCCATCCCATCAAGAATGTTGAGACAGGCAAGGTCTACTCCGCCTGCCATAACCACACCCATGCAGTAAGCGCAGAAAGCCTTAAAAACACCAAGCTCACCATCACCTACAAGGCAATACACGAGGACATCGTTGAGGGTGTAAAGTGCGATGAGGATAAGGTCTTCTCCGTACAGTGCAACCCCGAAAGCGCTCCCGGTCCTCACGACTGCGAGTTCATGCTTGATGATTTCGTTTCAATGATCAAAAAGAACTAAGAAGAACGAAAGGATGCGATCATAATGCCTAAGCGCACTGATATACACAAGATTCTCGTTATCGGCTCAGGTCCTATTGTTATAGGTCAGGCTGCCGAATTTGACTACGCAGGTACTCAGGCGTGCCTTGCACTGAAAGAAGAGGGCTACGAGGTAGTTCTCTGCAACTCCAACCCCGCTACCATCATGACCGACACCACCATTGCTGACAAGGTCTACATGGAGCCTCTCAACCTTGAATACATGGCAAAAGTTCTCCGCTATGAGCGTCCTGATGCAATTATCCC
>JAZSJQ010000081.1:0-2651 GCA_045534445.1 Acutalibacteraceae bacterium
GATGGAGAAGGTCACCGAGGAGCTCAACGCAAAGGAATACGAAGTCAGCAGCGGCGGCAACGCAGTTGTCGTAAAGATGACAAGAAGTCGGAGGCCAAGCGGTCTTAGGAAGACAATACTAATGGCCAACTCCTTGGCTCACAGAACGACATGGCTACGATCCGACTTGATGGAGAAGGTCACCGAGGAGCTCAACGCAAAGGAATACGAAGTCAGCAGCGGCGGCAACGCAGTTGTCGTAAAGATGACAGGTGCATTTGAGGTCAAGGGCATTGAGATAAAGCCCGAGGTCGTAGATCCCGAGGATACCGAAATGCTGGGCGATCTTATCACCGCAGCTGTCAATGAGGCTATCCGTCAGATCAATGAGGAAAAGGAAGCACGTCTCGGACCCCTTACCGGCGGTCTCAGCATTCCCGGACTTTTCTAAGCCATGTCATACAGTATAGCGGCGCTTTCGACTCTCATTGAGCAGTTTGAAAGCCTGCCCGGAATCGGGCATAAAACAGCACAGCGGCTGGCACTTCATATGCTGGACGTACCTATTGAGAGAGCAGAACGCTTTGCCAATGCCATAATCAATGCAAGGGAAACTCTGCGTTACTGCGAAATATGCTGTAATCTTACCGACAGTGAGGTCTGTTCGATATGCAGTAATCCAAAGCGTGACGGTACTACCATCTGCGTTGTGGAATCCCCGAGAGACGTTATGGCGCTTGAAAGGACCCATGAGTTCAATGCAAAGTACCATGTGCTTCACGGCTGTCTGTCTCCCATGGACGGTATCGGAGCAGAGCAGCTGAGAGTCAAGGAGCTGCTTGCCCGCATTCAGACAGAGGACGTAAAGGAAGTCATTATGGCTACAAATCCCACAGTAGAGGGTGAGACAACGGCAATGTACATAAGCCGCCTGTTAAAGCCTCTGGGGGTCAAGGTCACGCGACTTGCCTACGGAATCCCCGTGGGCGGCGACCTTGAGTACGCCGACGAATTTACCCTGAAGCACGCTCTGGAGGGCAGAAGCGAATTATAGTAAAAGGAGGTGCCGAAATGGCAGATAAGAAAAACGGAAACAGAACAATTGCCACAAACCGTAAGGCATATCACGAATATTTCATCGAGGATACCTATGAGGCAGGAATCGAGCTGTGCGGCACCGAGGTAAAGTCCATCAGAGGCGGCAACGTCAACCTGAAGGACGCATGGTGCACCATACAGGACGGCGAGCTGGTAGTCCGCGGAATGCATATTTCCCCTTATGAACAGGGAAATATCTTCAACCGCGACCCCTTGCGCGAGAGACGACTGCTTATGCACAAGAAGGAGATAATGCGCCTGCTGGGAATACAGAAGCAGGATGGTCTTGCAATAATCCCCCTGTCCCTTTATTTCAAGGGCTCCCTTGTAAAGGTTCAGGTCGGAGTATGCCGAGGCAAAAAGCTCCATGACAAGCGAGCTGCAGCTGCCGAGCGCGATGCAAAACGCGACATCGACAGAGCCATGAAAGCAAGATAATAATAAAGAGGGCGTCCTGTATTGTATGGACGTCCTCTTGTATTTTGTTTTTTATATTATATAATGAAACAAAAATAGAAAGAAGGATAAAAATGTTTGATAACATAGGGAGTAAGATCAAGAAACTGGCAACAATTTTGGCTGTATGTGGAATAGTAGCATCAATTATTGATGGAGTTCTGATACTTAAACTCGGGAATGGGACGGTAGGAAGCATTATTACAGGGATAGCACTGATTATTGCAGGACCGCTGATTTCATGGGTCAGCAGTTTCTTTGTATATGGCTTCGGACAGCTTATTGAAAATACAGAAGTGATTGCAGAAAACTCCGAAAAGAAATCTGTGTCTGAGAGTAATAAAGAATTAAAGAAAACAGCGGTGGAAAATGATGCAGTTATAGTATCCAAAACCCCCGTAAAAGAGGTTAGAAAAGCTGAGACAGCAGAGGAATCAGGAGATTACAGAGATTTTGAATGCCCTGATTGCGGAGAAACGCTATCCTTTGCTAAAGAAGAGGTTCAGGAGGGTATCGACTTGTATTGCCCTTTCTGCAATGCTGAACTGCATGTAGGTAAAAAATAAAATAATAAAGGACATCTCATAGAAAACGTGAGATGTTCTTTTGAGTTGTAAAACGCCCTGCATATCAACAGATATGCAGGGCGTAAGATTTATAATTACTCAATAGGCTTCATTGTGGGGAAGAGCAGGACGTCTCTGATGGAATAGCTGTCGGTAAGCAGCATTACGAGACGGTCGATGCCAATGCCGATGCCGCCTGTGGGGGGCATACCGTACTCAAGAGCGGTGAGGAAGTCCTCGTCGATGAGGTTAGCTTCTTCGTCACCGGAAGCACGGAGCTCCATCTGACGGACAAAGCGCTCACGCTGATCGATGGGGTCATTGAGCTCGGAGTATGCATTTGCAAACTCACAGCCGTTTACAAACAGCTCAAAGCGCTCGGTAAGCTCAGGACGGTCGGGCTTCTTCTTGGTAAGGGGAGAAATCTCAATGGGATGATCGGTGATGAAGGTAGGCTGAATGAGGTTCTTCTCAGCAAACTCCTCGAAGAATGCGGCGAGGACATCGCCCCATGTGGCGCCCTTCTTGATTTCAACATTAGCCTTCTTAGCT
>JAZSJQ010000009.1:0-18595 GCA_045534445.1 Acutalibacteraceae bacterium
CCTTGCCGTGAAGCTGCTTTGCAGCATCAAGGCAGTTGGTGCGGTTGCCGATCTCACGGTAGAAAGCAGCAGCCTGATGGGGATTCTCACCATAGCGCATCTCCTGAACCTTCTCATATGTTCTTGTGAAGGTATTGGTGAAGGGGCTCTCGCCTCTTGCCTCTCTGAGATAGTTGTTGATAAGAGCATCGTACTGTGCAGTGTGCTCGAAAACCTTGCCTGCAAGACGGAACTTGGTGTCTCTTGCAACTTCGCCGTTAGCCTCAAGCTCTGAAGCAACAGTTTCATAGTCAGCGGGATCAACAACAACAGCAACGTCCTGCCAGTTCTTTGCAGCAGCTCTGATCATTGTAGGACCGCCGATATCGATGTTCTCAATAGCCTCTTCGAGAGAAACTGCAGGCTGCTTGAGGATAGTAGCCTTGAAGGGATAAAGGTTGATTGCAACTACATCAATAGGAGTTACACCAAGCTCTTCGATCTGCTTCATATGTTCGGGGTTACTGCGCATTGCGAGAACGCCTGCATGGATCATAGGATGGAGAGTCTTGACTCTGCCGTCAAGGCACTCGGGGAAACCGGTGATATCGGAAACCTCGGTTACGGGAATACCTTCAGCTGCGATAGCCTTTGCGGTACCGCCGGTGGAAACTACCTCATAGCCAAGTGCATTAAGGCGTCTTGCAAAATCAACACAGCCTGTTTTATCAGAAACGCTGATAAGTGCTCTCTTCTTCATTTATTATATCTCCTTTATAAAATCGTTACTTTGTTTCCTTCTACTTTGAGTCTGCCTTCGCAGAACATTCTGACGGCTCTTGGAAGCAGCAGCCATTCAGCCTGCTCCATGACTCTCTTCTGAAGAGTTTCAGCCGTGTCATCAGGAAGTATCTCAACAGCCTTCTGGAAAATGATTGCTCCGCCGTCAGGAATCTCATTTACAAAATGTACCGTTGCGCCTGTGACCTTCACACCATACTCAAGAGCTGCCTCATGAACCTTAAGTCCATAGAAGCCTTTTCCGCAGAAGGAAGGAATCAGCGCAGGGTGAACATTTATAATTCTGTTGGCGTATTTATCGGTAACATTCTGACCGAGAATGCTGAGGAAACCTGCAAGAACAATAAGATCAGGTTCATAGCTCTCGAGAGTCTCCATAAGTACATCTTCGTAGCGATCACCGAGTTCCTTTTTCCAAACTACAGTAGACGGAATATTGTTTTTTGCAGCTCGTTCAAGAGAGTAAACTCCGGGCTTGCTGGCTATTACACCAACTATATTGCCGCCGAGCTCTCCCCTTTTTTCTGCATCGATAAGTGCCTGCAGATTAGTGCCACCGCCTGAAACAAGAACAACTATTCTCATCATAACATTTCAACTCTGCGTTCGCCTTCGGCAACTTCACCTATGACATAAGCGGTTTCGCCGTTTTCCTTAAGTACAGAGATTGTCTTGTCAACATCCTCGGGAGCGACTGCAAGAACAAGACCAACGCCCATGTTAAAGGTATTGAACATATCGTGATCGTCGATTCTGCCGATGCTCTGGAGTACTTTAAAGATAGGCAGAACATTTACGCTGCTCTGCTGAACCTTTGCGCACTGACCCTCGGAAAGCATTCTGGGAATGTTCTCATAGAAGCCGCCGCCTGTAATATTGGAGATACCGTGAACATTGACCTTGGAGATAAGATCAAGAATAGGCTTTACATACATTCTTGTGGGCTCAAGAAGCTCCTCACCGAGAGGTCTGCCGATATCATCGATAACAAGTCTGAGCTTTTCTTCGTTGACACGAAGGATATGTCTTACAAGAGAATAACCGTTGCTGTGGAGACCGGAGGAAGCAACACCGATAAGAACATCTCCGTGAGCTATTCTGCTTGAATCAATAAGCTTTTCCTTGTCGCCGAGACCTACGCAGAAGCCCGCAAGGTCATATTCATCAACGGGATAGAAACCGGGCATCTCTGCAGTCTCGCCGCCGATAAGTGCACAGCCTGCTCTTACGCAGCCTTCTGCAACGCCGCCGACGATCTCAGCTACTCTTTCGGGGTAGTTCTTGCCGACTGCAAGATAATCGAGAAAGAACAGGGGCTGTGCGCCGCTGCATGCAACATCGTTCGCACACATTGCAACGCAGTCGATACCGATGGTATCGTGCTTGTTCATAAGGAATGCGATCTTAAGTTTTGTTCCGACTCCGTCGGTGCCTGAAACGAGGACGGGCTCCTTCATTCCCGCAAAATTGGGAGCGAAAAGACCGCCGAAGCCGCCGATGCCGGATAGAACACCGGGGGTACGGGTTCTTTCAACATGACGCTTCATAAGTTCAACTGCTTTGTAGCCGGCTGTTACGTCAACACCGGCGTCCTTGTAGCTGTTGCTGAAACTATCCATAGAATTTGACCTCCAAATATGTTACGCTTCTGCGTTTGATTATTAATTAAAGCTCTGCTATCTTCTGCTGGAGAAGCGCATCCTTCTTTTCAACACCTGCAGCCATGTCAGCCTTCATCTGTGCAAGCTTTTCCTCAAGAGCTCCGTCTGCTATTGCAAGCATCTGAATTGCAAGGATCGCTGCATTTGCAGCACCGTCAATTGCAACGGTTGCAACAGGAATGCCCTGGGGCATCTGAACTGTTGCAAGAAGAGCATCAAGACCGTCAAGAGTGGATGATTTTACGGGAATGCCGATTACGGGAAGAGTTGTATTTGCTGAAAGAGCGCCTGCAAGATGCGCAGCCTTTCCCGCTGCAGCAATGATAACTCCGAAGCCGTTCTCCCTTGCCTTGGAAGCAAACTCAGCAGCAGCTTCAGGAGTTCTGTGAGCAGACATAACCCTTGCTTCAACTTCAACACCGTACTGGCGGAGAGTAGTAATTGCAGGCGCAACTACAGGAAGATCACTGTCGCTGCCCATGATGACTGCAACCTTATACTGAGACATTGAAACACACTCCTAATTTTATTTACATATATTTTAATGTTATATGGCAGTAATTTCAAGTGAAAGGGACAAATTCGTTCATATTTTGATAAGAGAAGATGTGTTTGCACAATATTTTGTGTATATACACAAAGATAAGCGAAAACCCAAAGTGAGTTTTCGCTTATACTGATTACTTTGAAACTACATTTGCAACCTTTACGATATCAACATCAAGAGTTTTCTTCATTGCAAGAGCCTCTTCAATATCATAATCAACGATCTTGTTTTCCTTTACAGCAACAACTCTGCCCTTGCAGCCGCCTGCAATAAGCTCTACAGCTCTGTAGCCAAGCTCGGATGCAGTAACTCTGTCGCGTGCAGTGGGAGAACCTCCGCGCTGAACATGACCAAGGATCGTTGCACGGGACTCGATACCTGTCTGCTCCTGAATATACTTGGCAATACCCTCTACACCGCCAAGCTCGGGATGATCAAATGCAACACCTTCAGCTACAATGATAATGAAATGCTGCTTGCCTGTTGCTTTAGAATTCTTTATAGGAGTAATAACATCTCTATAGAGATCGATATCCTGCTCGGGAATGAGAATTGAAGTAGCTCCGCAGGCAATACCTGTATGAACAGCAATGTATCCTGCGTGTCTGCCCATAACCTCAACAACGCTGCATCTGTCATGAGATTCAGCAGTATCACGAAGATTATCGACCATTCTCATAGCAGTGTTGCAGGCAGTATCAAAGCCGATTGTATACTCACTGCAGGCGATATCATTATCAATGGTGCCGGGGATACCTACACAGGAAATACCCTTGCGTGCAAGATCAAGAGCGCCTCTGAAAGAACCGTCGCCGCCAACTACAGCAAGACCCTTTATGCCAAGCTTTTCGCAGTTTGCGGCAGCCTTTTCAACACCCGCGGGAGTATTGTACTCAGGGCTTCTTGCAGTGCAGAGCATGGTACCGCCGTGCTGAATGATATCAGAAACACTTCTGAGATCCATAAGCTTATAGTCTACATTCTCTTCGCAATTGAGAAGACCGTTATAGCCTCTGTAAAAACCGATAACCTCAAATCCTGCATTGATACCTGCACGGACAACAGCTCTGACCGCTGCATTCATGCCGGGTGCGTCACCGCCGCTTGTCAGTACAGCAATTCTGTCTTTCTTGACATTTTCCACCATTATTTCCTCCGCTTCAACTATATTTTCTGCCTGAGCCGCAACTTCTGTCTTCTTTTTTCTTCCAAAAAGCATAACGACTCTCCCTTCATTTATTTAGTAATGTTTAAATTATTATATTACTATTTTATCCATTTTACAAGAATCTGTTGTTTTTTGAGTAAAAAATCAAACATTTTCAATCTTTTACCACAACATTTTGCTCTCCGAGTATGTTTTTTAGTTCTTTTAGCATAACATCATTGAGCGAAACATTAAGATCTTTTGATGCTGCACGCAAAGTTTTATCGCTTGTCGTATAAACATACACTGCCGTATCACCGTCAAATATTCTCAGCACTTTCTTTGCACGTTCAAAGCTTTCATCATTAAGTGAATGAGTCTTAAGATAAAGTCCCGGATTTTTTGAAGCCGATTTTCTTTCGACAGTATTCTGCTGTGACGTTATTTGGCTGAGCATTCTTTTTTCTGCTGCTTCAAGTGTCCTTATCTGCTCGCAGATAAGCTTAGGCTCTTCTGCTGAACCCTGCTCCTCCTCATCGTCCTTAACGCTGATCCTTCCGGAAATATAAAGAACAGAGCCTTCCGACAGCATTGCACGATATTCAGTAAGCACTCTCGGGAAAACAAGCATTTCCATTCCGCCTGTTACGTCTTCAAGCTGAACAAAAGCCATTGTATCATTGCTCTTGGTGATTTTAGTCTTGATACTGCTGATGAGCGCAAGGACATTGACACGTTTTCCGTCGGCGCTCCCCGAAAGCTTGTCTTCGCACATTGTAAATATATCGCAGATCCTGTCACTCGAAAGTTTTTCCGCGACCTCGGAATACTGAGCCATCGGGTGGCCAGTGAGATACAGCTCGGTTACTTCCTTTTCCATTGCAAGAAGCTGTTCAATAGGGAACTCATTTACTGCAGGCAATTCAACTTTCGGACTCTGCCCGTCTTCTGCAATAATATCAAATATTCCAAGCTGACCTTCAATAAAAACATTGTGCTTCTTATCAATGTCAGCCATAACCATATCAATGGCAGAAAGCATCTGACGGCGATTTGCGCCAAGCCCGTCCATGGCACCGCTTTTTATAAGACTTTCAATCGAACGGCGGTTTGTATCCTTGCCGTGAAGACGCTCACAAAAGCTGTAAAAATCAGTATATTCACCGTTTTTATTGCGTTCTCTGATAAGGGTATCAACGAATCCCGCACCAATATTCTTAATGGCAAGAAGTCCGAATCGTATATCATCCCCTTGAACAGCAAACTTCTGTTCAGAGAAATTAACATGAGGAGGCTGAACTTTTATGCCGATCCTCTGACATTCTGCAATATAACGCGCAACCATGCCTCTTTCGCCGAGCACACTTGTAAGAAGGGCAGACATATATTCCCTTGGGTAATGGTATTTCAGATATGCAGTTTCATAGGACACCAATGCATATGCTGCGGCATGGCTCTTATTGAATGCATATTCCGAGAAGACCTGTATTTCAGAAAAAATCTGCTCTGCAGCCTCTCTTGATACTCCCCTTCTGAGAGCACCGTCAACAAGAACATTGCCATCCTCGTCAACACTGCCTTCAATGAAAATAACGTGTTCCTTTTCCATTTCTGCACGTTTTTTCTTCGACATGGCGCGTCTTACAAGGTCTGCACGGCCAAGGGAGTAGCCAGCCAGCTCACGGCATATCTGCATGACCTGCTCCTGATAAACGATGCATCCGTTGGTAACATCAAGAATATTTTCAAGCAGCTCAGTGGCATAAGTAATTTTTTCGGGGTGATGCCTGTTGTCTATGTACTTCGGTATGGACGCCATGGGACCCGGTCTGTAAAGTGAAATAACTGCTATGAGATCCTCAATGCTTTCGGGAATAAGCTGTGTCAGAACACGCCTCATACCTGCGGATTCAAATTGGAACACACCTTCTGTATGTCCCTGGGAAAGCATTGCGAATACTTTCTCGTCCCTGTCATCGACACTGTCAAGATCAAAGTCGGGATTCTTTTTTCTTATCATCTTGACTGTGTCATCAATGACGGTAAGGTTTCTTAGTCCCAGAAAATCCATCTTCAACAAGCCGAGATTTTCAAGGGTAGTCATGGGATACTGTGTTATTACCGCTCCTTCGTTTTTTGCAAGGGGAACGTAGTAATCAACAGGATTATCAGTAATAACAACGCCTGCCGCGTGCTTTGAAATATTACCGGGCATACCCTCTACCTTGCGTGCCATCTCATAAAGCTCTTTTATCTGAGTGTCTTCTTCGCACATTGCCCGTATATCCGCGGATATTTCATATGCCTTGTCAAGTGTCATATGCAGTTCCTGCGGAACAAGCTTTGCAAGCTTATCCCTGATATTGAGCGGCACGCCCAGCGCGCGACCGACATCGCGTATTGCACGGCGAGCCTTCATCGTGCCGAAGGTTACGATCTGGGCAACATGATCCTCTCCGTACTTATCGATAACATAATCAATTACTTTCTGACGCTTTTCATCAGAAAAGTCAATATCAAAGTCAGGCATACTGACTCGTTCCGGATTCAAGAATCTCTCAAAAAGAAGATTATATCTGATAGGATCAATGGAGGTTATCCCAATGCAATATGCGGCAATACTGCTTGCGCCCGAACCTCTTCCATGACCTGTGGGAACATCATGTGTCCGTGCATAGTGGACAAAATCATGAACGATCAAATAATAATCAACATATCCCATGCGTTCGATGGTCGTTAGCTCATATTCAAGCCTGTCAATGATTTCCTGAGAAGGCTCATCACCGTAATGCTTATATAGTCCGTCATAGCAAAGATTTCTGAAATACTCATAATGTGTCTGTCCCTCGGGAACATCAAAATTCGGAAGCTTGGTAACACCGAATTCAAATTCCACATTGCACATATCAGCTATCTTCACGGTATTTTCCAGCGCCTCAGGATAATCGGGAACCAGCGACAACATTTCACTTTCGCTCTTGACATAGAACTCCTGAGTCGGAAATCTGAATGCCTGAGGGTTGCTTATTACATCCTTAGTCTGAATACAGAGAAGCACCTCATGCATTTTTGCATCATCTTTTGAAATATAGTGACAGTCGTTAGTCACAACAAGAGGTATTCCGGTTTCTCTCGAGATTCTGATAAGTCCATCGTTTACACGAATCTGCTCCTCAATGCCGTGATCCTGAAGCTCAAGATAATACTTTCCCCTGCCAAAAACACTGTCATACCATACGGCAGCTTCAAGAGCAGTGCTGTAATCGCCGTTATCGATCATTCTTGAGGGTTCTCCCGCAAGACAGGCCGATAAGGCAATAAGACCGTCGTGATATTTTTCAAGCACTTCACGGTCAACTCTCGGTTTATTATAAAACCCCTCCGTCCATGCAAGAGAAACCAGTTTACATAAATTTTCGTAGCCTGTATAGTTTTCACAAAGCAGAACAAGGTGATAAGATTCATTATCCATGCCATGGACTTTATCATGCCTTGTTCTTTTTGAAACATAAACCTCACAGCCAACAATCGGCTTGATTCCCTGTTTCTTGCACTCTTTATAAAAATCGATCACTCCGTACATGACACCATGGTCAGTTATCGCAAGTGCGTCCTGACCAAGCTTCTTTGCCTCTGCGACAAGCTGTGGTATACGGCAGGCACCGTCAAGAAGACTGTACTCCGTATGCACGTGCAAATGTACGAAGCCGCTCATCGATTATTCCTCCTTACTCCATTCTATCAGACGTTTAAGTCTGTGATTAACGCCGCTTCGTGAAAGCGGCGGATCAAGGTTTTCTCCAAGCTCACGAAGAGACATATCGGGATTCTCAAGCCTCAGCAAAGCAATTTCTCTTAACTCTTCCGGGAGGCTTTCAAGCCCTTTTCCTTCACACAGTTTTTTTATATAAAAAATCTGTTCTCCTGCAGCATTGGAAACCTTTTTAAGGTTTGCATTGTCACAGTTTGTACGGCGCTGTACCTGATTTCGCACATCGCGAATCGAACGCTCCTCAAGAACTTCAAACGATGCGCTCTGAGCCCCCATCTCGAGAAGGATCTGCTCGATGATCTCCCCGTCCTTAAAGTATGCAAGGAAATCGCCTTTACGCTCAGAATACCCTGCATTTACAATTCCATTGTAATTCAGGAGTTTTATAAACGCATCACAGATCTCTTTGTTGTGAATATCAAATTCAAGATGATAATCCTTCTTAGGATCGGTTACTGAACCGCATACAATAAATGCACCTCTTAGAAAAGCTGAAAAGCAACACTGCTTATTCAGTACCGACAATCTGATATTATCGTCCTTGCCGAATATTTCAACAAGATCTTCCCTATCGGCTGCATACGGAACCGAAATAAAATAAAGTGAACTCTCATCATTGCTACGCGGATGAGTTATGTCAACTGAAACTCCACATGACTCTGACGCAAGATCAGCTATTCTGCGTGCAACAAATTCATATTTTGTGCGATAGAGCACTTCAGAAGAATCTCTGAGCATACCTGAAAAGAGCAGCAGCCCATATGCTTCTGCTCTTATACAGCATTTACTCTGCCCTGTCATTGAGCAGAGATTGTTTTTTGTATCGGAAGAAAATGACATTATACTGCCACCTGTTAAGTTTTTATATCTTTGTCTCTGTGAGTAACAACAGAGCTGTAGCCTTTTGATCTGAGGAACTGCCTGAGAGCCTCAGAAATCGCAACAGAACGGTGATTTCCGCCTGTGCATCCGATTCCGATTATAAGCTGACTTCTCCCCTCCGCAATATAGAGAGGAATTAGATATGACATCATATCGCAGAGCTTATTAAGGAATCCCTTTGTAAGATCGCTTGCAAGGACATAATCACGTACCGGTGCATCAACACCTGTCAGCGGTCTCAGCTCAGGAATATAATAGGGATTCGGGAAGCATCGCACATCGAAAACCATATCAGCACCGATAAGCGGTCCTCTCTTGAAGCCAAAAGAAACAATTTCGATCTTCATCGGGCAGTATGTCTCTCCGGCAAACATCTGGATAACTCTTTCTCGAAGCTGCTTTGGAGTTATATTGGATGTGTCAATTATAAGGTCTGCCTGCTCTCTCGCAGGAGTCAGCAATGCTTTTTCCTCATCAATGGCACCGTTTATGGAGTAGCCGCACTTATCGTACATAGGATGAGAGCGTCTGTTCTCTTTGAAACGGTTTATAAGTACATCTGTCTTGCAATCAACATAGACTAACTTGAATATATCTCCGTTTGTACGAAGTCTTTCAAGGGACTGATTGAAATTTGAGAACAGCTCAAAACCTCTGCAGTCAATAACTACAGCGGCTTTTTCAATATTTTCGGCTTTAATGCAAAGCTCATAAAATATGGGCAGAAGCTGCGGCGGTATATTATCTACACAGTAATACCCTATATCCTCAAGAGCATTGTGCATGACAGTTTTGCCTGCACCCGAAAGTCCTGTAATAACCAAAAATTCCATTTAATTTCACACGCCTTCGCCTATTGCTCTGATCTCGCTTTCGAGATCAACACCTGTTTCCTTTTTGACGGTTTCCTGAATGTGGCGTACCAGAGAAAGCACATCCTCACAGGTTGCATTTCCTATATTTACAATAAAACCCGCATGTTTTTCGCTCACTTGTGCCCCGCCGACAGTACATCCTTTGAGTCCGCACTGCTCAATAAGAGCGCCTGCAAAATATCCCACAGGACGTTTGAACGCACTGCCTGCACTGGGAAGCTCGAGAGGCTGCTTGTCACTTCGCTTGCCCATAAGCTCACGCATCGTACCCTTGATTCGTTCCTTATCACCTTTTTCAAGAATGAAGGTAGCGGAAATTATTATATGATCTTTGCCCGTAAAGAAGCTTTTTCTATATTCAAGCCCCATGTCCTCAATCATAAGTGAACAGATCTCGCCGTCTCTTGTCATGTATTCACAAGCTACGGCAACATCCTTCATTTCTCCGCCGTATGCTCCTGCATTCATGTAAATTGCACCACCGACAGAACCCGGAATACCATAGGCAAATTCCAGACCTGTAAGGCTGTTACCGTGAGCAAACTGGCAGAGATGGGAAAGCATCGTTCCTGCACCTGCAACTATCTTTCCTGTTCCGATGCACTGAAGAGAACAGAAGTCACCATCAAGAGAAACTACAACACCGCGTATTCCCTTATCTGAAACAAGAAGATTGGAGCCATTACCCACAACAGTAAGCGGAACATTCTGAGCCTTTGTCATTTCAACGATTGTTTTAAGCTCATCACGGGTCTGAGCACACACATAAATATCAGCATTTCCTCCGATTTTAAATGATGTATGCCTGCTCATGGGCTCATCAGTTTTAACTTTAATGGATTTCGCAGCAAGCTGCTCTGCAAATTCAAGATAACAGTTCATAAACCTTCTCCAATCAGTTTGCTTTATAAAGATTTGCTGCGCCGATTATACCAGCATCGTTTCCGAGAGTAGCCATGACAATATTTGTCTGCTTTTCACTCGCCTTCGTAAATCTCTCTTTTTCAACCATTTCCTTCAGTGCCTTGAGGATATAATCGCCTTCCTTGCTGATAGCACCGCCGATACAGATAACGTCAGGCTGGAAGATATTTACCATATTTGTAACACCGCAGGCAATGTACTCGATATACTTGTCTACAACTGCGATTCCAACAGCATCTCCCTCTCTCATTGCATCAAAGGAAGTCTTGCCGTTTACATTTTCAATATCGCCTGCAATGGTCCAGAGTGCAGATTCCTTATTTTCAAGCATTGCAGCCTTTGTCTGTTCAATAAGTGCTGTAACTGAAGCATATCTCTCCCAGCAGCCCTTTCTGCCGCAATTACAGGGAATTCCGTCGAAAGCAATGGAAGTGTGACCTATCTCACCGCCTGCATTATTGGCACCGCTGTAAAGCTTGCCGTCAATGATGATTCCCCCGCCGACACCTGTGCCGAGAGTTACGCATACAGCATCATTGGAATCCATTGCCGCACCTGCGACGAACTCACCGAGAGCGGCTGCATTGGCATCATTCTCAATATAAACCTTACGGTTGATTTTTTCTTCAAGCTTTGCGGCAAGGGGGAAATTCAGAAACTTCATATTCTCTGCACGCTCAACAACACCGGTCTTGCTGTTGACTGCACCGGGAGTTCCGATACCGATATTTTCAACATCAGCAAGGGTGATTCCTGCATCATGAAGCGCGATGGCACAAGCCTTGACAATATTATCTACAACAGCATCGTTTCCGTCTGCAACGCCTGTGGGGACGGAGCTTTTACATATGACAGCATTATCACCGTCAACGATTCCTGCTTTTACATTTGTACCGCCAAGATCAATACCAAGATTATACATTTTTTATCTCTCCTATTTAAAGTTAATTAAATGAATCCCATTCTGTTTTTGTATCGTTAGGAACGCTTTCAACAACCATTCCGAGATTATGAAGCAACTCATGTGCTGCATTATAACCCATTTTCTTCTGTCTGTTATTCATGGCTGCAACCTCAATTATAATCGCAAGGTTACGACCCGGCTTGACAGGAATGGTAAGTGACGGAACTTTGTTGCCGAGAATCTCGGTAAATTCATCGTCCATGCCCATTCTGTCATAAACCTTACTGCTGTCCCATATCTCCATGTTAATAACAAGGTCTATCTTTTCGGTGATTTTTACAGCACCCATACCGAAAATTCTTCGTGCATTTATAATTCCTATACCTCGAAGCTCAATAAAATGCCTGATGTTGGGAGGAGCGGAACCAACAAGCGTTTTATTTGATACCCGTCTTATTTCCACCGCATCATCAGCTATGAGACGATGTCCTCTTTTTACAAGCTCAATAGCGGTTTCCGACTTACCGACACCGCTGTCTCCCGTAAGAAGAATACCTTCGCCGTATACTTCAACCAGAACACCGTGCCTCGTTACTCTCGGCGCAAGCTCTACGCTCAGAAAAGCAACAAGTGCAGATATGAATCCGCTGGTTTGATCGTTTGAACTGAGAATCGGCATCGAATATGTCTTTGCCGCCTCAAGCATTTCAGGCAGAGGCTCAATTCCGCGGCAGAGAATCAGACCGGGAGCGCCCTGAGAAAAAAGCTTTGCAAGACAATTGGCTCTTGTCTCCTTATCAAACTGTTCAAGAAAAGAAATCTCCGTCTTGCCGCATACAAGAAGTCTCGATTTATCGTAATACTCCATGAATCCCGTCAGCTCAACGCCGGGTCTGTTGACCTCTGCCGATTCGACCATTATCGTATCGGGATCACGGGGCATAAAAACCTGCGAAAGAGATAATTCCTTTATTATTTTTGACATTGATACCGAAAAAATCTGCGCCATAGAAGCACCGCCTTGTATATCAATAATTCTGAATACTCAGACTAATTAATTATACATGATTATAATTATATTTTAAAGACTTTTTATGAATTTTACTGCACATTTGAATATTAATTTTTTATCTGTCAAGAATTTTCGTAAGTTACTGAATAAAAGGAAGCGTTGGTATGTCTTCAAAATTTGTAAGATGGCTTACAGGGGAAAACAAACCCGATGAGGAAGCTTCGAAAAATTCGGTTTTTGATATTTCTCCTGAATATAATCAGAACCTTTTTATCGGCAAGGATGGCTTTGAAAAAAACTGCGGATACATCAGAAAGCTTATAGGAAGCAATGCAGATATTCTTCTCCGTGAATTCACTCTTGCATCAGGTAAAAAGGCGGCTGTACTGTTTGTTGACGGAATGAGCAGCAAGCAGCTGCTTGAAACAAATGTTATTCTCGCTTCAAGACGTTTTGCTGATTTTTCCTGTGAAAATAAATTCTCTCCCAAAGATGAGATAACTCAGCTTTTCGGCTCAGGTGAAATAAGCACAGAAAAAAGTCTTTCAAAAGCTTATCTTTCCGCCCTCTCAGGCGATGCCGCGGTGATTATCGAGGGAGAATCCGAATGCTATATTATCGGTGTCAGAGCCATACAGTCACGCTCTGTCAGCGAAAGCCCAAACGAAGGAAGCGTGCGCGGTCCTCACGAAGCATTCACAGAAAATCTCCGAACAAATACCGCACTTTTAAGACGCCGTCTCGCTGATCCCAATCTCGTGATCGAACCTCTCAAGGTCGGTCAGCGATCTCACACAGATGTCTGCATCTGCTATATCAGAGGTCTCACAAACCTCGAGCTGGTTACAAATATTAGAAATCAGATAAAATGTATCAGCACGGATATTCTCGGTGATTCGGGAAAGCTCGAACAGCTTATCGAAGGGAATAATCTGAGCATTTTTCCTCAGTCAGGAGAAACGGAACAGACAGACCTTGCCGCTGCTGCAATATCAAACGGTCAGGTCCTGATACTTGTGAACGGCAGTCCGCACGCACTGATTTTGCCGGTGACAATAGCCGATCTTCTCTCTGTAAGCGAAGACAATTACGGAAAATGGTTCTTTGCAGGCTGTGCCAGAATATTGCGCTGGGTTTGTTCTTTGATTGCCGTGACTGCACCTGCTTTATATGTAGCCATCATTTCATATCATCCCGAAATGCTGCCTACCCGTCTGCTTCTTCTTACTGCACTGAACCGTGTAAAAGTCCCGTTTCCGGCAATTGTAGAAGTCCTTCTTATTGAACTTGTTTTTGAAATAATCCGCGAAGCAAGCACCCGAATGCCTCAGAAAATAAGCTCCGCGCTTTCAATTGTCGGTGGTCTGATAATTGGAGACGCAACCATAAATGCCGGACTCTTAAGTCCTCTGATCATTATTATCGCAGGCATATCCACCCTTTCTTCATTCGCAGTACCCTCTTATTCGCTAAAATCAACCATTAGATTCTATAAGTATTTTTTGATATTATGTGCCGCTGTTCTGGGAATCTTCGGCACAACCACAGGCTTTCTTATAATGCTTTCAAGATTTACCGCACAAGCCAATCACGGTGTACCGTTTTCCAGTCCCATTGCACCTGCAAAATTCCGCAGGATGGTTCTTTCAGTTTTTCAGGCACCGCCAAAAATGCACCGAATCCGTAATGATATCTTCAAACCGGAGGACAAGTTTTCTGTCGGCAGGAGTGATACCCAAAATGACTAAGACAGATACCATAACACCTTTTCAGCTCTTTTCGATAACTCTATTTTCCATGCTTTTCGGTATACGCATATATCCATCAACAATAGAACACGATATTAAATATGATTGGCTTGCGGCTCAGTTAATTACAGGTGTTTTGATTTTTCTTATATTGCTGATGAGCGTAAAAATATTCAGCAACACTGACTTTAAAAGTTTCAGCGAAGCAATAATAAACCTTACTGGCAATATCCCTTCAAGAATATTATGCGGTTTTATATGTGTATATTTTATTCTTCAGTCATTAATTCTTATACTGCTTGAAAGCAAAAACATTCAGCTTTTTCTCTTTGACAGAACACCGATACTGATCATTTCATCAGTTATTCTTATAACCGCATATGTTCTTACAATTTCAGGGCTGAGACCTTTGGCTCGACTCACAGAATTACTTGCAACGCCGATAATAATCACCCTGATCATCATGCTTATCATCTGCTTATCCGGCAGTGATTTTGGTGAGACCAAGGCATTATTTCAGCCATCGGGAACAAATATGCTGTCTCAGATTAAAAAAGCCATATCCTGTTTTTTCTCTATAGAAATCACTGCTTTTTTCATCAGCAGGGCTACAGAGAGAAAAAAAGCAGGAAAAGCTTTACTGTTCGGGTACTCGGTATGTTTCATCATTATGCTTCTGCTTACACTGTCCATCGCCGGTACTTTTACTCTGTATGCAGGCAGTGAACTGATCTATCCTGTTACAGAGCTTGCAAGAACCGTACAGCTCAAATATTTAAGACTCATAGAGCGGCTTGATACTGTAATGATAGCCGTCAGCATTACCAATACCTGCATATTCACCTCACTATCATGTTATTGCGCTTCAGAATCACTTTCAATATGTCTGAAACCACTGAAAATCAGATATTCCATTTTTGTATATGCCGTTCTTTTCATCCTTCTTCTTTTCGGCATCAATGCACAATTTTTTGATGCAGTCGCAGGAATTCTGCTTTGGACTGAAGCGGCAATACTTTTTCTGATCATACCTGCACTGTATATCATTTCAAACCTTAAAAAGAAAGGTGCTGCAAATGACAGCATTTAAAAGATTTTTACTGCTGCTTATTATGCTGACTTTCATAGTCCCGTCAGGCTGCTGGGATCTTGCTGATGTAAACGACCATATTTTCATTCTCGGTCTCGGAATAGACAAGGATGAGACGGCAGGACTCTTCCGTTTCACATTTCATTACGCAAATCCGAGAGGTGAGGCTTCAGACAGTTCATCAGGTACAATGACTTATATCAACACAACCATAAGGTCATCTTCCCTGTCTCTGGCTGTAAGGGAGCTTATAAGAAATTCTGACAGCGAAGCGAATTTTGAGCATATGCAGACTCTGGTACTCGGTATTGATTACCTCAGCGATCTGTCTTTCGATGACATAGATATGCTGTTTCGAATGGCATCAGTAAGACGTAAATGCGTGGTTGTCACAAGCGACGGCAAAGCATCTGATCTGCTTTCAATGAAATTTTCAGGAATGTCTACAGCAATTATGATAAACAGACTTTCAAATCATTATACTTCAGCAAACTCGAATATTCTTGAAGGCTTTTCATTAACATCGCTTTATTCGAAAAAATCGGACAATCTCAGCTTTTATCTTCTTTCTGTAGGTGCTGTCGAAAACAGCAATTACACCGTATTGAGCATAACAGATCAGCCTGATGCTCAAAACATTTCTATTGCCGTAACAGGTATAAGCGTATTCAATAACTGCAGATATGCAGGCAGACTAGGATATTCAGAGCTTGAAACAATAAGACTTCTGTTCAACAGACAAAGCGAAGGCATTGTCAATATCACCTCCGAGGATAATTCATCGGTCTGCTATCAGATCATTTCCTCAAAATGCGACAGATCATGTGTTTTCACTAACGGTCAGCCCGATTTTACCATAAAACTTGATATCGAATGTCTTCTGATAGATTCAAGCGATGATACCATATCCGACGGTAAAAAAATGATCAAAGAAGATATCGAGAAAAAAATCAATAATCTGATTCTTCTTTCAAAAAACAAATACGGTGCCGAGCTTTTAGGTCTTGAAACAGCAACAAGGCAGAAAAACAGAAAATGGTTCGATGAAAACCGAGATTTCTGGAATAACAAATATACCGAATCAAAAATCAGCGTTGAAATTGACTGCAGAATCGTTTCTGAGGGAATAATAGAATAAACAAATACATTTTGTGTAATTTCGTGGAAATACATCTTGATTAACATAATATATTGTGGTATAATTATTGTAATATAGTTGTTGACTGGAGTGTTTTTATGAGATGCCCATTTTGCGGATACCCCGAGAGTAAAGTTATTGATTCCCGTCCTACCGATGAAGGTGAAAAGATAAGACGCAGACGTGAGTGTCTCAGTTGCGCCAAGAGATTTACCACCTATGAGATCATTGAAACCGTACCTATCGTTGTTGTAAAGCGCGATAAGAGCCGTGAGCCTTTCGATAGAAATAAGCTTCTTAACGGTATGCTCAGATCCTGCGATAAGCGAAATGTTTCCCTCGCAACTCTCGAGAAGGCAGTATCTGAAATCGAGTCAAAGCTTCAGAATTCACTTGACCGCGAGGTCACCTCTCTTACCGTTGGTGAGCTGGCAATGGAAGAGCTTCGTAAGATAGATGAAGTTGCATATATCCGTTTTGCTTCAGTTTACCGTCAGTTTGCAGATATAAATACATTTATGGATGTTATCAGCAAGTTGATGACCGATAAATAAACAAGAAACCCGGAGCCTTTAAGCTCTGGGTTTCTTGTTTATGAAAACAGATTGTTCTGCTTGCTGAAATTCGATTTTCTGTTTTTTTCAGTAAGCTCACTGTCAACAGACAGAGTACCATCATCGGAAATTTTAAGATAAGTCCCCTCTTTGGCACCCTGAGGTATCTCCTGCGCAGGGATTGCAAATTTAGCTCCGTCCTTATCCTCGCATATTGCATAAACGCCTTCGAACCTGTCAATAGTAAGTATTTTCACAGTAAAAACCTCCTTTATCCTTCGTAAAAGACTTTTCCGTCAGTATAATAAACAACTGAACCTTCCACATCAGTTCTTCTGTATTCAACACCAAGGTCACTGAGCATATACAGTACAGACAAATGCGGATGCCCGTAGTCATTATATCTTCCGCAGCTTATAAATGCATAGTCAGGATCGATCATGGAAATGAATTCACTGAGATTGGAAGTCTCACTTCCATGATGAGACACCTTCATAAGGTCAGCTTTAATAAACGGATAGTCATTCATAAGATTTCGTTCAACAATGTGGGTAATATCACCTGCAGAAAAGAATTGCACATCATCGCAGGTAATCAGCACCGCAACAGAGTAATCATTCAGATCGGTATAGCTGTACACACCCGGAGACAGTATTTCGATATATGCGTACTCCGAAAGCTCATATTTATCTCCGCTTTGTGCTCGCATAACCGAAGCACCATCTGCTTTCTTTCTGAAGGCCACATCAAGAAAGTCAGAATATGTTGAACCCGTAGGTGTAAGCTCTGCAGGTATATCGGGCATTATCAATGTTCCGATCTCCATATTTTCCATAACGGTATCAAGACCTCCGATATGGTCAGAATGCGGATGTGTTGCTATTACATAGTCAAGCCTGCGGATTCCAAGATCATCAATATACTCAAGCACATCGCTGCCTTTGCCGTTTTCACCCGCATCGATGAGAACAGTTGTTTCACCGACTCTTATAAGAGTACTGTCACCCTGTCCTACATCAATTGAATGAACCGACATGAGAATATCTTCGCTCGGTTCAGGAACGGGTTCTCCGCTGAGATGGTAGAACATTTCCGACCAGCTTGGTATTCCTGAATTCGGTTTGAGTTCTCCTATAGTCAATATAACCGCGCTTACCACCAGAAGAACAAATATAAAAGATTCTGTGGTTCTTTTTTTAAATCTTTTTTGTTCCGCGACCATTGCGGCCTTTGACTTTACCTGTTGTTTTTCTGTTTCCCTGTCTGCCGTTCTGTTTCTTGCTTCCGGCATTACTGTTCCCCCTCTGTCCGCCGTGCGGCTTGATAAGGCAATCAGATGTAAAACCTATCAGATCACTGCGGCCGCATTTTCGTAAAGCACGTTCAACAATATCTCTGTTTTCCGGCTTAAAGTACTGCAAAAGCGCACGCTGTTCCTTCTTCTGTTCAGCCGTACGAGGTACATACACTTCCTTTAAGGTATACGGATCAAGCCCTGTATAAAACATACAGGTTGAAATAGTTCCCGGAGTCGGATAGAAATCCTGAACCTGCTCAGGGT
>JAZSJQ010000091.1:0-13366 GCA_045534445.1 Acutalibacteraceae bacterium
CTGTTTTTTCAGTGGGAGCTATGGAACTCAGGCTATCCCAATATGTTCTTGAGGTATTCCATTCACCGCTCAATCTGAATCCGTCAGCTGACATCGGTGCGTTTCTTCACTCGAAACTTGAACACACGAAGTATGTATCCAGACGTGGTGCAAAACGCAATTTTTCTCTTTTATTCAAGGATTTCGTGAACTTCTATAATGAAATTCCACACCATCCTCTCTCCTTGGAATGGTAGCTGCAATGCATTTTTCAGAATAAACGCTACTCTACCTACGAAGTGTGTATGGTCGCTATGTTTTTAGATATCCCACCATCAAGTCTTGTTGAAATGAAGCTCCCCAAGCACAGTCAAAGCGAGCTGTTTGACGAAAGGGTATTTGAACTCCGTCGAAAAGGACACAGCTATCCTGAAATTGCCGCCATAATGAATGCTCCCTACGATACAGTAAAGCCCATCGGAGAAGGGTTGTATATAAAGAACGGAAGTAAACTCTCGGCAAAGCCTGTAAAAACCCGCAAAGTCACTGAGTTATCTTCACTTGATGAAGAGATTTTGCCGAAGGTCAAGGGGGTATTATTATCTTTGCTTCATGAGGACAGACCTGTAAAAATCACCGTCAATAAGGTTGCAAAGGCGCTGAACATCTCCATCTACAAATTACGTTCCGCCAATAAATGCTGTGCTGAAATCGGCAAATACGCTGAGTCCCAGGAGGAATACTGGGCTCGGTATATTGTGTGGGCAGCAAAACAAATAACTGCTCAGGGTAAGAGCATTAACACATGGAGATTATCAGCGGAAACCAATATACGAATCAGAAATCTTCCTCGATGTATCCCCTATCTTGAATCAATGACCGATGATGAAGAATTGCTCAAAAGCATTCTCTCAGCTTTTGAAAAGAAAGGAAATGATATATGATATATGGCTACGCAAGAGTATCAAGCAGGACACAGCAGCGGGACGGCAACAGTCTTGAAGAGCAGAGAAAACAACTTACTCAGTTAGGCGCTCAGGAGATTGTTGAGGAGTGTTACACCGGTACTACCGTACAGCGTCCGAAATTCAATGAGCTTATCGGGAAGCTTGATTCAGGTGATACAATTGTCGTGACTAAATTCGACCGATTTGCCCGCACTGCTTCTGAAGGTGCTGCACTTATAAAGAGTCTCGTTGATAAGGGTGTCACCGTAAACATCGCCAATATGGAAATCGCCCAAAACACCCCCACAGGGAAGCTCATGATTCAGATTTTGCTCGCATTTGCAGAGTATGAGCGTGATATGATTGTCGAGCGTACTCAGGCAGGGAAGGCTGTCGCTAAAATGCGACCTGATTTCCGTGAAGGCAGACCTCCCAAGTTTTCGAAGCAGCAAATCGACCACGCCCTCTCCCTTCTCGACACTCATTCCTATAAGCAGGTCTCCGAAATGACAGGAATAAGCGTTAGTACACTGGTCAGAGCAGTGAGGCGGAGTGTTGGAAAAGTGTAGCATTATATAGAATACCCCCGACTGTTATTCAGTCGGGGGTATCGTTATAGTTCATTATCTTATTTTTAAAAGCTAAAATACGACTTTTATTTCAGTTCCTTTGCCAAGAGTGCTTTCCATACTTATTTTTGCTCCGTGATAAGCGGCTGCGTGTTTTACTATTGAAAGCCCCAGACCTGTGCCTCCTGTTTCTTTAGAGTGACTTTTATCCACTCTGTAAAAACGTTCAAATATTCTCGACTGGTGTTCAGGGGCGATACCTATGCCTGTATCCGATACCATCAGCACGGTATTGTTGTTATCTTCACTTACATTAACTGTAACACTGCCGCTATCAACATTATAGCGTATTGCATTGTCGCACAGGTTGTATACTATTTCATAAATGTATCTGCGTACACCATTTATAAAACATGACGAACCATTCAGATTAAGTGTAACGCCTTTCTTTTCCGCTGATGCGGAAAGACTTTCAACAGCCTCATTTGCAACCTCATACAGGTCAACGGATTCTCTGACTGGTGAACTGTCTTCATCAAGCTGTGACAGATGAATGATATCGTTTATAAGAGTTACAAGTCTTGTTGCCTCACTTCTGATATATCCCACAAATCTCGGTATATCCTCGGTTTTTACCATTCCATTTTCGAGGAGTTCCGCACTGCCGATAATTGATTGCAGCGGGGTTTTCAGCTCGTGAGATACATTGGCACTGAACTCTCTGCGGTTTCTCTCCGAATATGCTTTTTCGGTGATATCGAAGCAAAGAATAACTGCACCGTGGGTTACACCATCTGATTCTATTCGGCTGATATCAAACTGATACTCCAATCCATTTTTGGAAGCTCGAAATTCGCTGTGTTTTCCTTCAAATGCAGCTTTAATTGCATTGCTCATTTCAGTGCTTCTGTCAACGGCCAAGAAGTGCTGACCTATGCAGGAATCGTCAGCACCAAACAGCTTTTTTGCGGCTGTATTTATGCTGAGTACCGTTTCTCTTTCATCCAGAAGAACAAGGCCTTCGCTCATGGAGGCAGTTATCTGGTCAAACTCGTCGGTCTTGTGCTTAAGCTGCGCGATTTGCTCCGCAATCTGTTTATGTTGTTTATTTATTTTGCCAAGTATAGGCGCCAGTTCTTCGTAAGAATCATTTTCCGTAGGATGTTCGAGGTCAATCTCGTTAAGAGGACTGACAACATTTTTCGCCATATACCTTGCCACTATACCTGACAGCAAAATAGCAAAAAGCAAAATGAACACCATGGGAACAAGCACATTTTTAAGTAACGCGAATATTGAATCATGGCTTGCTGATATTCTCAGAACAGTTCCGTCACTCATAAGTTTCGCTGAATATATGGTGCGTTCTGTCAGTGTGTTTGAATAGCGTGAACTCTCTCCGCTTCCGTTTTCAAAAGCTTCCTTTATTTCTTCTCGGTCAATGTGGTTATCCATGATTTCATACGACACCTCGGTATCAAAAAGCACCGTACCATCAGAAAAAACCCATGTAAGTCTGTAATTGTCGCTCTCAATAGAACTGAGGAACTCTTCTCCGCTTATCTCTACTCCATGAACAGCAAGGCTCAACTCGTCTTCAAGCTGTTTTCTTGCTGTATCAGAAAAATGGCTGTAAAGCACTCCGGTAACCACTGCAAAGCAGATAACCAGCACAGCCGCTATAGCTATAAGTATAGAGCGAAATATCTTTTTTGTCATTTCCCGCCCTCCAGTCGGTAACCTACACCGATGACAGTTTCAATGAGCTTTCCGCAATCTCCCAGCTTCTGGCGCAGTGTTTTAATATGCACATCAACTGTCCTTGATTCACCTGTGTAGTCTATACCCCAAATTTCGGACAGAAGCCTGTCTCTCGATATTACGACTCCTGCATTCTCCATAAACAGCTTGAGCATCTCAAACTCCTTTAACGTCAGCGTAACCTTTGCGCCGTCTGCAGTAACGGTATGCTTGGTTTCGTTAAGCACTACAGGGCCAACACGAAGCTCGTTTTCCTCGTATCGTTCACAACGTCGTAGGACTGCCTTTACCCTCGCTGTCATCTCCATTACGCCGAAAGGCTTTACGAGGTAATCATCCGCGCCAAGATTGAGACTTTGAATCTTATCCATTTCCGCACCTTTGGCCGTTGCCATGATTACAGGGATTTTCTTTGTTTCAGAGTCCTCACGGAGCTTTTTGAGTATCTCAACTCCGTCCTCGCCCGGCAGCATGATGTCGAGAATAATCAGCTCCGGCTTCTCTTTTTCCAGCGCCTCAAGCATGGATGCCCCATCGGCAAATCCCCTTGCCTTGAAGCCTGTAGTTTCAAGTGTATATACTTCTATGTCACGGATTGCGTTATCATCATCAACACACCAAATCATATTGCTGCCCCCTTGTGGACTCCCGTCACCGAAAATTCTACCCATTCGCCGATATTTACCGCATGGTCACCAATACGCTCAAAGTATTTCGCTATCATAAGAAGGTCAATAGCATATTCGCCATCGGATGGATTTTCCGAAATCATTGTAATGAGAGTCTTCTTTATTCTGTCGAAGCAATCGTCAACAATGTCGTCATGCTCCGATACTGTCTGTGCAAGAGTTAAATCACGTTTGACGTATGCATCTACACTATCGGTTACCATTCGTATAGTTGTTTCTGCCATCAGGCGAATATCCTGACATTCATCTCCTGTTTTTCCGTTGAGATAGGGAATTATCTCTGCAATATCCTCTGCCTGGTCACCTATTCTCTCCATGTCGGTTATCATTTTAAGCGCAGCGGAAATCTGACGCAGGTCACGAGCCACAGGCTGCTGCTGAAGCAGGAGCTTTAAGCATATAGACTCTATCTCCCTCTCCATGTGGTCTATTTCCTGCCCGATTAGTTCAACTCGACCGAGATTGTCACTGTTGCCCTCGAGCAATGCCTTTGCAGAAAGAGCAATGATGTTTTCGCACATAGCTCCCATTTCTATCATTTTCTTATTCAGCAATGCAAGCTGTTCATCAAATTTATTTCGCATATCATCCAAACCTTCCTGTAATGTAATCTTCTGTTCGCTTATCCTTAGGAGATGCGAACATTTCCTCGGTCTTGCCGTATTCGATAAGTTCGCCGAGAAGAAAGAACGCTGTGCTGTCGGAGATTCGGACTGCCTGCTGCATATTGTGAGTTACTATGATTATAGTATACTTCTCTTTTAATTCCGATGCAAGGTCTTCGATTTTTGATGTTGAAATGGGGTCAAGAGCGCTGGTAGGCTCGTCCATCAGTAGTATCTGAGGCTTTACCGCAAGGGCACGGGCTATGCACAGTCTCTGTTGCTGTCCGCCCGAAAGACCGAGGGCTGATTTTTTCAGCCTGTCTTTTACTTCGTCCCAGATAGCGGCATCACGGAGGGATTCCTCAACTATTTCGTCAAGCTGCACCTTATTTTTTATCCCGTGGGTTCTCGGTCCGTAGGCGATATTGTCGTATATACTCATTGGAAACGGATTGGGCTTCTGGAATACCATGCCTATCTCTCTGCGAAGCTCATTTACATCCACTGCCTTGTCAAAAATATCTGTTCCTTCATACTGCACATTGCCCTCAATTCTCACTCCCGGTATAAGGTCATTCATGCGGTTGAGTGTCTTGAGAAATGTGGATTTTCCGCATCCCGAGGGGCCTATGAGTGCGGTTATACTGTGTTCTTCTATATCTATGCTAACCTTTTTCAGAGCTTGTGAAGCCCCATACCACAGGTCAAGGTCTTTTACGGAAATTATATTACTCATGCGCTTCTCCTTTTTTTGAAATATTTGCCCACAAGGTCAGCAGTTATATTGATTATGAATGTGAGCATCATAAGAATTGCGGCAATGGCAAAGGCTACCTCAAATTCGCCCTGCTCCTTGGCATAAACATACAGTGCAACGGTAAGGGTAGCACCTGAGCTTGACAAGCCCTCAAAGATGCCATTGAGAGCATGAGCAAAGCCTGCGGTAAAAAGCAGCGCAGCCGATTCACCGAGTATTCTGCCAACAGAGAGAATACAGCCTGTCACAACTCCGTCTATGCACTCGGGAAGTACTACAGTGCGTATGACTCTCCATTTGCCTGCCCCCAGTCCGAAAGCGCCCTCCCGGTAGCTTTGCGGTACAGTTTTGAGGCTTTCCTGAGTGGTTCTCATAATGGTTGGAAGATTTATAATGACCAGTGTCATAGCGCTTGCCATAAGTGAGGTTTTCATTCCCATGAATTGACAGAAAAACAGCATTCCCACAAGTCCGTATATGATGGACGGGATTCCCGAAAGAGTTTCCGCTGCATATTCGATTATTGCAACTACTTTTTTGTTCTTTGCGTATTCATTTAGATAAACCGCTGCTCCTACACCAAGAGGGAGTACCAGCAGGAGCGTTGCAAGAATGATGTACAGAGTATTGAGTATGTCAGGAAGGATTCCAATTCTGTTTGATAAATAGCTGGGCTTCGTAGAGATAAGCTCCCATGTGATATTCGGAATGCCCTTGTACATTACATATACAATCATAAATATCACCAATACACAGGTAAGCGTCACCGATATATACATAAAGCTTTTCATTGCGATGATGTAGGCTTTTCTGCTTTTGGAAAGTTGTTTTTTCTCCATATCAATTCTCCTTCTGACGCTTAAGAAAGAAATTAAGAGTGGCGTTTATGAGCATTATGAAAAGGAACAGCACAAGGGCTATGGAAAACAGCGCCTGTCTTTGCAAGCCGCTTGAGTAGGACATTTCGCTTGCCACTGCTGTTGTAAGAAATCGGACACTCTGAAACAGCGAAGGCATATTGGCTACATTGCCCGACACCATCATAACCGCCATCGCTTCACCTATAGCTCTGCCCACTCCAAGCACAACTGCCGCTGCTATACCGCTTTTTGCAGCAGGAACGGACACCTTGAAGTATGTTTCGGTGGGTGTTGCACCAAGTGCCAGTGAACCCTCTTCATATTCTTTCGGAACCGCCTCAAGAGCGTTGAGAGATACCTTGACTATTGAGGGAAGTACCATTACCGCAAGAACGATTATCGCAGCAAGAAGGCTTGCACCGTCAGGTATATTGAATATCTTTCGGATTGCCGGTACCAGCACCAGCATCCCCACAAAACCATACACAACGGAAGGGATTCCTGCAAGCAGGCTGACCACTGTTTCTATAACCTTTTTTACCTTTGGTGGAGCTGCTTTCGCAAGATATACAGCCGTGAAAAAACCTATGGGTGTTCCGATGAGTATTGCTCCTGCAGTACCGTAAACGGAGGTAAGAATAAAGGGCAGGATTCCAAAAGACGGTTCGCTTGCAGTGGATTCCCACCTCATTCCGAACATAAATTTAAAAAGTCCGATTTCTCGTATAGCAGGAATACCTGAAATTATAAGATATATTGAAATCAGCAGAACTGCCGCAACAGTGACAAGTCCCAGTACAAGAAAAATTCCATGAACAACGGTTTCTATCAGTTTATTTTTGTTTTTCATATCTATCACCATTGGAAATAAGCGGCGAATGCACTTCGTCGCTTATTCATTATCAGTTTGCGGGAACTGCACCTGCTGCGATGATTATCTCATCTGCTGCATCGGACAGTGCGAAGTCAAAGAACATCTGCGCACTCTCGGAAAGCTCAGTGCCATCCTTTGTGACCAGCACAAAGGGACGCTGAATAACATAACTGCCGTTCTTTATCGTCTCCTCCGTGGGAGCGATGCCGTCAACGGTGATTGCCTTTACCGTATCCTTTACGGAAGCAACAGAGGCATAGCCGATTGCATTGGGATTCTGGGAAACAGTGGTGATAACATCGCCTGTGGAGGTAAGCTCCTGACGGTACTTACAGGTACCTTCAGTGTCGGTGATGGACTCAAAGCCGTCTCTGGTGCCGCTGCCTGCCTCTCTGCCAATAAGGACAATCTCGCTGTCAGTTCCGCTTACGACCTCACCCCAGTTGGTAATATCGCCTTTGTATATTTTTGCAATGGTTTCAACATCAAGGTCAGAAACAGGGTTTTCAGGGTTAACAATTACCGCAATTCCGTCATAAGCAAGTACGGTAGCAGTAAGTCCGGCATCTTTTTCGGATTTTTTCAGGTCACGGCTTGAAAGACCGATGTCACATCTTCCCTCAAGAACAGCGGTAATGCCTGTGCCCGAGCCTGTGGGGTTGTAGGTGAAGTTGATGTCAGAGTTTTCTTCCATAAATGCTTCCCCCAGCGCACCGATAACCTTTTCCATGGAAGTTGAGCCATCGGTTGATACGGTGCTTTCGGTACCATCGCAGCCGACAAGTGCGAGCGTGAATGTGAGTACGATTGTCAATAAAACGATAAGCTTTTTCATAGTCTTTTTCTCCTTTGATTTTTGGTTTATTTCTGACTGCACTTACATTCTATCGGCTCGGGGTAAAATCCGTAATCGCATCGGTGTAAAATCGAAGTAAAAAGAGTCAATTGTAATGTTGTAAGTAAATAAAAGGATATTCAGTATATCCTTGCTTTCTATTAAGCAAAAGGCAAAATAATTCATAAAAATTAAAATGACCTTGAGATTTGATTCTCAGGGTCATTTTTGTATAAGATAATCACCGACTAAAATCAGTTAATAATTGCAAAAACCATAAGCCTATCATCCTTTTCTGAATATTGCAATCACGTCATCGTAATAGTACACGGTTTCGTAGTCCTCATTTAAGTAGTCATATACTGAATACTCATCTGCGTAAAACCTTAAATCCAGAACGATATATTCTGCCGTCTGATGAGTACTCTCAACCTCATATAGCACTTTTCTCTGTGACAGATTAGTGAGGATAAACGTCGATGAAGCAACACTTGCATCATCGGGTATATATGTCAATGCATCGTTTATAATTTCTCTTTTCTCTGTGTTGTTTTTATAGGTTTCATAAAAATCTATTTTGTTATAATAACCACCCGAGAAAATGATTATTGAGGCAAGTGCTGAACACAAAAGAATCTTTCCGTGTCTGCGTCCCATCTCCCCATAGTTGGCAACCGCAAGATAGAACAGAATACTGCCACTGCCGAATGTATACTGATATCCAACATGATGCTGGTATATGTAGCTTGTCATCAGATTTACAATGATAAAGGGTATGAGCAGAATAAGCTTTGACGGTTTTCTTATTGCAAGAGGAAGAAAGCCGAGGGGGGCAAGCATCTGGAGAATAAACAAAAGCTTTTCTTCCTTGAAAACTTGCTGTATGGCATAAATGGGATTCTGTATCACAGACTTTATCACCGTAAATAACCCGCCGTCATCATAGATATAATCTCCATATCTGCTGTCGGACATTATGCCCTCTCCGAAAACTGACATCAGCCCAGTCACGATAATAAAATATACTATCGAAAATGCAAACACGCATAAATTACATTTGTAGTTTTTACGAATAAAAATAAAATACAGTGCTACCACTGCAACGTAAACTGCCGCATCCTCTTTCACAGTAAGGGTCAGCAACGCAAAAACTGCTGTCGGCACAATCTTTTCTTTTTCTGAAAAATATATGTACCACAATATCAGCGGAGCGAGAAAGCAATTTTCATGCATATACCAGAAGCATCCACCCAAAAAGGAAGGATACAGCAGATAACATACCGAAAACAGAATGGCTGATATATCCGACAGCTTATAATGCTTGCATAAAAGCACCAGAGGAATCACTCCGCCCGAAACTATTGCAGCCTGAGCAACCAGCAGAGTGCATGGTGAAGGTATCAATGCATATATGGGCAGCAGCACGTAGTAAATCGGAGAAAAATGAACTGCGAAATGGCTTAGAAGAACGTCTCGTTCACAGGTTGTCAGACATTCACCAGTTTCTTTCATATAGTAAAACATCTGAGAAAAGAGCCCGAAATCATAGCACGGTGTCTGATAGTCCTTGTAGAACAGGCAGCAAAGAATCCCCACAAACAAGGTAAAGGCTATCATCAGCAGGCTCACTATGCCCCATAGTATGTAGCTTTTCAATTTCGTTTTTGGAATGTTCAAATCCGCGAAAATCACAACAGCACAAAGCAACATACACAGACCAAAAGAGAAAAAGTAATCCCTTATTTCGTTTGCTGCGCTGACAAAATAGATTTCCAGTGCAACCACAAGTATTATAGATATAATTCTGTCGTTTTTGATTAGGCACAAAAAGGCAGACAGAATTACAGCAGAGACTATAAGCAATGGTAAATTGATATTGTAGTAGAATAAATGCTCGGTAAAAGGTGTCTCGGAGCGCAGGTATATTACTACCCATGCAAATGACAACGCAGTAAGTATGCGCAGTATGTACTGTCTGCTTCTGTACTGTTTTATTGAGTCAAACAGCCCTTGTAGGTATGGTTTTACTTGTATCGGCATAATTGTCTCCTTTAACTACTTTTGTAGTTTTCAGTTTGTAAGCAAAGGCGGCTTATGCCGCCTTTGACCTATTCCGTTGAATGTACCGCAGTTGCAGTCGTAGTGGTTGTTGAACAATAACCCTCACCGCCTGCTGTTGTGGTTGTAGTGGGTACTGTTGTTGCCGTGGTCGTACATGTAGTAGTGTACACATTAGAACACGCTGTTGTTTCCTGCAAAGTAGTACAGGTTGTCACAGTTGTCGGTCCGGATTCCTCCTCGGGTTGCTCGCTTGGCTTTGCAGCAGCAGTCGGAACGGTTGTTGGGGTAATATCGGATGCACTCGTGTCTACATATGCTGCTGTAGTCGTTGTACTTGTTGTCGTACTTGTGACAACCTCAGACTCATCTGTGCTGATTGTTGTATCTGTAGTAGCTTCAGTTACAACTGCTTCTGCTGTAGTTTCTGTCGTAGTTTTGGCCGTAGTTTCTTTTCTTGTTTTACTTGTGGTTTCGACTGTTTCTGTAACAGAAGGTACTGTTGTAATATGAGAATCAGAGGTTTCAGCGGTCTTTACCGCAGACATTTGAGTTGATGAGCCTATAGTTGTCCCGAAACTGCTGTCTTCGGCAGAATCCACCTCGTCAGGGCTGCTGTATGTAATAGCTATTACTGTGCCTGAGAATAAAACAGCAAATATCACAATCAGGCAAACAACCGCAAAGCTTTTCTTTCCGTCTGCCGCCAATATCATGCTTAGCCTATAACCAATATAACTCTTTCGTCTGCAGAAATTGCTTGCGATGACCGGATTTAATGCACGGTTTCCGTTCTGTTCTGAAACTGCTTCAAGAACAGTCTGACAGTACAGCTTCTTATTAATCGCTGACTCTCCCCTCATTACGATTTCGTCGCAGGCCAGCTCACATTCTCGTTCAATGTGTCTGACAAACAACGGCATGAGCGGATTGAACCAATGCACGATTCTGCACACAAGCATAAATATCTTGTACGGCAAATCCCACCTTTTATAGTGAGACAACTCATGCTTTATTATCAGTTTCAGCTCGTCTTTTGAATATATTTTTTCGGGAAGCATTATAATCGGCATACGAAAGCCTGTCATCATAGGCGTTGTACACCCTGGCAAAGTTAATATCTTTACCCTGCTTATCCCCATCTGCATCGCTTCAGCTTGTGCGATACTTTCAGTTATTTTTCCGCACGGCTTGGCAAAGCGATTGACGTATTTATTGAACTGGCACTGCTTAAACACATAATACGCAGTCAGCAGCACCATTCCGACAATCCAAATCACTGACAGGAAAAACCATACACCCATCTGAGCATTTTCGCCTTGAACAGATGATGAATTTACTGTCACTTCAATCTCATAAACAGGTTTTCCAACAGGTGGTTTGAACGGCGTTAAAAAGCCCACCAATACAAACAACCACAGATAATATCGGTATTTGGCAGACCATTTATTTTTAAGCAGCTGCGATAATGCAATGTAGAGCAAGGCCACAGCACTCATTACCACAGAACATATTCCAATGCCTATTACAAGCTTTTCCATAGGCTTTTACCTATATGTTGTTGAGCCAATCCCTAAGCTCGTTTATTTCTTCCTCTGAGACCTTTTCTCCGTCATAAAGTGCTTTTACAAGTCCGCTGAAGGTACTGTTTGAAAACCTCTTTCTGAAGCTTTCCTGCTCAATCTTGATGTATTCCTGCTCCGAAACTACACTGTAATAATCACGCTCTTTATTGCGTTTTTCAGAACGAAGAAAACCCTTCTTTTCAAGGCGTACAAGCATAGTGAGAACTGTCTGGGGCTTCCAGTCCTTGTCGGGCAGAGATTCCCTCAGCTGCTCTGTAAGCGCAGGCGAAGTTGCGGGCTCTGTCGATTGCCAGATGGCTTTCATTATTTCAAATTCTGCGTCAGGAAGTTTTTTTACGTTCATCCTAAACACCTCTAACTACATTTGTATTTTACATCATCTTACTACAAATGTAGTTATTTGTCAATATCACGAACTTTTATGTGCTTTTTGCAATGAATAAAGCTCTGACTGAAATTACAATCAGAGTTTCATTATTATGCTTGCAGGTTAATGTAATTTTTACTCCCTACCTGCTTTCTGTGTTTCATCTGCTGCGATTATCTCCATCAGTGTCTTTGGTCCGTAATCCATATACGGCATCATGCAGCCGACGTTGAACATTCGCATTGGGATGTCTTGCTTCTCCCGAACTTCTTTCTGCCAGCTTTGGAGCATTGTATATTGCAGTGTATTATGGATGTGTGCGTAGAAATGCACTGTGTCCTGAAACTGTCCGTTCCAGAAGGGCATGGGATAGTGGCTGAGTATTACTTTTGTGCCGTTATCCTTTACTTCGAGATAGTCGCAGACTTTTGCAAACTGCTTTTTGACCGATGCACTCAGTTCATCGTGATTTCCTCTGATAAGGATTTTGCTGCCATTAAGGCGTTCCAGTATCTCGATAGTTTCCTCGTCGCCATGCCAGCTCAGGTCACCGAGGATATATACCAAGTCGCTGTTTGTAACCCGACTATTCCAGTTTGCAATTATTGCTTCGTCCATTTCTTCTGTGCTTGCAAACGGACGTTTATCATATTTTATCACGTTTGCATGTCCGAAATGGGTATCGCCTATGTAAAACTTCTGTGCCATATCCATCTCCTCTGTACTATGCTTTTATTACACCAAATCATCCATCACCGAACACGTCAAATAAAAAGCTGTCGAATGATATCGGTGATGGGGCTTCAATGTCAGCACGACACTCAGATTCACTATTGAATCTTTTTTCCACCATATACAATCTCGACCGAATGAAGTCTCCATCGTGATATAAGACCTCCGGATGTCCCCAGAAATCTTCTATTGGGACTAAACCACCTTTGTCATCAACTATTGAAAGATTCTTCATGGATACCTTTATGCATCGCATATATTTGTCTGCATTTCTGACATAGATAACATCGGCTGAGACTTTTTCAGCAAACAGCAGATTTTCACATTCATGGATGTTGAAGAACTTTATATATTGCTCCCCATCGCTGTATTTGGCTTCGGCAAGCGGTGTCAATTCTATTGCAAACTGCTGCTCACCAAAACCGATGTCGAGCGTAATATCGTGGAATCCTTGCTTATACTTTTCGGCAGCTTCTCTGAGTTTGCAGAAATATGGAACATCACGATTATTTTTCATCCCCGCTGCCGCAAATTCGATAATCGAATCAATCGCTCCGACATATGCGGTATTTCCAGAGCAAAAAGAAGGACAAGCATAGTCTTTTAATTCAACAAGGAGCAAACTATGATTCTTACTTATAAGCTTATCCAAATATTTTTTACGCTCTATCACGGAATCACCACTTTCGGGAATTATGCATATTTATACATTCTTCAGAGCTATTATATCATATTCAAAAACAGAGC
>JAZSJQ010000085.1:0-2374 GCA_045534445.1 Acutalibacteraceae bacterium
ACCCTGAGAGCGATTCTCAAGGTCATTCGAATTATAAAACTAATTTACCCTTTTTGCTGAAATGGGGAGGTGGGGGATATGGGGAATAACCTTATACCAAGTTTATACCACAATGTGACGAATAACTCAAGAGTAAACAAAAATTTATTATTGATGTATGGCTTGGAGGCAAATAATCAATCTATATTATCGATATATATTACTTTCCAACACATAGCAAGTCTGTATTTATAATGCAAATATGAAATATCATTGATTCAGAATGAAGTGTGTGTTTATTTCTCTGTCAGTATGTACCGATTATTCCAAAAAAACACCCAATTTGCACGTGCTCTGAAAACGGCTTATCTATGCGAATATTCGACGATGCAACGGAACGTAGCATGCTTTTTTCGTGCTTGTAAACAACTGTTGGTGGCGGCAACCGAGGTGCTCGGATAGAATGTAGCCATCACAGACGGACAGCTGATATCAGCGACTGCCCGCCGACTAATTTTCGGAGGTAAATTATGAGCACAGAAAAAGACATCATCATTTCGGCAAGAGGACTCGCGAAAAGCTTTGGCACCGGCGACAGCCAGCAGGTTATATTTGAAAATCTCGACCTTGATATCTATCGCGGCGACTTCACAATCATTATGGGTTCATCGGGAGCAGGCAAATCCACTCTTATGTATTCTCTCTCAGGCATGGACAGACCTACCGCAGGTACCGTTCACTTCGCCGGAAGGGAGATAACAGAATGTTCTGACGACCAGCTTGCAGTCTTCAGAAGAAAACACTGCGGATTTGTTTTTCAGCAGATATACCTTCTCGACAAGATGAGTCTTATGGATAATGTGCTGACAGCAGGAGCGCTGTGCAAGGGTAGCAGAAAGGAACTTATCAAGCGTGCAAAGGAGCTTTTTGCGCTTGTCAATATTCCCGAAATCACCCAAAAAAAGTTTTCTTCTCAGGTTTCGGGCGGTGAAGCCCAGCGTGCAGGCATTGTCCGTGCGGTCATCAACCGCCCCGAGGTGGTATTTGCCGATGAGCCTACCGGCGCACTCAACTCAAACAATTCCGAGGCTGTACTGAATGTATTCACCCAGCTTCACAATGATGGACAGAGCATCATCATGGTAACCCACGACAAGCGCACCGCATTGCGCGGCAACCGTGTTCTTTATATCCGTGACGGACAGATATTCGGCGAGTGTGACCTTGGAAAATACGAGGCTGAAAACGGCGAAAGAGAAGCAAAGCTGAACAGTTTCCTTTCTGAGATGGGGTGGTAACATGAAGAAGATATATACGCAGGTAATTCACAATCTGAAAAAAGACAGAGGCTCGTTTATTTCCTTTGGACTTATCGTTATGTTTACCGCCTTTATGCTTAATCTTGCTCTTGTACTCGCTTTTCAGACAGATAAAGCATACGATGCAAAATTTGACGAGCTGAACACCGCATCAGTCAACGTATATATCCCCGAAGTGCAAGACAATACGGAACTCTCAGACGAGCTGAAAGCCATAGACGGTGTTAGCAAAGTTGAATCACATCAGGCTGTTTACACCGAAGCGGTTGTTAGAGATTTCAGAGATACCGATTTCGACATGAACACCGTATTTTATAGCATGGACGATGAGCGCAGCGTTAATACACTTGACATAAATGAAGAATCTGCCGAAATTTCGGAGTCTGCAATTTATCTGCCTATGTATGTGGCAAACTTCGGTGAGTTTGCTGTCGGCAACGAGATAGTTTACGAGGTAAACGGCAAGGAATACAACTTTTCTGTTGCAGGAATTGCAGAGGAAATGCAGTACGGTAACTACGGCAAAGGCATGATGGGAGCTTATCTTTCCGAGAGTACATACGAGGAGTTTTATGCAGAAAACAAAGATAACGCCATAGTCGAATACTCACTCGTGACAGACGATGTTTCCTCGGTAGAAAGCATTAAAAACGAGGTGGGTGACATTCTCGAAGAAAACGGAATTGCCATGCTGGCTGTCAACGACTGCGTTTCCACAAAGGATACCCGAACCATGGTATGCAGTCTGCTCATTCTCATTCTTATCGCCTTTGCCTGCGTAATACTGCTGGTCAGTGTGTTTCTCAGCAAGTTCCGCATCAGCAACTCCATCGAGGACGAAATGGTCAGCATGGGCGTACTGAAAGCGATGGGCTACACCGGAAACATGATTATTGCAAGCCTTGTTATTCCTTATATGCTTGTAACAGCGCTGAGTGCCGGTGTGGGTGTTTCGCTTTCCTACGCAATCCTGCCTGCACTTGCAGATTTTCTTACCATGCAGTCGGGATTCTTCTTTGAACTTGCCTTTGACCTCGGCGGCCTTGACGGCGCAGTGATAATTCCGATGCTCATTG
>JAZSJQ010000020.1:0-8393 GCA_045534445.1 Acutalibacteraceae bacterium
AAGCGGTCTTAGGAAGACAATACTAATGGCCAACTCCTTGGCTCACAGAACGACATGGCTACGATCCGACTTATATTACTGCTATTCTTGATGCATCTGCTATTGTTGCATGTCGTATCATATTATCGTTTCCTTCTGCAAATTCAAGTTTACCTGCCGGCGCAATATTAAGAACTGCAGGGCTGTTCCGACTTACTCCCCGATTATATTTATCTGACACATCTTCATGGTAGTAAGTGCGGCAGAGTGTGTCTCAGGGGTGACACCTGCACAGCAGGAGGCATCAACAATTATTTCCTTTTCGCGGAAATGTGCTTTAAGGAGCAGTGCGTTTGAAACAACGCATATATCGGTGCAGAGACCTATAAGCTCTACGGAAAAATCCTCGTCTCCTGCTTCCTCTGCAATAAGCTTCGGCAGTTCGACAGAGCCGAAGGTCAGCTTCTCAACAGCAGTACAGCCCTTGTTCATAAGAGCGGCTGATATCTTATCGTTAAGCTTCCAACCGTCAGTTCCCTTGATGCAGTGGGGAACAGGGAGCTTCTTTCCTTCCGCGCTGTCCATGTAGTTTTCAAAATGGGTATCAAAGGTGACGAATATCTTTCCGTCAAAATTTTCTATCTTGCTTACCGCATTGTCGATAATTCCCACAGCCTCGTTTGTTCCAAGAGCACCGTCAACAAAATCCTTCTGAATATCAACAACGATCAGAAATTTCTTCATACAGAATACCGCCTTTCTTCAATCTATAGGATAAATATAATACTATTTTGCGAAAAAGGCAAGGAAAACAAAAGCGGTCGGCAGAAATGCCGACCGCAATATCGCTTATTTTTCAGCACCTTCAAAGCCCACGAGAAGTCCGCCTGACTCCGCATAGAAGCTGCAAAGAGCGCCTGTTTTACCGATAACGACCTGAGAATCGTTGAAATCTTTCTTTATCATATCGGAGAGAGCTTTTGCGGCGGGCTCGTTCTGACAGTGGTGAATGCGTATCCTGCCGCCTTTATAGCCGAGCTTTTTGATGTTCTCGTAAACTTCGGCAAGTGCTTTTTCGGCTCCGCGTACCTTGTTGGTAATCTCAAGAGTGCCCTCGTTGCTTGCCTTGCCGATTATTCGAATGCCTAACAGACCGACAACCTTTGCAACCGCCTTGTTGACTCTGCCGTTGTTTGCAAGATTGCGAAGAGAATCAAGGCAGAAAACAAGGTGAGTGGTTTTCATATATTCACGAACCTGTTTTTCAATTTTCTCAAAGGGCAGTCCTTCTGCAATAAGCTCGGTAAGCTTTTCGATGATAAGTGCATTTTCAGGACCTGTGGAAAGAGAATCCAGCACAGCTCCCTTTCTGTCGGGGTGCTCGGACAGATATTCCTCCAGAGCAAGAGCGGCAGAATTATAGCTGCCGGAAAGACCGCTTGTTATGGTTACGCAGAAAACACATTCGTAATCCTCAAAAGCAGCCTTCCAGTCGCCTATATTGGGGCAGGAGGACTTTGAAGTTCCCTTGTATTTCTGCAGATCGGAGATCATTCCGCTGACATCGAGATCAAGGTCATCGACGTATTCTTTGTTATCCGTGATGATTTTGAGAGGAACGCTGGCATAGCTCAGGTCAGTGCTGAAGGTGAGCATATCGGAGGAAGAATCGGTGATTATTTTATATCTCATAGATGCCTCGCAGAAATGTAGATTGGCAGAATTAACCGCAATTTGATTATATGCGTTATCAGATAACCTGTCAAGAGTTTTTAAAAAACCGATTGACAGATATTGAAGAAATATATAAAATAAAGACATGGAAAACAGTATTAAAAAAGTATTTGCAGAGAAAATTTCAGAATTCAAGCTGCCTCGCTATAATGAGATACCGAATGTAGGATTGTATCTGGAACAGGTCGTAAAATTCATAAACGGCTGCATAGTACCGCTCGGATGCCCGAATATAACATCGTCCATGGTCAGCAACTATGTAAAGGGCGGACTTATTGACGCTCCGATAAAAAAACAGTACTATGCCGAACAGATCGCCTACCTTGTTTTTGTCGGCATCGGAAAGAGTGTGCTCTCCATGGAGAGTATAGAGCGGCTTTTTGCCATGCAGAAGAAGGTCTACAATACGGAAACAGCATATAACTATTTCTGCATGGAGCTTGAAAATATGCTGGCAGTTGTATGCGGCATCAAGGAAGCCCCTGAGACGGTGGGGGTTACAAATACAGAGGAAAAGTATATGCTCCGCAATGTCGTCATTGCGGTGTCTCATCTGCTGTATGTAAATTACTGTCTCAAGGCAAAGAAAACAGAAAACGAAGAACAGAAAGAAAGCTCCCTTGGTTGAGGGAGCTTTTGATTTTATATTGCCTTAAAAACGAATATTAATTATTATCTGCAAGATTAATGACAATTTTGCTTTTGCGTTCGGAAATCGACTTGAATTTTGCTGCACCTCCAAATGGGTATTTGACATACGTTACAACATAATCGCATTTATCTATCATCCATAGGTTGCGTTTGATAATTGCATATTTCGGAGGTGTATTTTCAAGGCATTCGGGATAAACAGTATCAGTATAGATGTCAATATTATCGGATGGTTTTTTATGTGGTATATATGCAAAAACTATCGTGTAATTGATATTATGATAGATATGCTTAAGGTTATTTAGTGTATTAAGAGCAATAATATCGAAATTTCCTTGGTTTCCAAGATAAAATGTATTTACATTATTCTTCTCTATCAGTGCTGACAAAACCTCCTCGAGGTTTTGCTGTATTTCCCATGGTGTATCACGATGACCGAAAAAAGTACACTTCAATTTATTCACCTGCAATTCTAAAAAGATTTGAGTTTATACAAGTGTTTGTGCATAAGATATTATATGGTTGCTGACTAAATCAGTCAAGTGCATATAGATAAATACTGAAAGACAGTGTGCATAAAAGTATAATAATCTTGAATTATCAGGTGAAGGGAGATCTCTGAATGGGTAAGAATGTTGATTATAAAAACAGAGATCGATTTATTCAGCTTGGGATCGCAATTTCAACGTTGCGTCGTATTCGCGGAATGTCTCAGGAAAAATTGGCTGAAAAGGCGAATATAAGCCGTTCACTGCTCAGCAATATAGAGGCACCTAACATGGCATACAATTTTTCTTTGGAAGTATTTTATGATATTGCCGATGCTTTGGAAATA
Organism: Acutalibacteraceae bacterium; assembly: GCA_045534445.1. Classification (GTDB taxonomy): domain Bacteria; phylum Bacillota; class Clostridia; order Oscillospirales; family Acutalibacteraceae; genus JAISGQ01. The sequence goes on from JAZSJQ010000020.1 coordinate 3,200, forward strand.
GCTCCGGAAAATCTGATAACCGCATCAGTGTTTCCTGATGAAATAATAAATAACAAAAAATAAAAACATACGACCGCTGATTTAAAATCGACGGTCGTATGTTTTTATATCAATTCAGCAATATCAGGGAATGGCTCAACGGTGCGCTTTAAGATGCCGTTGAGGTATGCGATGAGTATGCCGTAGTTTGTAACGGGAATGCCCTGATCTTCGCAGCAGCGAAGCCTGTAGCGGACTTCTCGCTCGTTAAGCATACAGCCTCCGCAGTGAATGACCATTTTGTATTCGCTCACATCATCGGGGAACTGCGTTCCCGATGTAAACACAAACTCAGGCTCGATTCCCGTGTGCTGTCTTATCCAGTTGGGAATCTTTACAGAGCCGATATCGTCACACTGTCTGTGGTGGGTGCAGCCTTCGGCAATAAGCACCTTATCGCCTGCTTTGAGAGAATCAACAGCTACAGCACCTGCAACTGCCTGAGGAAGATTTCCTTTATACCTTGCCATAAGAATAGAGAATGAGGTAAGAGGAACATCACTGGGCACCATCTTGCTAACCTTGCCGAAAACCTGACTGTCGGTGATGACCAGTCGGGGCTTATCAGCAAGCTTTCCGAGAGTTGCGACAAGCTCGCTGTCGCGGCATACAAGAGCATTTGCCCCTGCTTCGAGGATATCTCGTATGGTCTGCTGCTGAGGGAGAATAAGTCTTCCTTTAGGTGCAGCCTTGTCTATGGGAACAACCAGCACAACGGTGTCTTCTGGAGAAAGCAGGTCTGCCACTAAAGGCAGCCGAGGCTCCTCTCTGACAGCGGTGCGTGCTGCAAGCTCCTTTAATTCATGAATGTTCAGCTTTGTCTGAGCGCTGACCCATATTGTATTGCCTTCTGCTTCGGGAACATTCTCAAGCAAATCCGACTTGTTATAAACAAGAATATAGGGAATATTTTTATCTTTGAATGAAGCAATGAGATCATTCTCAACCTCGCCAAGTCCCACAGCAGAGTCAACGACCAGAATCGCAAGATCAGTCTTGTTGAGCACCTGCTTTGTCCTGCTAACACGCATTTCGCCTAAAGAGCCCACGTCGTCGATGCCGGGAGTGTCGATTATCTGAACAGGTCCCATTGGCAAAAGCTCCATAGCCTTTGTTACAGGGTCGGTTGTAGTGCCCTTTACATCGGAAACAATAGCGATCTCCTGCCCTGTAAAAGCATTTACAAGGCTTGATTTACCAACGTTTCTGCGTCCGAAGAAGGCAATATGCACTCTCTCACCGCTGGGAGTCTGATTTAAATTGCTCATAATATCACCTCACAGAATTATTATTTCGCCATCTTTGCAGATGGCACAAGAAACCCCCGGCGAGGGTTTCTTACGGGTGAACAGTCCACCGGACTGTTCACCCTATCTTCCTGCGCTTTAGTTTGTATGGAGTATTTCGCTTTCTGCGGAAAGCGACTAAAGGGCGTTGCCCTTTAGAATCCCACCAAAGGAACATTGTTCCTTTGGAAACCTGGTAATCAGAATCTGAAGTCGCGTTCTCCGTTTGCGATCTTCTCAAGACGTTCTGCAACAATACCACGCACTTTATCGTTGGGAATATCATTTATCTGCTTTGCGATAAGCTTTTCACCGACCTCCTGAGTGTCGGGCTTTGCGTAGTCGGTAAGGTATTCTTTAAGGGTCATAAGTGCGTTGGGCAGACAGCAGTTTGAGATCTGCCCCGACTTGCAAAGGGACATGAATCTGTCGCCTGTACGACCTTCACGGTAGCAGGCAGTGCAGAAGGAGGGGAGATAGTCCATTCTCATAAGCCAGTTGACGACCTCATCAAGAGTTCTGCGGTCAGAAACGTCAAACTGAGCGGAGTTTTCCTCCTCAGGCTCTTCCTCTGCGTAGCCGCCGACACTTGTGCGTGAACCGCCGGAGATCTGAGAAACGCCGAGATGCAGAAGTCTCTCACGAACCTTCGGGCTTTCACGGGTGGAGATTATCATGCCTGTATAAGGAACGGCAACACGAATGCATGCAACGATCTTTGCAAACATATCGTCAGAAATACCGTTGTCAAACTCATCGGGATCAATGTCATCAGCAGGACAAACACGGGGAACGCTTATAGTGTGAGGCCCTACACCGAAAGCAGCTTCAAGATGCTCTGCGTGCATGAGCAGACCTGCAAACTCATAGCGGTAAAGCTCCAGACCGAAAAGAACACCCAGACCGACATCGTCGATACCGCCCTGCATAGCTCTGTCGTGAGCCTCAGTGTGATAGGTGTAGTTGCTCTTGGGGCCTGTGGGATGAAGTCTTTCATAGGTTTCCTTGTGATAGGTCTCCTGAAAGAGTATGTAGGTGCCGATGCCTGCTTCCTTGAGCTTGCGGTAGTTTTCAACAGTGGTAGCTGCAATGTTTACATTTACTCTGCGGATAGCACCGTTCTTGTGCTTTATGGAGTAAATAGTCTTAATGGACTCAAGAATGTATTCAAGAGGATTGTTTACGGGATCTTCACCTGCTTCAAGAGCAAGTCTCTTGTGTCCCATATCCTGCAGAGCGATGACCTCTGCTTTGATTTCTTCCTGAGTCAGCTTCTTTCTTGCAATGTGCTTGTTCTTGTAGTGATAGGGGCAGTAAAGACAACCGTTTACGCAGTAGTTGGAGAGATAAAGGGGAGCAAACATAACGATTCTGTTGCCGTAGAAGTCCTTCTTTATCTGCTCAGCAAGAGTATAGATCTCCTGGTTCTTTTCTTCGATCTCGCAGGCAAGGAGAACAGAAGCCTCTCTGTGGTTGAGACCTTTACGTTCTTTTGCTTTTTCGATAATGGAATCAATAAGCTCAGCATCGTTTTTATGCTCATCAGCATAAGCAAGGGTATCGAGGATTTCCTCATGGCTTATAAATTCTTCGGCTTTCATTGATTTCGGATCGTACATATATGTTACCTCTTTTCTAAAATTCTTTGTGGTCGCCGCGAGCGGTGACGATTCTGTATCCTATAGCCTCCATGCGAAGTGTCAGATCGCCAGTTTTCTGGGCGGCTTCTGCTCCCGTGGAGAGCTTGTTGTCGTAAAGTGAGTAGTTTTTCCGAACGTCTTCGGGAGATAAGTTCGGCATACAGACATTGGCACCTGCCAGTATGCCCTTTTCACGTCCTTGAGGGTGTATTGTACCCAGTGCGGTAGTCGCAGGGAGCAGAACATTCGGAAGCATCAGCCTGACTATCGCCAGCAGATATAATGTCAGTTCAAATGATCCTGCTTTTTCGTCCTTGAAGGGTGTTGCATGATGCGGGATAAAAGGGCCTATACCCACCATGTCGGGCTCAAACTCTCTTATAAAGAGCAGGTCTTTAACCAGATGCTCAGTGGTCTGATTTGGTGACCCGACCATAAAACCGCAGCCCACCTGATAACCGATCTCCTTTAAGTCATAAAGGCATCTTTTTCTGTTTTCAAGTGTCAGTTCAGCAGGGTGCAATGTTGCATAATGACAGTCATCTGCCGTTTCGTGTCTTAAAAGATAGCGGTCAGCACCTGCATCAAACCATTTCTTATAAACCTCTTTCGGATGCTCTCCGAAGGAGAGTGTTACAGCGCAGTCGGGATGGTTTTTCTTGATATCCCTTACAAGAGTTTCTATCCGCTCGGGAGTGTACCACGGATCTTCACCGCCCTGAAGTACAAAGGTACGGTAGCCAAGAGCATACCCCTCCTTACAGCAAAGCAGAATATCCTCGGGGCTCAGGCGATAACGCTCAACAGTTTTATTGCTTCTGCGTATACCGCAGTAGTAGCAGTCATTTTTGCAGTAGTTTGTAAATTCAATAAGTCCACGAATATAAACATCGTTTCCGTAGTATTTTTTGCGTGCCTTTACCGCCTTTTCAAAGAGAAGCGCCGCGATCTCCTCATTTCTGTTGTCAATAAGACAAGCGAATTCCTCAGGCAATAAAGATCGCTCACGTTCAAGCTTTTCAACGAGATGAATCATTTTGATTCCTCCGGCATCTTTGAATAAACAGCTTTTGCAGTAACGCCACTGAGCATACCGATCTTTCCTGAAAGAGCGCTGATTTTATCGGTGGGAGCATCAAGCACAATGCTTATGATACTGACGCCTCTTTCTCTGTAAGGAAGACCCATTCGACCGACGACGTAATCCTTATATTCATGAAGCAGAGCATTAAGTGGCTCTGCTGAATCGGGCTGTTCAACTATAATGCCAAGCAGTGCAATTCTGTTTTCCATAAATTTCTCCTTTATAAAACAAAAACTCCCGAAAAACGGGAGCATAAAATCATAAGACCGCACGAAAAACGCACAGCAATTTTATACACCCTTATACGTCAGGTTTTACCCTTTCGTGTCAGCAATGATTTTTGTTAATTATATCACAAAGTGTATTGAATGTAAAGAGATTTGCAAATCTTATAAAAAATACTATAATACTATTGACTCTGACGTTACGTCATGCTTTATACTTCACATCAGAGAGGTGACAGAAATGCATATAAAGGAATTTGCAGAGCTTTGCGGTGTGAGTGTGCGAACACTGCACTATTACGATGAAATAGGCTTGCTGAAACCAAACCGTATTGACAATGAGAACGGATATCGTTTCTATGATGAAGAATCCCTCATGCGAATGCAGGAGATCATGTTCTACCGTGAGCTTGATTTTCCGCTGAAAAGCATAGCCGAAATACTGTCATCTCCGAACTATGATAAAAAGAAGGCGCTTTCAGAGCAGCGAAAACTTCTGATTCTGAAAAAGAATCGGCTTGAGCAGATAATTAAAGCTCTTGACAGTGCAGAAAAAGGAGAAATCACAATGAAAGTATTTGATAATAGCAATTACGAAGCCGCACGCAAGAAATATGAAACAGAAGCAAAAGAAAAATGGGGCAGAACCGATGCGTACAGAGAGCATGAGAAAAAGACCGCTGACTACACAAAGGACAAATGGCAGCAGGTAAACAACGGTCTTGATGCGGTGTTCGCTGAATTTGCAGAGTGCAGAAAAGCAGGGCATACCGCAGATTCACCCGAAGCGCAGGCGATTGCAGCAAAACTGCAGAAATATATATCCGACAATTACTACACCTGCACAAAACAGATTCTTGCAGGTCTGGGGCAGATGTATACAGCCGACGAGCGGTTCAAAAACAACATCGACAGACATGG
>JAZSJQ010000043.1:0-56898 GCA_045534445.1 Acutalibacteraceae bacterium
GCTGCCATGAACCTGAAAAAACTGGCAATATGGGGATGGAAACATTCCTCTTTCTGCTCAGTTTTCCACTTCATTTTTTTCTGTATACCAAAACCCCCGATTTTTCATCTCGAAAAATCGGGGTTCTTTGACAGGCTGAAAGGAGCCTTTCGGCTCCTTTTTTATTTATTCATTCTTTCCTTTAAGTGCGCAGGCAAGGCAGGTTCCGATGTCGATCGTATGCCCCAGTGCCACGCCGCCGAATATTATCCATTTAAGATTCATGAATATGTTCTGAAGAGTTTCGCGGGCATCTCCTGCCATTGCGGCTGCCTCTCTGAGTCCTTCGTAATTGAGTACATTGCCGTTTATGAAGAACAGATAAGCGCATACAACAGACACAACACCTGTTACGGCAAGAGTGATGAACACTGTCATGTTTTTGCGTCCGACGATGATCTTTACAACATTGCGGATAACGGTCATAACTGTCCAGATAACAAGGGGCAGCCACACAGCCTGCACTGCTTCCATATTGAACAGGGGGATCACCTTTGTATCAATACCATCAGAAGCGATGTGTGCAACAACAGGAACAACATCACCGAAGCCTAAGATCATAACAGTGAAAAACACGCCAAAGCAGATATCCACAATGCTGTCAGCAATGCTTATCTTCTCGTTCTTTTTCGGTATGCCGGGAAGATTGTCGATGCCGCTGTCGCCTATACTTACCTTCTTGCGCTCGAGGATCGCAAACACGATGGTAATGATCGCAAAGGCAGAAAGCAGTACATTGGGAAGTCCAACCACCCAATCGAAAACTGTTTCGACCGCAGACTGATCTCTGTCAAAGAGAATACCCAGTACGCAGGCTATCGAGTATCCTATGATGCTTGCTATGGCAACTATCTTCAGCACTATCTTATATTTAAAATAGTACACGCCGCCGATGAGATGGTCCATGGAGTCGGTGTCGTACTTCTGAGCAAGCTCATCGGGAGTGCCGAGCTCAGCCAGCACAACGCGCACGTCGGTCTCAGTGGGTGTTATTTCACCGCATCTTGCCTCAAGCATCTCATATATATTACCCTCTATCTCTTTCCCCACCTCTTCCCTGTTCTTTTTTGGAAGAAGCCTTGTAACCGCATAAACATAACGTGCTATCATTTCATTGTTACTCATTTTCAACACCCTCCATAATTCTGTCTACATTCTCAGAAAAAGCCTTCCAGTGCTTTTTCATTCTCTCCAATACCTCTTTGCCGTCCTCGGTCAGAACATAATATTTTCTCGGCTTGCTGCCCCCTGTCTCCCACTCACTCTTTAAAAGTCCCTGACTTTCAAGCCTTCTCATAAGGGGGTAAAGGGTGTTTGCCTCAACGGGAATGCCGCCCTTTTCAAGCTCGCTGACAAGGCTGTAGCCGTAGGTCGGCTTTTCAAGTCTGCTTAGTACCAGCAGTATCAGCGTACCTCGCCGCAGTTCCAACACAAGACCCGATACGATCTCATCTGTATTCACAATATCCCTCCGTCCGTGTTATTGTTGTCTGTATTATAGTGTGTGGCGCACACTATTGTCAATAGTAAAACGCAAAAAAATTAAAAATATTTTCCTTTCTTGTAGTTAGAGGGCATATTGTGTGGTAGAATAAATAATCAGAGAAAAAGGAAAGGCAATGATAAGCATGGCATATTCTCCCCAGAAGAGAATAACCGAAGAGGGCAGGCTTCTTGATGAAAAGGGTCAGCTTATGCAATTCGGCTGGAGTGAACACCCTCTCCTCGGCTACGACCGCAGTGATGTGCATTTTTTGAACCGTCTCAAGGTAAAGGAATGGGACAGTTATTTTTTCGGTAACGAGGAATGGCAGTTTTCCGTTTCCTTTGCGGATAACAGCAGCACGGGTGTCTTTGCGGTTTCGGCAATGAATCTCAAAAACAGCGTCGGCAAGACTGCTGTTTTTACCGAGCGTCTGCCTCTTGGCGGCTATGAAATGCCCAACGCCAGCACCTTCGGAGATATTGTGTACCGCTCGAAGGAGGCTTCGGCAAACATCACCCTCGGACAGAATGAGCGGCGGCTTATGATCCGCTGGCCGAATTTCGATGACGTCCGCGAGCTTTACATCACCGCAACGTTTCATCAGCTCAATGATGACAGTCTTTCCTGTGTTATCCCCTTCAGAAGCAAAAGCGAGTTTCTTTATTCTCACAGAATGTTCTGTATGCCTGTTTCCGCTCTTGTGCGCCTCGGCGGTATCGAGACACACTTTGAAAAGGAGTCTGCTCTCGGCTTATACTGCTGGAACAGAGGTGTTTTTCCGTCAAAAACAAACTGGCTCAGCTTCTGTGCAAACAGCTTTTTTGAAGGCGAGCGCTTTGGCTTCTGTCTCGGGGAGGGCTTCGGAGACCGCAGAGAGTGCGGTGAAAACGCATTTTTCTATAAAGGAAAGATCTACAAGCCGGGTGAGCTTGATATCACCGTCCCCTCTGATCCCGACAGAGAAGCCTGGTTTCTTATCGGTGAAGACGGCGACATAAATATCCGAATGGTGCCTCAATGCTCGGAGAGCGGCACTGTCGGCGGCAAAGCACTTTCGAGAATGAGCCGTCACAGAGTCTTCGGACGCTATTACGGCACGGTAATGCTCAGAAGCGAGGACGGCAGTGTGCAGAGGCTTGTCCTTGACGGCATACAGGGCTTCTGCGAAAGCGTCAGCTGTAAATGGTAAGACTTTGCCCCTGAGCGATTAAAATATTTTTGTGGAGGGTTATTATGAAGAAAAAACTTGAAAACTTGCCCAAGGAATACTTTGCGCTGAAATTCACCAATCCCGATTTCCCTTCCATGAGCCCCGGTACTCCGTGGGCGTGCTTTATCGGCTGTTTAATATTTTATATTATGAATCTTACTCTCGGAATGAATTCGGGTCATGCCGTTGTAAAATATTTTGCTGTGGCTGTGTTGGTCTTGGGTACAGTTATTCTTCTGCCTGCTTTTTATTTCACTCAGAAAAGAATCAACAGGCACAGAGTCGGCTATGCTTACTACAATCTTCTGTTATTCGGTCAGTTCAGATTCTGCATTATCTGCTCCGCAGCGCTTATTTCTTCTGCAATTATAAGCGACGGCTGGCTTGAGCCGAATACCGGTTCAATAATAAATATCTGCTACATAATCGCCGCCGCGTCCCTTGCCGAGGATGCTATAGTGAACATTATTTTCCGGGAAATAATGAAAAAGCGCATTGCCGACGGGGCTTTCAAAACAGGCGGAAGCGGATTTTTCGGAGATATGAAGCACAAGAACACCATATGGGCTATCCTCGTAAAGATATCCGGCGTGGGAATGACCCTTTCTCTTGCAACCATTCCCCTCAGTAAGATTTTTCATTTCAGGTGGGATTCCTCATATCTTCCGATCCTGGCAACGGTAATGCTTCTGGCTGTCAACTGGCTGATCTTCCTTTTTGCCTACTGCAATGCCCTTCTGCTGGGACGAATCCATTATATGAAGAAATTTGAATGCAATGATAACAGTGCAGAAGAAACGGAGGAAAATAAATGAAAAGAGAATTTCTGACCTTTAAAAAAGCCAGCATAATTACCCTTTGCATCATATCGCTGATGCTGTCTTTTCTGCTCTGCGGGTGCGACTATGAGAAAAAGGCCGGCGACGGGGTAACTGTCGAAATGATATGCAAACATCTTGAACAGAAATACGATGATGAATTTTCGCTTATAAGGATATCCCAGGGAACAGAGGGCGGCGGAAAGCTGACAGTACGCCTTCGTTCGGAGAAATTCCCCGATGATGAAATCATCGCCAAGGCAGTCATGAAGGGCTACTATGATGCAGTCGTAGGGGATGATGTTATCAAGGTCCCGAGATACAGATACGAGGATAATTACATATCTTATAAATACCGTGCGGAATTTATGGAGATAGCGCGCGAATACACCGAGGAAGTGTACGGAGAATGCAAGCTCTGCTACACTGTTCCTGACAGAACCCTGCCTGACGGTATGGGAAGCCTTGAGTTCGAGCATTACATCAAGTCATCAAATTCAGGTCTTGCTTACACGATTTTTCTGCCCCCTTCGGCATATTCCGATGACTATAAGGAGAAAATGGAGCAGCTTTACACAAAGTACGCCAAAAGCTATTATCAGGTCGATGCCAATGTGTATTATCTTTCAAGGCAGGAGGACTATGACGGCATAAAAAATGAGAATTATTACGATAAGATCACCGAGGCTCATGCCGATAAGGAGTGGTATATCGTCTTCGGATATTATCATCTTAACGGTCTGATGGAAGCCTCCTGTGAATGGCGAGAGGGTCAGAAAAACGATGATTACACTCCGATGTAATCACCGACAAAAGATTTCGTACATTACGGACTGATATTGCAGGTGCAGCCGATTTATCCTGCTTTCAGTCCGTTTTGTGCTTGCAGTTATGATGCACGCAGTGCTATAATGCATAGCGTTTCGGATATCAGTTTTTGGAGGTGCCTATGCCAAAACGCCATGAGATGGATATGACAAGCGGTCCGCTTCTCGGCAAGATGCTCCGCTTTGCCTTTCCTGTTATCATTTCAAATGTTCTTCAGCTTCTCTATAACGCCGCCGACTCCATTATCGTCGGCAGATTCGCGGAGGACGGCAAGAATGCCCTTGCCGCTGTAGGCTCCACAGCCTCCATAATCCACCTTGTCACTAATCTGTTCATCGGCTTCTTCCTGGGCGGAAGTATCATAATCGCCCAGTTCAAGGGTGCAGGCAAGGATGATGAAGTAAGCAAAACCGTCCACACCTCTGCTCTCACAAGCCTCATAACAGGTATCGCAGTGTGTATAATCGGTCAGCTCGTTGCAGAGCCTCTGCTCACTGCCATGGGTACTCCTCCCGAGGTGATCGGCAAGTCACTGCTCTATATCCGCATTTATTTTTTGGGTATGCCCTTTACCACCTTCTACAATTTCGGTGCCTCCACCCTTCGCGCCGTGGGTGATACAAAGCGCCCTCTTTACTTTCTTGCGGTTTCGGGCGTTCTCAATGTGGTTCTCAATGCGGTGCTGGTCATATACTTCGGCATGGACGTTGCAGGCGTTGCGATCGCGACCGTTGCCTCTCAGGCACTTTCCGCTTTTCTCGTTTTCCTGAGTCTGCTTCATTCCGACAGTTGTATCCGTCTCAGCCTTTCAAGGCTTAAGATACACGGCAGAAAGCTTTCAATGATGATAAAGGTCGGTCTCCCCATGGGACTTCAGAATTCCCTTTTCTCCTTCTCAAATGTACTTATCCAGTCCTCGATAAATTCCTTCGGCGAAGCCGCAATGGCGGCTCACACCGCCGCCGTCAGCATCGAAGGCTTTATGAATGTTGCGGTTTCGGGCGTTGCAGATACATCGATAAACTTTACAGGTCAGAATGTTGGCGCAGGAAAGTACAAGAGGGTTCGTCGGGTATGCGCCATCTGTGCGGTGCTTTCCGTTGTTATATCCCTCGGACTTGGTATTATAATGTTCTTCTTCGGAGACAAGCTGCTTGCCATATACAACCCCGACCCCGATGTTATCGCCTGCGGTCTCAACCGCACAAAGCTTATAGGTCTCACCTACTGGATATTTGCACTTATGAACGTCTTTGCAGGCTGTCTGAGAGGTATGGGTCGTTCACTTATGCCTATGGTAAGCTCCCTTGTGGGAGTGTGTGCATTCCGTATCGTTTATATATATACGATTTTCAGGCTTTCTCCCACACTGTTCACCCTTTATGCCGTTTATCCCGCCTCCTGGGCAGTGGCGATGATACTGAACATGATATGCTATCTCATAATCAGCCGCCTGCTCATTGCAGGAAGGCTGAAGGTCATTACAAAGTCGTAGATATCACTGTTCTGCAAAAAGACAGGGAACCTTACAGTATCAAGGTTCCCTGTCTTTTCTATTCACTTATCTCGTATTTTTTCAGCGGTGCGGCGATGGGCATTTCTGCGGAGAAGTCAAGGCGCAGCCCCTCGGGGGTGTACTCCTCCTCATAAATCGTTCCGCGCTCGCGTATGGGGGCGGCTTCTCCCAGCTTATCAAAGGGCAGAAGTATTGTCAGGCGCAGACGCTTGACGGGCATGGCGTCATCTATTGCCTCAAGCAATGCGGGAAGTCCTTCCCCTGTCTTTGCGGAAATGCGAACCCCCTTAAGACCTGCCTGAATATTCTCCTTGTCGCACTTATTCAGCACCGTAATTGTAGGTGTACTGCCTGCGCCGAGCTGTGAGAGCAGGTCGGTGGTTACCTCAAGCTGCTCAAGGCACACAGGCGACGAAGCGTCGCAGACATTTATGATTATATCTGCCTGAGCCGCCTCCGCAAGGGTTGAACGGAATGCCTTTATAAGATGGTGGGGCAGATTTCGGATAAATCCGACGGTATCAACCAGCATGACAGATGCACCGCTGGGCAGTTCAAGAGCCCTCGCGGTCGCGTCAAGAGTCGCAAAAAGCATATCCTCCGCCAGCACCCCTGCCTGAGTCAGCGTATTTAAAAGCGTACTTTTTCCTGCGTTGGTGTAGCCGACTATGGCGGCTGTGACGATCTCGTCTTTCTTCCTGCGGGTGCGCAGAAGCTCGCGGTGCTTTTCCACCTGCTCAAGCTTCTCGGAAAGGGCTTCTATCCTTCTTCGGATATGACGCTTATCGGTCTCAAGCTTGGTTTCACCGGGACCTCGCGTACCGATACCGCCGCCGAGACGGCTCATTTCAACGCCCTTGCCCGTAAGGCGCGGCAGCATATACCGAAGCTGAGCAAGCTCTACCTGAAGCTTACCCTCGCTGGTGCGCGCGCGCATGGCGAAGATATCAAGAATGAGCATGGTTCGGTCAATGGTTCTGATATCCGTCTCTCTTTCGATATTGGCAACCTGTCTCGGGGTCAGCTCACAGTCAAAGATTATCAGATCTGCTTCGTTCTGAACGCAGAAATCCCTTATCTCCTCAAGTCTGCCCGAGCCGATGCAGGTGGCAGTGTCCTTCGATGGGCGGTTCTGGGTGAACACTCCGATGACCTCCGCGCCTGCTGTTTTCGCAAGCTCACGAAGCTCCTCAAGGGATTCCTCCTCACCCTTTTCGCCTAAAAACACAGCGGCAAGCACCGCTTTTACTATACTTTCTGTATTTTCGTGCATATTTTCTCCTTAAAGTATATATACATTCAAAATAAAAAACGCCCGTAAAACGGGCGTTTTAAGCTATTTTCAGTTGCTCTTACGGATATAGTTGTTGAGGGAATCGATAGCAAGGGCAATTCCCAAAAATGCACCAAGCACGCCGAGAACCATATTGATAAGAAGCTCGGTGGTTCCAACCTTGCTGATAAGGAAAACCAGAAGGACTGCCGCAACAGTAACTGCCTCAGCACTGAGAATGGACACAAGCGAACCGGTCTTCTTATCCTTGACGCCGCCGAATGCTACATAACCGAGTACTGCAAAAACACCTGAAAGCACGCAGAGTGCCGGGAGGGGGAAGTTGCAGACAGCGCAGATCGCAAAGGGAACAAGTCCTGCTACAGCACCGATAATGGCACCCAGCACGCCCTTGCCGGAATTGCCCTCATCGTCATTGCTCTGGTAGGGAGGTGCAGGTTCTCTGTCCCATGCAGGAGCCGGAGCGGGGGCAGGTCTGCGACGAGAAGGCTCCATTCCTGCGTATGTATCGTCTCTGGACTCATCATAGACGGTCGAAGTGCGGAGCCTGTCCTCCTGAGGAGGCTCAGGACGCTGAGCAGGAGCAGGAGCAGGAGCGGGTCTTGCGCTGCCCTTTACCGCTGCAGAGCACTCAGCACACATGGGCTGAACCATATTGTTATAGAAGGAGCGCTTGTTTGCCGGAGCGCCGCACTTTACACATACGTTAGGTGCGCGGAAGCCGAGACCTCTGTAATTGGCGGAAACAAAGGTAAGCATATCATCAAGCATATGCTCACTCATAGCACCTGCACTTTCATCATAGAAAAGTGCAAGATAACCCTCTACATCACCAACCTGAAGATCGGAAAGATCCACCTGAGAACGGAGCATATCCTCCATTCCGTCAAATGACGCATCAGATGAACAAACGAGCATAAAGATAGCGAGCTTGCCGCCATCCTCTTCAACGACCGAAAAGCCTACACCGCCGGATACTCCGTAAACAGTGTCGCCATCAAGACGGTATTTTCTGCTTTGCTGCCAGGAAAGCAAATTCTGACTGATCATAAAAGTGCCTCCGAATCTGTCGAAACCGACATAATATCAGTGTGTGCATAATCAACACATATATAAGATTATAACCCAAAATAGTGTCAAGTCAACCTTTAGATGAGAACAATAAGTAAATTTTCGCATATTTTGCGGTTTATAAATGTAAACTTTTTTAAAAACAAACCTGCGCACAAGGATTTATGCGCAGGTTTTATTCATCAGCCGTTGAGAGCCTGCATATATTCCGAGAACTTATCGGACTTGACCTTGAAAAGCATACCGCGGCGGCTTCTTCTTCTGACCTTGCGGCGCTTCATTTTTGCAAGCTTCCAGTGCGGAACTGCAGGTTCTGCAGGGGCGGGTTCGGGAATCGGATCATCATCGTCAAAGTGGGGAACGTATACGAAGCTTTCCTCTTCCTCATCACGCACATAGTCCGATGCGCTTCGAGCATTGTACTCAGGATTTGCCCTCATGGGATCCTGATAGATCGGAGTGGGTGCAAGCGGTTTTTCCATTGCAGGCTCAGGAGAATAGACAGGTGCGGAATAACCCTTCTGAGCATAGGGATCGCTCATGGGGGTAAAACCGCTCTTGGTGGTGTAGTCCACTTCCATATCCTCAAATACAGGAACAACAACGGGTATTTCTTCACTTGCATAATCCGGACGGTATACATCAGAACCGCTGGAGTTATACTCATCAGCAATGACCGGAACTGCCGCCACAGCAGCTGCAGCAGCAACGGGAGCCGCGGTCGGAGTATCCATTCCCGCACGGACTCTGGGAGTATAGCGGTCATCCGAATAATCAAAATCTTCTTCCATATGGACTACTACGGGGATATAATCCTCATCGTAATAGGTGTTTGCGCCTGAAGCTGCATTTGCTTCGATTGCCGCCAGAGCATCTGCCGCGGAGGCTGCCATAGGCTCTGCAGGTATCTGAGGCGCAGCTGCCTGCTCAGCACCGGGAACAGCACCCTGAGGCGGTCTGCGGCGCTGACCCTGAGGCGGTCTTGCTCCTGCAGGACGGGCTCTGCCGGGTGCAGGTGCAAAAATAGGTCTGCCGTACTGGTCATAGCCCACGGGAACTCTTGGCTGTCTCTGAGGAGCGGCAAAAATAGGTCTGCCGTTCTGGTCAAAACCTATGGGACGGGGCTTCTTCTGAGGCGGACGCTGACCGTAGATAGGTCTGCCGTACTGATCATAGCCCACGGGCTGTGCAGGTGCCTGACGCGCAGGAGGCGCTACAGGATTTCCGTACTGATCATAATATACAGGCGGCTGCCGTCTTTTAGGTCTGTTATCCATATTCTTGCCTCCCTTTCCGCGCTTGCCTTTTTCCTTCTGTTCGGTATTATCGTCCGCACCGTCCTGTGCGATGACTCCGACAGCACCTCCAAGTGCCGTTGCTGCCGCAAGCTCGGCTATTTCATCGGATGCGGCGCTATTATCGCCCTCACCCTGCATTTTTTCTGCCGCCTTTTCCTCTCTGCGTGCTGCCGCACGTTCCTCAGAGATAGGCGAAAATGCCTTGCCGTCTCCCTCGTATTCATCCTTATCGGGGAAGATTATGGGCAATCTGTCCTCTTCCTCCTCTTCCGCAGGGGCGGATCCGGCTCCTTTGCTGTCTTCCTTAGGCTCCTCGGCATTTGCCGCGGAGGATTCCTGCTTTGCAGGCTCGGGCGAGGTGTAGACCATCGTTCTTCCCCGGCGTTTTTCTTCCTTGTCGATCATGTCAAAGATCTTATCGATCTCCTTCTTATCGACCTTGCCGTAAGGAGATTTCGCTCTTTCCAGATCCTGCTCAATTATCCTTTTTCTCGATATGAGCGTACTTGTCAGCAGATAAATAAGGCAGAGAAGCACGATCGCTTCGGAAGCCAAAAACATCGGAGAGTATTTCCTGACAATGCTTATGAGCAGAAGCAGCGCAACGGCGATGATACCGATAATAAATACGGCTATTACCAGCACCGAGCGTTTTGATTTGTTTTTCAAATGCATTGCCTCCTCTCCTATAAAAGTAATTATCTACTGATTCATAGTTAATCTTACTATATTATTCCAATCATGTCAATACAAAATCAGCACAGCGGGACAAAACCGAAAGCTTTTCAAAGGAAAGCTCCTCTATTCTCGTGTTTTGCGGTATTTCTGCGGCATCAAGCACCGTCGCCGCCTGCTCACGGGTCAGAAAGCCCCCTGAGCACAGGGAATTGAGCAGGGTCTTTCTGCGCTGCGAAAAGCCTGCCTTTATGAGTCTGAAGAATATTTCCTTCCTGCCCACGGGGAAAGGCGGCTCACTGCGAAGTTCAAGGGAAATGACCGCAGAATCAACATTCGGGGCAGGCATGAAGCTGCCGCGGGACACATTGAAAAGCTTCTTTGCCTCGGCATAATAGGCAACTGCCACGGTAACCGCACCTGCATCCCTTGAGCCCACCGGTGCGCAAAGGCGCTGTGCGGCTTCCTTCTGCACCATTACCGTTATGCTGGAAAAGGGAAGCTCGTCTTCAAGAAGCTTCATTACAAGAGGCGATGTAATATAGTAAGGAAGGTTTGCGCATACGCTGACATTACTGCAATCGGCAAATTTTTCGTTTATGAGGGCGCCTAAGTCAAGGGTCAGCGCATCGGCATTCACAACCTCAACATTGCCGCACTCTGCCAGAGTCTCGTCAAGCACGGGCAAAAGCCGCTCGTCAAGCTCGATGGCAACCACCTTTTTCGCAAGACGGGACAGCTCTCTCGTAAGCACTCCCATACCCGGTCCTATTTCTATGACGCCTGTGCTGTCATCACGCACAGCCGCCTCCGCCATACGCGGACACACTGAGGGATTTATGAGAAAATTCTGACCGAGGCTCTTTGAAAAAGTGAAGCCGTGACGGGTCAGAAGCTCTTTTATTGCCGATACATCGGTAAGTCGTTCCATATATACAGCTCCTTTCGGTCTGCTGACAGATCATCGATTTACATATGATACCACATTCTTCAGCAGGATAAAAGATGTAAAGACATTTTTATTCAAAGCACTTGTCAAAACAGTGTGCAGTTGGTATGATAAGTTGAGTTAACAAAAAGGAGCGTTATTTATGGCAAGAAGAGACAAGGAAAATTATTACCTTGATATAGCTCAGACCGTTTCCGAAAGGAGCACCTGTCTTCGCCGTCACTACGGTGCTATAATAGTCCAGAACGATGAGATAGTGTCCTCCGGCTACAACGGAGCGCCCAGAGGCAGACAGAATTGCTCCGATATGAATTCCTGCATAAGAGAAAAGCTGGGAATTGCAAGAGGCGAGCGATATGAGCTGTGCAGAGCAGTTCATGCCGAGGCAAACGCTATCATATCCGCCAGCCGTGCCTCCATGCTTGGCGCAACCCTGTATCTTGCAGGCACCGACGGAAAAACAGGCGAGCTGCTTCGCGATTCCTGCTCCTGCGCCATGTGCAAGAGGCTTGTTATAAACGCAGGCATCGCCAGAGTCGTTATCCGCAATACTCCCGAGGAATTTACGGTCATCGATGTTCAGGACTGGATAGAAAACGATGAATCCGTCGAAGGCTCCTTCGGCTATTAACGGAGGTATTTCTGTATGTATGAAATAGATATGCGGAAGGTCCTTCTGGTAATAGTGCTTCCGCTGGCGGCAATAATCGCCGCCATAATCGCACTGTGCCTTTCCTGCAGCTGTGCGGTCGGCGGCAAGGGCTGGAACGGTGAATGGAACCGCGAGGGCGATGCGACATTCTCCCGCGCCTGCATCACCATTCACGATACAGACAGCCGCGGCTTCCTCTTTGACGTCGAGATCCACAACGGCAACACCGTTGCAGATGTGCATGATCTGCGAGCCAATTTCCACGGTGAAGGCAGCAGCTATGCCACTTACGAAATAGTCGATACAGATGCGTATGTGGAATTTACTCTGGAGGAGGAAAGCCTCACCGTCGGCTTTGTAAGCAAGGAGAATATGCAGTGGGAGGTAATCGAGGGTTTCTCCTACGGTGCAAACATCGAGGGCATTTATCTCTGCGGCGATGTTGAGTATCTCAATACCAGTCTTTCACAGATGGAGGTTCTCACCGAAGAGCAAGACGAAATGATATCCAATGCTCTCACCAAGGATCAGTATGCAAGACTTATGGACTGCTTCCAGATGTGGCGTGTTGAGCGAAACAACAATGACGGTGCCTATGTATATTACGGCATGGTCACAGGCAACGAATATGCCGCCGTTCTGCTTCTCTACGACGACGGCACCTACAGCATGATAATAAGCGAGGACGGCACCGAGAATATGTCCTATCTGACCAACAACGGCATTTACACCGCTGACCTTGGTGCATATCCCGAGTCTATCCAGCAGTGGATAGAGGACTATCAGGAGGCATACTATACCGCCCAGAACAATTACTGATAATCTCTGCAAACCAGAACCACCGGTTCATCCGGTGGTTTTGATATTTATCCGCGTTACAAATGCATCGTTCTTTTTTTGTTTCATTTTACTATTGTTTGCCCTTCGGTGATTGTTTATAATAGTATATGGTATATTGTCAGTTTTTTCAAATTCACCTGACGGAGGGAAATTTTATGAGTAAAAAACCTGTCAGGATCTTATCGATCCTGCTCGCTCTGCTCCTTGTTGCGGCAAACGGAATCGTTAACATCGGTTCCTGGGACGGCATTATCGCGCGTGCCGAAAGCGAGAATATTACCGCCGAGAAGGAAAGCGTTCACATCATCAGCTTCTCGGACAGCGCACCCATAATCGACCCCGAAATGGGCATCATTGAAGGCGGCTTTATCGATGAGCCGGGTCTCTTTGCAAAGGAACGTTACCGTGATGAGTCCAATATGCTCTTCGCCATTCTTCCTGAGTCTTACAGCGCCGCTGATGAGGGCATGGTAACCTCAGTAAAGAATCAGAATCCTTACGGCACCTGCTGGTCCTTCTCCACAATGAACCTCATTGAATCAAGCCTCATTGCCGAGGACAGCAATGCAAAGGATTCCGTTGACTTCTCTGAGCTTCACCTTGCATATTTCAATTATAACCGCCCCACCGACCCTCTGGGTCTTACCGCAGGCGACTATATATTCTACAACGACGCCGACGTTCTCAACGCAGGCGGCAACTACTTCATGGCAATGAACACCCTTTCTTCGGGTGTCGGCCCTGTCGCTGATTCCGTTCTCCCCTATACCAATGCAAGTGCTGCTCCTTCTTTTTCCGATTCTCTTGCATACGCAAACCGCAGTGCAACACTTGAAAATGTTCTCATGTGTCCCGCAAACAACTCCGAGCGCCTCAAGGCTCTCATCATGGAGTACGGCTCTGTTGGTATTGCTTATTACCATCATTCCGACTACATTAACACCGATACCTACGCAATGTACAACGATGATTTTGCATACACCAACCATGCTGTATCCATAGTAGGCTGGAATGATGCATATTCAAAGTCCAATTTCCGCTCCGACCGCGCACCTCAGAACAACGGTGCATGGCTCGTAAAGAACAGTTGGGGCGAAAACTGGGGCAATGACGGCTACTGCTGGATATCCTATGAGGATATGGCTTTCAAGCCCGATTCCAAAGGACTTTACAGATCCTGCTACGTCTTTGATTACACCGCCGATGTCAACACCGACGAAAACATCTATCAGTATGACGGCGGCGCTCTCGAGGGCTGGGTAGACGGCATCAGCCCCACCTATCGCGTGGGCAATGTCTATACCGCTCAGCGCAACGAGACTCTCACTTCCGCTTCCGTTGTAACTCTCAACAGCAATGTTTCCTACTCCCTGCAGCTTTACAAGGGACTTCCCGCAAACACCTCCAACCCCGAAAACGGCATTGCACTGCTCTCTTCTCCTGTTACAGGCGTGTTTGACGATGCGGGACTTCACTCCGTTGAGCTTCCCGAGGGCATCGATATAGCCGAAGGTCAGACCTTCAGTGCGGTATTTACCCTTACCAGCAACTCCGAGGCAGCTCTTGTCGCCATCGACTTTTCGGCGGATTACCTCGATTCAATGAACACCAACTATGTAACAAGCGAGACCGCCGGTCAGTCCTTTGCCTACTATCAGTATGATGGCGGCTCCTACTACTGGCGCGACCTTGCATCGGTCTTTGATCCCGGTGCAACCGCTCGAGTAAAAGTCGTGGCTGAGCCTGCTCCCGAGCCCGAACCCGAGCCCGAACCCGAGCCCGAGCCCGAACCTGAACCTGAACCTGAATCTGCGCCCCAGATAGTCATCACTACCGCTCTTCCCGTAGGAAGCACCATGATAATCCGCGTCGGCACCGATGCGGAAACCTTCTCCGTTGACTGGGGTAGCGGCACTGCCATCAGCTACGCCGAAAATGATGTTACGGGCAACACCGAGGTAACAGGCACTGTCGCAGGCAGCACAATAAAGATTTACTGCGATGGCGATATAACCTACTTCCACTGCGGCGATGACGGAATAACCTCGAACCTTATAACCTCCATTGATGTCAGCAAGGCTGTCGGACTTCAGACTCTCTGCTGCGGCAGAAACAGACTGACTTCACTGAATGTCGCCGCAAATACGGCTCTTACTGAGCTTTACTGCTTCGGCAATCAGCTCTCAGAGCTTGATGTAACAAACAACCCCATGCTTAAAACCCTTGTCTGCGGCTATAATGAGCTTACCGCTGCAGACACCTCCTGCAATTTGGCGCTTGAGTATTTCTCCTGCTCCAACAGTGCGATCACCGACCTTGATTTATCAAACAACTCTGCACTCACCGATCTGTGGTGCGATAACAATAAGCTCACCTCACTTGATCTTGGCAGCAACACCGAGCTTAAATTCATCAACTGCAATAACAACAGCATCACCTCCCTTGACCTTTCGGCAAACTCTAAGCTTACCGATCTGTGGTGTGACGAAAACAAGCTCACCTCTCTTGACCTGAGCAATAACCCTAACCTCGTCTGGGTAACCTGTGCTTTTAACGAGTTGGAGACGCTTGAGCTTGGAAGCGTTTCCTCAATTCAGCATCTTGACTGTCTGTGCAACAAGCTCACCGAGTTGGATTTAAGCGGCTGCAAGGCAAGTCTCAGTCATCTCAACTGTATGGAAAATATGCTCACTGAGCTTGATGTCTCCGATTCCCCCCTTCTGTCCTCTCTGTCCTGCGAGGAGAACAGCATAACCTCTCTCGACATTTCAGGATGTCCTTCTCTTGCCTATCTGGTATGCCGCAACAACGCTCTGCGTTTCTCCTCGATGCCTGTTGAGACACCTGCCGTCTCTGACACTGATTACTCCCCCCAGAGTGTAATTGTAATCCCCGAAAGCACCAATATCGGCACTACCATAGATCTCTCCTCTGAGTACAGCATCAACGGAACAGCTTCCGAATACACCTGGATAGATGTCGATTCCCGTTTCATCGTCACCCCTGTCTCCTCCGAGAAAGGCATATTCACCTTTGGCGCCGAGCACGCAGGAAAGACTCTCTATTGTGAAATAACAAACTCCCTCTTCCCACGACTCACTGTTCTGACAACCGAGACCACACTGATAGGCATACCCGGTTTCGCAGACATCACTCCAACCCTCTCTGCAGCCTCCGGCGGCTATGACCGCATAAACCTTTCCTGGGAACCCGTGGATGAGGCTGTAAAGTACGAGGTCTGGATTGCGACCTCTGCAAACGGCACTTATACCCTCAAGGCAACCCTTGACAGCTCAAAGACCTCCTATGTCAATACAGGAAGAACCTTCAACAAGACTTACTATTACAAGCTCCGCGCATATAACAGCTACGGAGAAAAATCTCAGGATTCTGAAATAGTCTCCGCAAAGGCACTACCCGCACAGGTCAATAATGTAAAGGCGACCCGCGCTTCCTACAACAGCATCAAGATAAGCTGGAGCAAGGTTCCCGGCGCTTCCGGATATACCATTTACAGAGCCACCTCTCCAGACGGCACCTACACTTCCGTCAAGCGCGTAACAAGCGGCTCTACCGTTTCCTACACCAACACAAGCCTTACTCCCGGCAAGACCTATTACTACAAGGTAAAGGCATACCGCAATTCGGGCAGCACAAGGATCTACGGTCCCGAAAGCGAGCTTGTCAACGCATATCCCTATCTGACAAAGCCCACCATCACCGTTTCCAAGACCTCTTACTATCTCACCGTCAAGTGGGCAAAGATCGGCGGCGCAACAGGCTATAAGGTCTACCGTTCAACCGATCCCAACGGCGAATACACCCTTGTCAAGACCATTACAAGCGGTTCCACCGTCACTTTCACAAATACCTCTGTCGTACCCGGTGTTACCTATTACTACAAGGTCACGGCAACCCGCGGCACCTACGAGAGCGACGCATCTGCGGCTAAATCCGCTGCCCCCGCACTGGGTAAGCCCACCTCTGTCCTCGCAAACCGCTCAAGCTACAACAGCATAAAGATCACATGGAAGCCTGTTACCGGCGCTTCCGGATATGTCATCTACCGCTGTGACACTGCAGACGGTGAGTACGAGGAGATTGCACGCGCCTCCGGCAGCAGCACAAAATCCTACAACGATACAGGACTCAAGACCGGCAAAGTATATAACTATAAGGTTGCCGCATACCGCACTGTCAGCGGACAGACAGGTCTCAGCCCTCTGTCTGCATATGACCCCGGCAGAGCGACTCTCGGAACAGTACCCAATGTTTCCGCAAAGAGAAACAGCTATGACAGCGTGAAGCTTTCGTGGACACAGCTTGCAGGTTCTGACGGTTACTATATTTACCGTTCCACCGCCAAGAGCGGCACCTATACTCAGCTTGCAAAGGTCGATAGCGGCAGCGTTCTCAGCTATATCGACGATGACCTTGTAACAGGCAAGTATTATTACTACAAGCTCCGCGGCTACAGAATCGTGGACGGCACCGAGGTGCTCAGTCCCTCCTACTCTTCTGTACTGACCGCAAGAGGCACCCTCACAACTCCTGTCGTGACCGCTTCCAAGGTTTCAAGCGGCAAGGCAAAGATAACCGTAAAGCCCGTTGACGGTGCTGACGGCTACTATGTATACCGCGCAACAAGCAAGAGCGGCACATACACCAACATCACATCGAAGTGCACTGTCACTACCGATGAAAACGGCAACACAATTTTCACCATCGCAGGTCAGACCAAGGGCAAGACTTACTATTATAAGGTAAGAGCCTACCACAAGGAGAGCAGCGGCAATGTTTACAGCGCTTACTGCTCCTACAAAGCCTGCAAGGTATAGCAAGATATGACGAAACCGCCGAGGCAAATGCCTCGGCGGTTTTTCTCAATTCAATCAAAGGGATAACCTTTTCCGTCGGTCTTTATAACTCGTGCTGTCACGAGGATCGCTTCGACCACCGCAATCCCCCAGCTTATGAGCAATGCTCTACCTATTTTCAGCCACGGAAATATCATTCCGAGAATTATCAGCAGAATGTGAAGAATACCGCGCAGATAATAGCGCCCGTAGAAATCATGTATCCCAAGCGCACCCGTCGCCATCAGCGCAAGAAGCACCACTCCAAGCCTGCTTCGCTTTTCCGATTCTTCAACATAATAATATGCATTGTCCTTCTCCACTATGGTGTGGGGATACGGAGAAACATAGGGCATATGCTTCGGCTTTCCGCACCCGAAGGGCATATCATACGGACATTTTTCGCAGTTTCCGTCACAGTCACGCTCCTGCTTCATTCTGCAGGGACTGCCGCATCTGGGACAGAAAAGATCGTAATCGCGGCACTTTTCTCCGCATTTCACACAGACAATAAGCGACATTAATATCCCCTCTTCCCGTAATATTCTGTTTTTATACTCTTTTCTTATCTAAGCCGACTTTTATCTGCGGCGTGATGCCTGAAGCCTCTCGGCAGTTGCCTGTGCCTCGGCAAGCTTTCTTGCTGTGGAAACAGGCTCGGGCTTTACTTCCTTGCCGATGAACTTTCTGCCTGCTATCCATGCCTTACGAAGCTGGTCGCTCAGCTTGCTTTCAGCATATGCGCGATGCTCGCTGTCCATGATGGAATTGAGAAGCACCTGAACAATAATGCTTTTTGTATCCATATCGCCCTTCTCGTAAGAGTTTGAAAGCAACTCGAAGAAGGGGTTGAGTCTTGCCTTGTTGCCCTTTTTAAGGTTATCAGCCAGTGCAGCGCACACGGTCTCCTCGCAGAACTTCAGAGGGAGTATCTCACCGTAATACTCCTTGTGGGAGATAAGGGGTATCCTGCACTCGGGGAAGGAGGTGGGGATCCTGTTGACAAAGAAATTGACATCCATGCTGTCCCCGGACTCTTCCTTCTTTGCCTGCTTTGCAACAGCGGCAAGACGGTCCTTGGAAGGACGGACGGGAGTTGAAAGTGTATCAAGGAAGTCAAGAGCAACGCTTACAGCCTCACGCTCGCCGTCGCCGCCTGCCTCGTCAAAATAATAGGTCTGGACATGACCGCAGTCATCTGCACTTGCATTTGCCTCTCCCTTGCAGAGATAGAAGCGCTTTTCATTCTTTGCGTACTTTATAAGGAGCGTATCAGCCTCGCTGTTATAAAGAACATAAGGGTTATTGCCTGCGGAAGTACCCTCACCCTTTACATAGCCCTTTGCAATAAGCTCGGGCTCCATTTTGCCGATGCAGATCTCAAAAAAGTTTGCCATTTTGCGTATTCCTCCGTATTGGGGCGTGCCGTCTCACGGTGCGCCGATTCATTATAACAATGTATATAAAACATACATTTCTGCTGTGATTATATCATATGACGCATATTAAATCAATAAAGCCCGTGTTAAATTTGCTATCCTGAAATAATAGTTGCGTCAGGGTATACCTCCATGTTTGCCCTGTTGCTGCTTTTACTGCTCATGGAAAGGGAAAGGGCTATGGGACCCACTCTGCCGAGGAACATTGTCATACACAGCACCACCATTGAAAGGGACGGCAGATATCCTGTTATTCCTGCCGTTACGCCAACGGTGCCGAAAGCACTGACCGACTCGTAAAGGGCATCTATGGCGCGCACCTTACCGCCCATCTGAGCAAGTATCACAACAGTTGCAGCGATTACCGCCGCAAGAGCGGTGGCACATATTGCAAGAGCACGGTAGACAGTTTCTCTTGTTATCCTTCTCTTGCCGATAATTGGGTGGTCATAGCCACGCAGAGTACACACCACCGTAAAGACAAGCACTACCATGGTGGTAGTCTTGACGCCGCCGCCCGTGGAGCCCGGGGACGCGCCTATAAACATAAGTACACAGTAGAAAAGCTTTGTAAAGCCGCTTGCATTTCCTATGTCAACCGAGGCAAAACCTGCGGAGCGTGTACACACCGACTGGAAGAAGGAATTTGCAAGCTTATCCTCAAAGCTCATGCCTGCAAGCACTCCGTTCCATTCTGCCGCAAGGAAGAAAACCGTTCCCACCGCCAGAAGCACCGCCGAAGCTACACATACTATCTTTGTATGCATCATGAGATTTCGCGGTTTGCCGCCCTCTCGGATAACATTGATTATGTCATAGAATACCACAAAGCCCAGTCCGCCAAGTATGATTATTCCCGACAGCACCATAAGCACATAGGGCTCGGAATTAAGAGACACGACACTGTCCCCTCTTCCCAATACATCAAAGCCTGCATTGCAGTATGCGGAAATGGCGGTAAACACCGAACTCCACACGCCCTTTACAAAGCCGAACCGCGGTATGAACTCAAAAGACAGCAGAATCGCGCCTGCTCCCTCGCATATAAGGGTAACGCCCGCCGCAACTTTAAGCACCCCTCGCGTTCCGCCCATATCGAGATAGCCCGTTGATTCCTGGGCTATTCGCAGGCTTCTGAGACCCAGCCGCTGTCTTAATGACAGGGCGAGTGAGGTAACTATTGTCATTGCCCCCAGACCGCCTGTCTGGATAAGAAGAATTATAACTATCTGCCCGAAAAGAGACCAGTGCGTTGCAGTGTCAAAGGGGGTAAGTCCCGTGACACAGGTGGCGCTTGTAGCAACAAAAAGCGCCTGCACAAGATTTGTGGGCTCCTCGCCCTCCTTTACCGAAAAGGGCAGAAGGAGAAGCAGTGTGCCAAGGGTGATTATAACTGCAAAGCTTATGGGTATGAGCCTGTGAGCAGGTATCTTCTCTATCCTGCGCGCAATATATCTTATCGCTCTGCGGATACGCTGATAGGTCGTGTGCAGATATTTTTTGATTTTTTCGGAAAAGCCTTCCGCTTTCTTTGCCACGCACCTTGCACTCCTTTCCTGCGTCTGCTTTTTACGGCTTCAGAGTTACCTCACAGCTATCGGTCACGGTGGTCATGCCGTCAAAGGCATATGTTCCGTTCTCTGTCTGAAGCTTCATCACGCTGTAGTAGATTATTCTGTTCCGTGAGCTTTGCAGAAGTCTGTCAGAGCTCATGATATCAAGAGTACCTGTATACTCCTCGGCACCCGTATATTCAATGGAGTAGTCTTCCCCTGTTTCAGTTTCGGGCAGACCGTACTCACTGACGGGTGTCATCTTGAAGCTTATTATGCTTTCTGATATTTTCGATACTCCGTAATCCATCTCCATGTCGGTTTCCCTGTCAACCGTCTGGGAATGGGAAATAACCGTATCCTTTGTGACGGTTTCGGGAAGCGAAAGCAGAAGCTCCTCTGCTATGGCTCTTATTTCAGCCTCTCCCAACAGCGCCGATGCGCCCTCAACCTCGGAATACAGCTTCTTTGTGCCTCCTACGGACTTTATTTTATAATCCTTATCAAAGTCAACGGTGAAGCTGTGACCGATTATATCGAAGAATATCTCGGAATCCGCATACTTCGTGCTTTCGTCGGCAGTGTCGTATATCACCGTCTCTTTTCCGTTCTCCGAATAGGTGTAGCTTCTGCGCGCAATGGTGAATTCAATGCGAAGACCGTCCTCGGTCTTTTCCGCAGTAAAATCATACCAGCTCTTCATGTCCCATTCCGTGTCCATGACCACTCCGCCCTCGTCTGCATAACGGGAATTTTGCAGGAAGGAACACAGCATGGTATATTCTCCGCCGCCGATTACGGGCGCGGATATCTCCTCAAGTGAGCTTATATGCTCGGTTACGGGTGCAGAGGGTGTGACATCGGGTGTTGAATAATAGTCGCTGTTGTCACACTTACAGCCGCTCAATGCCGACAGCACCATAAGCACTGCCAGGAAAAGGGAAATATATTTCATCTCTTATTGTCCTTTCAAGGGTTTGCTCTTACTTTATATCCCTTCTCGTTCCGATATAGCCGCCTGTCACAAATACGAGCCAGTAAAGGGCGGCACAGAGCCAGGATACAATGTGACCTGCCGATGCAAAGTTGGGAATTCCTCTGAGAGGTGCTGATATATCCAGCACCGCAAAAATTGAAAGTCCTGTGATTATATTGCCCGATGCGCCTGCCGATCTTCCAAGCACCATTGCACCGAGGCACAGTATTGCCGTAAGAGCGGTTGCCGCACCCTGACTGCGTGTAAGGGTGGATACTGCCGCGCTGAAGGCGGTGAGTATAAGCGCGGACGCAAATATGCAGAGACCCAGCTCAACAGAATAGGAAAAAAAGCTTACTGCGCTGACATTTTCGCCCAGCACCCTCATACAGCTTCCTTCGTATATGATTCCGCCGCAGCCTATCATTGAGCCGAATACCGCCCCTGCCCACGATGAGGCGCAGAGCAGCAGGGCGAAAAGTGACGCGGACAGATACTTCGCGAAGTACTGCTTGAGTCTTGTTGCAGGCATGGTGTAAAGGGTATTCATAACACCCGTTTTCAGCTCACCTGCGGTCTTTGAGGACATTACTCCGGAGGCAAAGACTCCTACGGGAAGAAGCATGAGCCACAGGGTGATATAAATTACATTCCATGTACGGGAATGACCTGCAGGCTCGTCTCTTTCAAGGCACTTGTTGATGATAAGAGCCTCTCTCACGCACTCCTGCTTCAGTACGGTGTAATATCCGCGCTCGCTGCCCGATGAGGCTTCCGCCATGTCATTGTACTCATTGTTGAGAGCAGAAAGCTCCGCGTATCTTGCCTTGTAGGCATCGCGCCAGTTATCGTATGTATAGGTTTTAAGCACGACCTCCGTGCCGTCCTGCTCAGGAGCCGCATCGCTTGCAGAAATATCACTCTCTGAAATATCACCGCTCGATATTACTTCCTGTATCTCTTCTTTGACCGTTTCCTCAACGGTATATTCCTGCGGTGCATTGACGGAGGGTTCATTTATTCTGTCTGTTACAGCCGAAGGCAGGAGGCTTTCCTCACCGCCCGAGGCGAGAGTCAGGGAAAGCACCAGTGCTATGACAAAAACCGCCGCCAGCGCAAGCACCGCGCCTCTGCCTGCATAGAGTCTCATGTTTTCCGCATGAAGGGAACGAAGCAGCTTACCCATCAATAATCCCCTCCCATATATCCGTATTCCTTCAGCTCACTGTCATCAGCAACAGAAGGACGCTCACGGAGAAGTCTGTAGTACGCTTCCTCAAGAGATATCTCATGGGGACGTGCCTCATAAACCATGTAGCCCGCAGAAAAGAGCATGGCTGTTATCTTGGGAACGAGGGACTGTTCGCAGTCAAAGACAACGTAGCCGTTGCGCACCTCACAGCCCACGCTCATGGCTTCAAAAATATGCTTTGCCGCATCTGCAGGTCTGTCAACCAGCATTCGCTGGGAAACCTTGCCCGTACCGAACTTGCGGAGTCTTTCCACTGTAGAAACGCCGATCAGCACACCCTCTTCAAGGACAGCCACCCTCTTGCAGGTCTTTTCAAGCTCGCGCATCTGATGGCTGGTCATGATAACCGCGGTTCCGAAATCTCTCGTCATGGAGAAGAGAATCTTTCTGACGCTGAGAAATTCCACGGGGTCAAGTCCGTCTATAGCCTCGTCAAGGAGAAGCAGTCTCGGAGTGTGCATAATTGCGGAGGCTATGGCAAGGCGCTTGAGTTCCCCCTTCGAATAGGTCTCCACCTTATTGTCCGCAACATAGCCGAGACCCAGCATATCGATAACGTCATTGATTCGCTCACGGGGTATATTGCCCCTCTGCACCGCAAGACTTTTAAGGTTCTTGAAGCCGCTGAGATTCTCATAAAACTTGGGGTTGTCGGTTACAACACCTGTCAGCCTCATGCACTTTTCAAAATCTCGATGAAGATTCACTCCGCCGATATAGATATTTCCCGAATCGGGCATGACAAGACCTGCGGTCATATTGATAAGGGTGGACTTGCCCGCACCGCAGGGACCCAGCAGACCCAGTATCTCTCCTGCCTGCACTCCCAGAGTGACATCGCGTATGATATCGGCTCTGCCCTTTTTCTTGTTCAGATTTTCAATCGTGAGCATCTGCATGACATTTCACCCACCGTTACATTAAGATTTTCAGACTGATATTTTAAGAACCACCGCTGATTTTGCAGGCAGTGCAAGATGTCTTCCGCCGTTGTACTCTCCGTGGATACATTCCGCCTCAAGGAACTCATACGGAAGCTCTATCGCTTCATCGTTCCATGCCGCATTTATGGCTACCAGCACGGCATCCTTTTCTCCGCGGCGGATATACGCCATGGCAGAACGCTTTGCATATACCGGCTCAAAGCTGCCTTCTCTGAGGCAATCGAGAGAAGAACGAAGCTTTCCGAGATAGATGAACCACAAAAGCAGCTCCTTATCCTCTCTTCCCCAGGGGTATGTCCTGCGGCAGAAGGGATCCTTGTAGCCCTGCATACCTACCTCGTCACCGTAGTAGATGCTGGGCACACCGGGTAGGGTGTACTGCATCATGGTTGCTATCTTCAGAAGGTCCTTGCCCGTTTTCATCTGCTCGTAGCTTAAGCTGTTTGCAGCCTGCCACGCGCGGTCACGTCCTCTTAAAGGCTCACCGCCCAGCAGTGTCAGAGCGCGCATGGTATCGTGAGAACCGATAAGGTTCATGAGATTGTGTATTACCTGAGGGGGATAGTTTTCCATTACGTTTAGAATACACTCCATTGCATGGGAGGCATCCCAGCCTGTCACAAGTCCCAGAATGGCATCCTTGAAAACGTAATTCATTACGGTGTCAAGCTGTCTGCCTGTGAAGTAGCGTCTGAGAGAGCCGTATGCGACCTTGTTGGAGGCGTCCTCCCATACCTCGCCCATTATGATGGCGTCCTTCTTTTCTGCCTTTACAGCTTTTCGCAGCTCATCGAGGAATTCGTCGGGCAGCTCGTCGGCAACATCAAGGCGCCAGCCGTCTGCGCCAAGTCTCAGCCAGCGGCGAAGTATTCCGTTTTCACCGCAGATGTAGTCGATATATGCCTGCCTTGTTTCCTCCACCTCGGGCAGGGTCTCAAAGCCCCACCAGCTTCGGTATTCATAAGGCCATTTCTTGAAATCGAACCAATCATAATAGGGGGATTCCTCTGAATTGTAAGCGCCGACGGTCTTGTAACGCTTATTCTTGTTGAAGTAAACGCTGTCGGAGCCTGTGTGGGAAAACACACCGTCAAGAATGACTCTTATCCCTCTTTTATGGCACTGGTCGCAGAGGTTTTTAAAGTCCTCCTCCGTTCCCAGAAGAGGGTCTATCCGCTCGTAGAATGCCGTTGCATAACGGTGATTCTCGTGAGCTTCGAAAATGGGGTTCATGTATATACAGGTGACTCCCAGCTCAGAGAGTCTGTCAAGCTTTTTGACTATACCGTTGAGATTTCCGCAGAAATAGTCATTGTTCAGCACTCTGCCCTTATCGTCGGGCATCCAGACAACCTCTTCGTCCCAGCTTTCGTGTATCACTCTGTCGGGGAAGGGATTCTTCGTTTCCCCGAAATGGGCAAAGCGGTCGGGAAATATCTGATAGATTATGCCGCCTGAAAGCCAGTCGGCAGTTTCAAAGTCCTTTTCATATACCGTAAGCTGGAAAGGTGTGGGATGGGGTGTAAAAACACCTACGCTTCCGAAATCCCTGCCTATTTTCTTGGCGCTTGACACACAGTCAAGCTCAAAGTAATAATGCCAGAGACCTGCACTTTTCGGCGTGAAGTCAACCTCCCACCATTCATGGTCTCTGCCCTCCATGCCGCACCAGAACATATTGCCCACTTCGGTATCGCCTGTATGCTCATTCCTGAACATCACATCGACGCCCGATGCGGATATATATCTCGGCAGGCACACTCTGAAATGTACCTGCGTATTTTCAGCCACCGCTCCCGTGGGATTTTTGTATGCGGTGTTTCTGGAATCGAATATCTTCAAAAAATTCACCCTTTGGAACTGATTAGTTAACATTACTATTATAACGCAGTTAAACGATAAAGGCAAGTATAAGAGAAATCAGAAAAAGCTCCCTTTGGGAGCTTTTTCACTTTATCAGTATCTTATTTCACAATCGGGGCGCTTCGTCGCTTCTTTCTTTGCCTCGCTGTCGGGAACGTCATTGTCGGCAAACTCAAGCAGCGTCAGGTTCTCAAGAGCGGCAATGGCTTTAAGGCTCTTTATCTTGTTCTGCCCGAAGGACAGCTCTCTCAGCCCTGTAAGACCTGTCAGAGCCTTGAGGCTTGACACTCTGTTGCTGGAAAAATTAAGGCTGTAAAGTGCGGTAAGCTCAGAAAGAGCGGAAATATCCGACACATTGTTGTCCTGGAAGGAAAGGACACGAAGCTTTTTCATTCCGGATACAGCGGAGATATCCTCTATGCCGTTGCTGTTGAGTACAAGCTCGGTCATTTCAGTCATGCCCGCAACGGGAGAAATATCGGATATACTGTTATTGTCAATATTGAGCACGGTCAGACCTTTAAGCTCCTTTATCGGAGCAAGGCTCTCAACATAGCAGTTTCTCATGTGGAGTTCTCTCAGTGCCGTCAGACCTGAAAGCGCAGAGAGGTCGGAAATCGAATTGTCCGATATTACAAGCACCTCGAGACCTGTCAGCTCCGATACGGGAGCAAGATCTGTTATCCTGTTGCCCGAAATGCTGAGCACCTTGAGATTCTTACATTTTTTCAAAGCCTCAATGCTTTCGATGCTGTTGTCGTCAAGATACAGCTCCTCAAGCGCGGTGAGCTTTGAAAGTGTTGAAACGTCACTGATTTTATTGTACTTTGTTGTGGTGCTGAGTATCTCGTCAACCCCTGTGTAATAGGGGTCGGTGCTTTCGGTTACCGTAAGGGATCCGAGCTTCAGGGTCTTGAGATTCTTGCAGCCCGACAGAACCGAAATATCCTCGATCTCAGTGCCTGAAAGGTCGAGATAGGTAAGAGCGGAGAAGTGCTTGAGACCCGAAAAATCCTCTATCTTCTGCCCCGACAGATCAAGCCTTGTGGAAGATGTCGAGTATGTCTGTCCTGCAAAGGTGACCGTTTCGGGTTTCTTTTCGCCGCAGGCGTTGATTATGAGTATGATTATAAGGGCAAGTCCCAGTGCGATGGCTCCCATTATTATCTGAGGACGGTAATCCCACAGAAGTGAGCCGAGGCTTCCTGAGCGTCTGCGGCGCTTCTGGTAATTCGAGCCGCTGTAATACGCCTTTATTGCCATATGATACATCTCCTTTTCCGGAAGTTGTTCCGTCGGTATTGTAACACACCTCACAGCTTATTGCAACTGACACAAAATGCCCTTTTTCAACACAACAATCTGCTTGACAGCTCCCGACTCGGCAGGTATTATGAATATGATACCATCATTCTGTTGATTTAACCGGAGGAACACAAAATGACCTTTGAATTCCCCTTCAAGGATCCTTCTCTTGATATTGAGGAGCGTCTTGACGATCTTATGCAGAGGCTCACTCTTGAAGAGAAGATGGGCTTTATCCCCATGACCCATGCGCCCGTGCCGAGACTTGGAATAGAAGAATTTGCAATCGGCGGCGAAGGTGCCCACGGTTATATCGACCGTCTGGGTCCTGCCACAACCTTCCCTCAGACCATCGGCCTCGCAGCCACCTTTGACCGTGACCTTCTTTCGGAAATAGGCACTGTCACAGGAAAGGAAGCCCGTGCTTTTTATAACCGTACAGGCAAAAAAAGCGGAACCACCCTGTGGTTCCCCACCGTTGACCTTGAGAGAAGTCCTTACTGGGGCAGAACCGAGGAGGGCTACGGTGAGGATCCCTATCTGACGGGTGAGCTTGCAAAGTGCATTATCACAGCCGCTCAGAACGACAACGGAAAAGACCCTCTGATGGTCACCAGCGGTCCCAAGCACTTCTTTGCAAACAACAACGAATACCTCCGCGGTTCCTGTAACTGCTCCATTACCCCAAGACTCCTCCGTGAATACTATACAGTCCCCTTCAAGGCGGCAATAAAGGACGCAGGCGCATACTCCGTAATGAGCTCATATAACGAGGTCAACGGTATTCCCATGATGCTCAACCCCATGCTCAACGATATGGTCAAGGACGAGTGGGGCATGAGAGATCGCGGCCATATCGTCACCGACGGCGGCGATTTTGAGCAGACTGTCAATCTTCACCATTATTTCGGCGAGCATTGCGAGACCATCGCACACGCTCTGAAAAACGGCGCCGACACCATGAATGACAAGGCCGAGATCGTTCTCCCCGCTCTGCACGAGGCTTTTGAACGCGGTCTTATCACCGAGGAGGAGCTCAACCCCCATGTGCGCGACATTCTCCGCGTGCGAATGAGGCTCGGTCAGTTTGATCCCTCCACCCCCTATGATGACCTTAAAACCGAAGAGCTTGTCAACTGCGAAAAGCACAAGGCTCTTACCCGCCGTGCCGTTGCGGAGTCCTGCGTGCTTCTGCAGAACCGCGGCGTTCTCCCTCTGAAGGAGGGCGGAAGGATAGCCGTTATCGGTCATATGGCGACCCGTCTTTATATGGACTGGTACACCGCCTTCATGGACTACAAGGTCACTGTCCTTGACGGTCTGAAGGCTCGTTTCGGCGAGGATAATGTCGATTATCTCGAGACCCGTGATATTGTAAGCTTCTGCACCTCTTCAGGTCTGCCCCTTGTTTTCGCAGGGGAGCATAACGCTCTGACGGTGGGCAGTAAGGGTGAGGAAAGCGCAAAGTTCTATCTTGAGGACTGGGGCTTCGGTGCTGTCACTCTCCGTTCCCTCCAAAACGGAAAGCTTCTTGATCTCGGTCATATAATAAAGCCCAACGAAAAGCTCCCTCCCGAGGAGCTTGCCCGTCAGGCAATAGTTGAGAGAGATTTCCCCGCAAGACCCATTGCAGAGGATTCTCTCCGCTGGTTTGTAAAGACTCAGTTTACCCTTGTGCCTCAAGGCGACGGAAAATATATGATAAAAGCCTTTGACGGAAGGCTTGCTTCATGGGGCAATGAGGGCGAATCGGTCAAGTTCTCAAAGCCCTTTGCGCCCACTGAAGAAAATCTCTTCTCCATGTGCACAGTAAACAACGAAGCAGAGGCTATGATAAAGGCGAAAGACTACGATGCTGTTGTTACTGTCGTGGGAAGCAACCCCATGATCCACGCCCGTGAGTGCATAGACCGTCATTCTCTGCTTCTGCCTGCCCGTGATGAGCAGCTTCTCCGCGAGGCAGCCCTTGCCAACGCCAACAGCGTTGCGGTAATCATGACAAGCTATCCCTTTGATTGCGGTCTGGCTTCATACATGAATAACGCCGTGATCACCCTCTCTCACGGTATGCAGGAAACGGGCAACGGTCTTGCGGATATACTTTCGGGTGACATTTCCCCTGCCGGCAGACTTCCCATGTCATGGGTTCGCGATGACCGCTACCGCCCCGAAAGCGTTATGAAATATGATATAATGCATGAAAAAATGACCTATCTCTGGAATGATGAGGGTATTCTCTATCCCTTCGGATACGGTCTGAGCTATGCTGATTTCTCCTACAGCGGACTTAAAATTGCCCCTGCGGAAAATGGCTGGAATGTTATCTTTACCGTTACAAACAACAGCGATTTCAACGCTCAGGAGGTTCCTCAGATGTATGTAAAGGTCAAGGAATCTTCTCTCCCGAGACCGCTTATGCAGCTCAAGGGCTTCGACCGTATCACGGTTCCTGCCCGTGACAGCGTGACTGTCACCTTCCCTCTGCCCTATGATGAGCTTCGCGTCTGGGACGTGAACACCGACAGCTTCGTGCTTGAAAGCGGCTTTGCTCATATTATGGTGGGTGCCTCCAGCATGGATATACGCCTTCAGGGTCAGGTCATTATCCCCGGCAAGAGAATACCGCCCCGTGTGCTTTCAGGCGTGCTTTACCCCTGGAAGTGCGATGATTACGAGGATCTTGTATTCATCGAAAAGCGCGGAAGTAAAATACCTGCCGTCCTTACCGACGGCAATTTCGGCGGCGAGGCAGATTTTAAAAACTGTGTTTCCGACGGTGCCTCGAAGCTTCGCATATGCTGTGCAGGCTTTACCGCTCCGGGCGCAAAGGTTGACCTGCTTATTGACGATGGCGACGTCGCCGCCTCTGTCACCGTGCCTATGTCCGACGATATTGCCGCATGGGCGAAAAAGGTCGGTGAGCATAATTTCCCCACATGGCAGGTCGTTGAGTGCGCTGTGAATTTGCCGAAGGACGGCGTTTTCGACCTGAGACTCACCACAAGCGATAGAGTTGCTGTTCATTCGATAGAGTTTATAAAGGAATAAGAAACGAGGTTTGTTCTATGCACAGTCCGACCTGATAAACGGCGAATATTTTTCAGCGCTATGCTATAGCGCTGATTTGTTGCGCCTAAAATCAGAAAGGATTGTTATTTCGTGAAAATAAAAAAGAATATATATCTGATGTATGCCATCGCACTGCTTCAGGGCATGGTCTTCTACGGTCCTGTAACCACGCTTTACCGTCAGGTAAATGGCCTTTCGGTTTTTCAGATAACACTTATTGAAGGCATTTCGTATCTGCTGTGTATTGTTTTTGAAATTCCGTGGGGAATAATTGCGGATAAGATCGGATACAAAAGAACAATGTGCTTCTGCTGCAGCCTTTTCTTTATTTCCAAAATAGTATTCTGGAGCGCACACGGCTTTTCAAGCTTCCTTATTGAGCGAATAATGCTGAGCATTGTGTTCTCCGGACTGTCAGGAGTGGATACCAGCATACTGTACCTATCCTGCAGCAAAGGTGAAAGCCAGAAGGCATTCGGTGTTTACAGCAGTCTGGGCGAAATAGGAGTTTTGTTTGCCGCCCTTGTTTTCTCTGTGTTTGTCAGATCAAATTATTCCCTTGCCGCATTTCTTACAGTTATCAGCTACGGTCTGGCCGCTCTGTTATCTTTCTTCCTGACGGAAGTCAGGGACTCAGAGAATCGGGCTGTTCTCTTCTCTGAATTGAAAGTAATTTTTGCAAACGTTTTTAAGGACAAGAAATTTATACTGTTTTTGTTATCTGCCGCATTCTTGTCGGAAATCTGCCGGACAATTACTGTTTTTCTGAATCAGATCCAATATGAGAAGTGTGGTCTGTCCGCATCTGCCATCGGCTATATTTACATTATTGTTACACTCGCCGGCATGACTGCGGTATTTTCGGAAGTGCTGACCCGAAAGCTTGGAATTCGGCGTATAGGTATAGTTTTCTATATTGCCGCAATAATTTCCTGCACAGTGCTTGGTTTTACAGATAAGGCATTTGTTTCTGTACTTGGCATTCTGCTGCTTAATGTAACCGACAGCTTGTATCAGCCATACCAGATGGAATTGCAGAACAGACAGGTGCGGTCGGCAAACCGTGCTACTGAGTTGAGCGTTTACGCTATGGTTATCAATTGTGTCAGTGCAGGAACGAGCGTTTTATTCGGTACTTTGGCAGATATCAGCCTGAGCCTGTCGTTCCTTTTCGGCGCAGGACTCGGCATAATAGGATTGCTTTTCTTCATCCGCTGGTATAAGCACAGAAAAAAAGCTTTGGAATCCTAATTACCAACAGAATTTCGTTATTTTTAAGCAAAGAGCTGATTGCTTCTGACCAGTCAGCTCTTTTTGTTTGCTATACAGCGAAATAAAATTCTCTTCGCCTTATTTATTTTCCTCATGTATTGAAATCCTTGTATAAATATTGTATGATAATCATGTGATGAATATTAATTCAAATATTCATTGTTATATTCATTTATTGGGAGGTTGCGTTTATGAAAAGAACATTAAGCAGAATCATCGCACTTTTACTCTGCCTGCTCACTCTTTTTTCTGTTGCCGCCTGCGGAGGCAAGGACGAATCGGATGGCGGCAAGCAAGCCTCGGCACCTTCTGATCCCCCTGCTGTCAGCACTCCTGCGGCAAACGGCGCACTTCATGCCGATATAACCGACGACAAGCACTTCAAGCAGTTTGATATCTTCTACGCTTACGGTGACGATGAGTATGAGGATTATATGCTCTGGTGCGAGGCTGAAATGACCGATTTCTATATCGTTGCACTTCATCCCGATACCGAGCAGTGGGTCACCGACGGTGTCAAGCTCTTTGAAAAGGATAAGATCACACCCAAAGAGGCTGTGAACTATATCTGCATGGTTCCCGAGGGCTTCCCTGCAGAGGCTGTTGTCTACACCGCAAACGGCAAGACATATATGTATGCAATCGGCTACAACGGCAGAGACGGCGGCATATCCCTTATGGAGATCGACAGACTCTATGTTGATGCTGACTCCGCAAAGACCACAACCACCACTGCCGCAACAACCACCACAAAGGAAAAGACCACCACTACCACCAAAGCAACCACAACAACTACCGAGGCTGACCCCTCGGTCATGGTCGAGATCTACTGGGTCAGCGATGATCTTGATATCTTTGCTCAGGAGGTCACCATTCAGAGCGACTCCAAGTGGCACGTTTGGCTGGCTCTCAAGACCCTCAACAAGCAGATACCTTCAAAGTGCAGTCTCAAGAGCGGCAATATGGTCAAGGGCAGAAACGGCATCATGGAGCTTGACTTCTCCGAGCACTTCATGAAGGTCGGAAGCAGCATGACAGGACGTCCCGTGCTTCAGGCTATCGCCAACACCTACATAATGACCTACGATCTGCAGGCAGTACGCTTCCTTGTCGAGGGCGAATATCTCGAAACCGCTATCTGCGGCTATGCAGAGGAATTTGCATATACCGACTGCTGATTTCTTACAGGCTTTACCCCTGACGGTGTACCGTCAGGGGTATTATTATACCCACAACAATTTTAATCATTTATATTACTTATTGTAATATTATTCCGTCTTGCGCGCACACATTCCTCCGTTCGCGTACAGTTTATGGGTATGTTCACCTATTGCGGACGGATTTAGTCCATTTTCGTGTTTTACTAATTAAAAGCATGAAAATATGCACTAAAAACAATGTTAAAACCTTGTCAATTTCTATCCCATAAAATGTTGACTATGGCGTAAACAAAACTTATAATTAGACTAATCACAAATAATTCGCTGTGAGGCGAATATCTACATAACGGAGGTAATAAACAATGGCAAGAGTTTACAATTTTTCTGCAGGTCCTTCCTGTCTGCCTGAGGCAGTACTTACCAAGGCAGCATCCGAGATGCTCGATTATGAGGGCAGCGGTCAGTCTGTTATGGAGATGTCTCACCGTTCAAAGACTTATCAGGCAATTATCGACGGCGCAGAGGCAGCTCTCCGCAAGGTAATGAACATCCCCGACAACTACAAGGTACTCTTCCTTCAGGGCGGTGCTTCCACCCAGTTTGCAATGATCCCCCTCAACCTCATGACCAAGAGCGGCAAGGCTGATTTTGTCATCACCGGTCAGTGGGCTAACAAGGCATATCAGGAAGCTTCCCGCTACGGCGAGGCTAAGGTCATCGCATCCAGCAAGGATAAGACCTTCTCCTATATCCCCAAGCTTGATCCCGCAACCTTTACTCCCGATGCAGACTATTTCCACATCTGCCTCAACAACACCATCTACGGTACCAAGTACCATGAGCTCCCCGAGACCGGCAATGTTCCTCTGGTAGCTGATATTTCTTCCTGCATCATCTCTGAGCCCCTCGATGTTACCAAGTTCGGTATGCTCTATGCAGGCGCTCAGAAGAATATGTCCTGCGCAGGTCTTACTGTTGTTATCATCCGCGAGGATCTCATCGCAGAGCCCCAGGCTTGCTGCCCCACCATGCTCAAGTACAGCACCCATTCCGAAAATGGCTCCATGTACAATACTCCTCCCTGCTATGCAATCTACATTGCAAAGCTCGTTCTCGAGTGGATCCTCGAGCTCGGCGGCGTAGAGAAGATGAAGGAGATCAACGAGAAGAAGGCTAAGATCCTTTACGATTACCTCGATTCTTCCGAGATGTTCAAGGGTACTGTTGTTCCTGAAGACCGTTCCCTCATGAACGTTCCCTTCGTTACCGGCAACGAGGAGCTTGACGCTAAGTTCGTCAAGGAAGCTACCGCTGCAGGCTTCGTAAACCTCAAGGGTCACCGCTCCGTCGGCGGCATGAGAGCTTCCATCTACAATGCAATGCCCGTTGAAGGCGTTGAGAAGCTCGTTGAGTTCATGAAGAAGTTCGAGGCTGAGAACAAATAATTAAACATATTTAGGAGTAATTACAATGTATAACATTCTTACACTCAATAAGATCGCTGCTGTCGGTCTCAACCGTCTTGGCGAAGGCTATGTAGCAGGCGATGCAATCGAAAATCCCGATGCAGTTATCGTCCGTTCCGCCTCCATGCACGATATGGAAATGCCCGAAAGCCTTCTTGCAATAGCTCGAGCAGGCGCAGGCGTCAACAACATTCCCGTTGCTGACTGCGCTGACAAGGGTATCGTTGTTTTCAACACCCCCGGTGCTAACGCAAACGCTGTTAAGGAGCTTGTTATCGCTGCACTGTTTATGTGCTCCCGTAAGGTCATTCCCGCTATCGAGTGGGCAAAGACCCTCAAGGGCCAGGGCGCTGACGTTCCCAAGCTCGTCGAAAAGGGCAAGGCACAGTTCGCAGGTCCTGAGGTAAAGGGCAAGAAGCTCGGTGTTATCGGCCTCGGTGCTATCGGCGCTCTCGTTGCAAACACCGCTTACAACCTCGGCATGGACGTTTACGGCTACGATCCCTTCATGAGCCTTGACGCTGCATGGAGCCTCTCCAGACACATCAAGCACTCCGTAAATCTCAAGGAGATCTACGAGAACTGTGATTATATCTCCATTCACGTTCCTTACAATGCAGACACCAAGGGTTACCTCGGTGCTGAGGCTATCTCCCAGATGAAGGACGGCGTCCGCATCCTCAACTTCGCTCGTGCAGAGCTTGTTGACGCTGACGTTATCAAGGAAGCTCTTGCCAGCGGCAAGGTCGGCGGCTATGTTGTTGACTTCCCCACCGAAGAGGTTCTCGATGTTGACGGTATCGTTGCTATCCCCCACCTCGGCGCTTCTACTCCCGAGTCTGAGGACAACTGCGCTGTTATGGCTGCTGACGAGGTCAAGAAGTACCTCGAAGAGGGCTCCATCAAGAACGCTGTTATGTTCCCCGACCTCGACTGCGGTCCTGTAGAGAACTTCCGTCTCTGCGTTCTCCACAAGAACATTCCCAACACCCTTACAAGACTTGCTGCAGTATTCTCCGAGCAGGGTCTCAACATCGAGAATATGCTCTCCAAGTCCAAGAAGGACTATGCTTACACTGTTCTTGATTGCGACACCGCTATCAGCGAGGCTTCCATCGAGGCTATCAAGGCTATCGAGGGCGTTATCAGAACTCGTGTGATCGAGAAGTAATCACTTCCGAAAGTAAAAACTTCAGATAAATAAAGGCAGGCACAGCGGAATTTTCCGCTGTGCCTGCTGTTTTTCGTTTTTCACTGATCAGGAATCACATTTTCTTTTATCATCGGCTTACCGGTAACAGGGGAATTCTGTAAATATCCAACGATTCCTTCTGCTTAGGAACAACTTCAATGCAGTCGGATATTCCGATAGGATTATTCATGAAAACATTGATAATTGTCTTTTCCCATAATATATGGAGACTCCATCCCAAGCCCGAGCGAAACCCTGCCTGACGACTGAAAATCGACAAAAGGTCAGGTTTATTTGCTTCCATAGGGCGAATCGCAGTATTCGCAGACCCTGCCCTTTGTGTTTGCGCCACATCTCTTGCAGGTCCAGACGCGCTCGTCTATCTCAATCTCCCTGCGGATAGCCTCTTCCTCTTCTCTTTCTTCCTCTTCTCTCTTTGTCTTTGATTTGGACACCAGATATATAACAAGCATTACTATGCCGACAAAAGCAAAAGGACCTCCGAATATTATCAGAAAAATTATTATAAAAATCCATTTGGACATATCGACATTGTTCTTGTTGTTTTTGCTCATCGGAGACACCATTCCTTTCTTCCCATGTACTGTTCAGTTTATCAAATCCTTTGCGCAATGTCAAATTTCTTCCATGAAAAACAACCTCCGCCTTTGGCGGAGGTTGTTAAAAGGCATTAGATCATATCCTTCTGCTCGACCTTCTTCTTCTTTCTTCTTACCTTCTTGATCCTGAGGATAAGACGACCGAGAAGAATATAGATAAATACTGCGATGAAAAGCAGAATGATATAAGTGATAAGATGCTCTGTGTAACCCGAAATATTACCCTTATATATTTCGGTCAGACCTGTCTCGATATTTGAGCTTATGCCCATGGATTCGACTATCTTTGTCATTTCGTTGAAGATAGCGCGGATAATGGTAATGATGCCCACGCAGCAGGCAACAAACATTACCACCAGACCGGTCCTGACCCAAGTGGTATTATCGGACTGTACCACATAGTAAGCCGCACGGGTAATGGGACGCAGACCCTTGAGATCCTTTTCGATAGCCTTGCGGGTTCCGACAGCAATGCTCTGGGCAGTGTTGGCAGTGGCACGCATGGCTTCGCCGCTTTTCTTATCATAAATGGGATAACCGTCAGGATCTCTTTCTACCTTGTCGGCAGCAGCGGATTCCTTTGCCTTTTCCTCGTCAAGAGCGAGGGGCGCACCGCACGAAAAACAAAACAGATCCTCATTGTCGTTTTCTGTTTTGCAGTTGGGACACTTGATCACGACAACACCTCCGTTGTGAATGTGATGGGTAATTCAATAGATGGGTCGATAAAGCTTATTTTGCAGCCTTCTCCTGCTTCTTTGCCTTGCTGTTGCCTACAGCGCGCTTGCCGAGGAGAGCTACGCCTGCGAGACCTGCGAGACCTGCGGCGCCGTTTGCGCCGATGGTTGCCATTACGGTATTGAATACGCCTTCGTCAGCGTTCTTCTGCTCGGTCTTCTCGGTGGAAGTGCCGACATCAACAGTGATACCGTCGGATTCAGTCTTATCAGTCTCGGAAACGGTCTGGGAAGCGCCGTCCATCTTGTCAGCAAGCCAGCCTCTGACCTGTGCACAGCCTGCTGTGCCGTTGCCGAAGGTGTAGATGCATATAAAAGCAACTACAGCAAGGATAATGAGAACAGAGGGGAACTTGAGAGACTTCTTCTTGTAGACCTTCTCAGCCTTATTCTCTGCGATCCCGGCAGTCTCCGCGATTGCAACAGTTTCGGGTTCAGCCTTTACAAGAGCTTCCTCTTCAATGTTCTTGCCGCAGATGGAGCATACCTTTGCGTCATCGGGGATAAAGTTGTTGCAGAACTTACAATTCATTTTACATATCTCCTTACATATTGATGAATACCGGCTTTGCCGGGAAATTCCTGATTACTGACCTTCAGTCACTGTCTGCTGGTTTCTTATGACCTCCGCAGTGCTGTCAACGCTTGTAAGAGTTCCCTTATCCATAACTCCGCGATCCTCAAGATACTTGATGATGGTACGAAGCTCAGAGGTGCTTGTTGCCTTGCGGTATTTCTCATAGCACCAGTCTGCATAGGCACGGTACTGTCTTGCCTTATCGACATAGCTGAAGGAATAGATTCCTCCGTGCTCTGCCATGTATTCGTAGCGCTTTGCATAGTACTCGCAGAACCATGTGCCGTAGCCTGCGTATACATAGTAAAGCTCTTCTTCGGTTTTATCATCGTCGCTGTTGAACAGCTCACTGAACTTTGCGGAGTACTGCTCGCGGAAATTCTGTCCGCCTGCCTCACCCTTGTCCTCAACGATCTGCTCCATGATGCTGTCGCCCAGCTTTGCGCCGCGTACATGCTCGATCATTTCAACGCAGGATTCGTATATCTCATCCTCGATCTCGACAAAGGGATTCTGACCTGCAGATGTGGTTGCCAGTACCGCAACAGCGATCGCCAGCATACACACAGCAACCGTTGCGACAGTGGCGAGCAGAAGTCTTACGACTCTTCCTATGCGCTTATGTATCGGAAGCCTCTCGACAGGTGCAAGCGCTATAAACGGGACGTCGGAAACGGCGGTATAGTCAATTGACGGGGAAAATCCGCACTTTGTGCAGAAATCCGCGCCGGCACGAAGCGGCTCGCCGCAGTTCTGACAGCGTTTCATGTTATCTGCCATAATTCAAACCACGCTTTCATCATAATCTGTTGCCGCGGCTCACTGCGGCATTCAAGCGTCTTTTTCGGGGATATTGCTGTACATTATAATTATTACATAAAATCCCTTAAAGGTCAACAACAAAAAGCAAAAATATTCCCTGTTTTTTTGACTTCGGCAGTATTTTGCAACTGCGCTCAAACCCCTTGAAAATACGCTTATATAATTGTATAATATATTAATATAGCCGTACAAATTAAACGGCAATACCATTACAGGGGGCTTTGATATGAGCTTGCGGCGTTCTATAAAGGAAATGATAAGTCCTTCTGCCGTATTTCTCGACAGCAACAAGAGCACTATCGAGCAGATAAACTCCCTTGATTTCAAGGATAAATCCGACAACGCCCTGCGCATATTCGCAGGCTGGCTGCGTGAACAGATGGCCGGAAAAACTGAGGAGGAGTGCAGAAGATTCCTCATTCCCGCCTTTGCCCTTGCAAAGGAAGCTCTCCGTCGAGTAACGGGGCTTACTGCCTATGACACCCAGCTTCTTGGCGGTATCGCTCTCTTTGAGGGCAATCTCGTGGAAATGTACACAGGCGAGGGCAAGACCCTTGCAGGTGTTATGCCTGCGGTCATGTACGGTCTCATGGGACACCGTGTTCATATGATAACCTTCAACGACTACCTCGTTGAACGTGACTATGAATGGATGCATGATGCATATGAGATGCTGGGACTTTCCGTAGGCTTCATAACCGCTGAAACAGAGGCGGCTGAGCGAAAGGTCATGTATAAAAAGGATATCCTTTATATAACACTGAAGGAATGCGGCTTTGACTATCTGCGCGACTTCCTTGCTTCAACCAAGGAAGAGCTTGTTCAGAGACGTTATCAGTACGCCATTATCGATGAGGCTGACTCCATGCTCATTGACGAGGCAAGAGTTCCTCTTGTTATTGCAGGTGATGTTCCCTTCTCCACCAGTATCGCAAAAAAAGCACGCGATATTGCAAAAATGCTGACTGTGGATGTCCACTTCAAGGTCGATCAGTTCTCCAATCAGACCAGTCTTACCCAGAAGGGTATAGTCACTGTTGAAAAGATACTCAAGATAGATAACCTCTTCGGTGAAGAAAACCTTGAGGTTCTCGATGCCATTCAGAATGCTCTTAAAGCTGAGCATCTGCTGAGGGCTGACAAGGACTACCTCGTCCGAGACGGCAAAATAGAAATAATCGATGAATTCACGGGCCGTGTCGTTGAAAACCGACACTATCCCGACGGACTTCAGGCGGCGGTTGAAATAAAGGAAGGTATTTCCAACATAAGCGCAGGAATGATAATGTCGCAGGTCACCATTCAGTACTTCGTCAGAATGTACTCAAAATTCTGCGGCATGACCGGTACTGCAATGACCTCCGCAGACGAATTCTACAGTATGTACGGTCTGCAGATAATCGAAATACCGCCC
Organism: Acutalibacteraceae bacterium; assembly: GCA_045534445.1. Classification (GTDB taxonomy): domain Bacteria; phylum Bacillota; class Clostridia; order Oscillospirales; family Acutalibacteraceae; genus JAISGQ01. Next base: position 39,194 of record JAZSJQ010000043.1, read on the forward strand.
AACAAGCCCCTTATCCGCAAGGACAGAGAGGATAATCTTTTCTCAAACAAGGAAGCAAAGATGCGTGCCGTTATCGCTGAGGTAAAGAGCCAGCACGCAACGGGACGTCCTGTTCTTATCGGCACCACAACCGTTGAGGAAAGTGAGTGGCTTGCAGGCGAATTGCGAAAAGCAGGTGTTTTCACTCAGGTTCTCAACGCCCGTCAGGACGACCATGAGGCTCAGATAATCGCAAAGGCAGGTATGCTTGGTGCTGTTACCGTTTCCACCAACATGGCAGGACGCGGTGTTGATATCAAGCTCGGCGGCGACAACCCCTCTCAGGCTGAAAAGATACGCTCTCTCGGCGGTCTGTTCGTTATCGGCACAAACCACTACGAGAGCCGAAGAATAGATAATCAGCTCCGTGGCCGTGCAGGTCGTCAGGGTGACCCCGGCGAGACTCAGTTCTTCGTTTCTGTTGAGGACGATCTGATGGTCAAATTCGGACTTCAGAAGCTTCTGCCCAAATACGTCATGTCCTATTCGGGCACCAACGTTATCCGAGACAAACGCGTCGCAATAGAGGTTGAGCACGTTCAGAAAATAGCCGAGGGCTATTTTCAGGACATGAGAGCCCAGCTTTCACGCTACACCCAGATAATCGATGACCAGCGACGCGCAATACATAAACGACATTACGAAATACTCAGAGGTACTGTCGAACCGAGACTTCTTGCTACAAAGAACCCCGAAAAGGCAATCCGTCTCCAGAAGGCTTACGGTCCTAAGAAGATAGCCCTTGTTGAGCGTCAGCTCCTTCTCCACTTCATGAACCGCTACTGGGCTGAGTATCTCGACCATATAAGCGATGTCCGTCAGGGTATACACCTTGTTGTCATCGGCGGCAAGAATCCTCTTGACGAGTTCCGACGCGAGGCGATAATGGCATTCACCTCCATGCATGAGGCTATCGACCGTGCTGTTGTCGATGCCTTCGATACAGCCGTCATCGGCGAAAACGGCGTTGACTTCGAGCGTTCCAACATGAGAGGACCTACCTCCACATGGACTTATCTTATCGATGAATCCGCCGACCAGTTCAGCCGTATGCCTGACCTTTTAAGAAAGCTCATGGGCGTTAAGGGCGGAGAAGATGACGATGATACTGAGGATTACGACGATTAATACCCACCCCCTTGACTCCTCGAACATGGTGAGTCATCGAGCGAAGCACCTTGCCTCCCTCTGACGAGGGAGGCGGCAAAACCGCAGGTTTTGACGGAGGGAGAGGCTTACCGAATTTTTAACGTTAATCTGAAAATTCTCAACTTTTCTCTCCCCCTGTCAGCAACGCTGACATCCCCCTCGTCAGAGGGGGACAAGATAGCCGCCCTCGAACATGGTGAGTCATCGAGCGAAGCACCTTGCCTCTTGCCTCCCCCTGCCAAGGAGCTGTCACCGAAGCTTTCACATCCCCTTGGCTCCCCTTGTCAGGGGAGCTGTCTGCGAAGCAGACTGAGGGGTAGTCAATCTGCAAAGGGATGATTTTTGTGAAGCCCTACAACAAAGCAAACGTTCCCCTCGCAAAAAATCTTCGAAAAGACATGACACCACATGAACGGAAATTATGGTATATTTTTCTTCGCTCCTATCCTGTCCGATTCCAGCGTCAGAAAGCCATCGGAAATTACATTGCAGATTTCTATTGCGCAAAGGCTGGGCTTGTAATCGAGCTTGACGGCAGCGGTCATTATACCGATAAGCAGGAGGAAAAGGATAAAATCAGAACGGAAGAACTGGAAAAGCTTAATCTGACTGTCCTGAGATTTTCCAATCCAGATATTGATAAAAGCTTTAAAAATGTGTGTGAACACATTGATAATGAAGTTAAGAGATTGATGAGAAATTGAGATTTTGATCCTCTCCCCCTGTGACGAAGGGGACAAGAAACAGCCTATCTCAAATATCCGGGCTGTTGCAGTATTTCAAACCCACTTGATCCCCTTGAATACGGGAGCTATCACGAAGCACCGCCCTCTTGCCTCCCTCTGACGAGGGAGGTGGCAAAACCGCAGGTTTTGACGGAGGGAGAGAAAATTAAGGATTTAAATTCAAATCAGCCGACCGACAAACTTGAATTTGGAGGTACAAATATGGACAGACCCATTACAACATTGTTTATGCTAATGTCTGTTGACGGTAAAATAAGCACTGGTGCGACAGATGAATTAGATGTAGATAAAGACTTTCCTAAAATTGCAGGGGTCAGTGAGGGTTTGCACCAATATTATGAAATTGAACAAACTACAGACTTGTGGTCTCTCAATTCAGGTCGAGTACAAGCAAAAATGGGTGTAAATACCAAGCCGTTACCCAATAAAACCCCTGTATCATTTGTTTTGATTGATAATCATCATTTAGACGAAAACGGAGTTCGCTATTTTTGCGCATTGTCCAAAGAATTTGTTTTGATTACAACTAATGAGAATCATCCTGCATTTCAGATAAACGAAAGTAATCTGCACATCATTTTCCAAAAAGAATTGTCCTTAAAGGATGCCCTTTCTACTCTTAAATCAGATTTTGGCTGTGAGCGGCTGACAATTCAAAGCGGAGGCACATTGAATGGATTGTTCCTTAGGGAAAAACTGTTTGACCATGTAGATATCGTGGTTGCCCCTGTTTTGGTGGGAGGAACAAATACATCAACCCTAATTGATGGAAAATCCTTACTGTCAGAAAGTGACCTGTCCCAGTTGGGTGTGCTAAAGTTGCAAGAATGTAAAGTTTTGGAAAACTCCTATCTGCGATTAAGATACCAAGTGATTAGTTGACAAATTCCAATTTAACAATCAAATTGCCCTCAAGGACAAATAAAATTCTTACCGAAAGGAAGTAATAAAAATGGCTAAAATCAAAGCCCTCAGCGGCATGAACGACATGCTCCCCGCTAACGCATACAAGTGGGAGCACATAAAGAAGACCTGCATGGAGATAGCAAAGCTTCACGGCTTCCGTGCAATCCGCACTCCTGCCGTTGAGTACACAGAGCTTTTCTCCCGAGGCGTAGGTGAGACCACCGACGTTGTACAGAAGGAAATGTACACCTTCAATGACAGAGGCGGACGTTCACTTACCATGCGCCCCGAAATGACCGCAGGCGTTATGCGCTGTGCCATCGAGCACGGTCTGACAGGCGACACCCTTCCCGTAAAGGCCTGCTACATAGAGCCCTGTTACCGCGCTGAGCGTCCTCAGGCAGGCAGATACCGCGAATTCTTCCAGTTCGGTGCAGAGCTTCTGGGCACTGCCTCCCCTGCCGCCGATGCCGATATGATCTCCATGGCAAACGATGTACTTAACGCTCTCGGCATCGAGAATGTAAGCCTTGAATTAAACTCCATCGGCTGTCCCGAGTGCCGCAAGAACTACCACGAGGCACTGAAGGCATATTTCAACGAGAAGATCGACGATCTCTGCGAGACCTGCCGCGGCAGACTTGAGAAGAATCCCATGAGAATCCTCGACTGCAAGAGTCCTGTGTGCAAGGGCATTGCCGAAAACGCTCCCTTTATCACCGATTACCTCTGTGAGGAGTGCGAAAATCACTTCAAGTCCGTTCAGGAGCTTCTGAGCGAAATGGGCATTGAATTTACCATCAACCCCAGAATCGTCCGCGGTCTTGATTACTACACCCGTACCGTATTTGAGTTCGTTTCCGACAGCCTTGGCTCCCAGTCCACCTGCTGCGGCGGAGGACGCTACGACGGACTTTCCGAGGCTGTAGGCGGTCCCAAGCTTCCTTCCATCGGCTTTGCAATGGGTCTTGAGCGCATCATGCTCATTATGGAGGCTCAGAACACTCCCTTCCCCGAGGAAGAAAAGACCATGCTCTATATCGCCGCTCTCGGCGAAAAGGCAGTCCTGCGAGCCGCTTCTCTGGCTTCCGCAATCCGCGCAGAGGGCTTCTCTGTTGAGACCGACCTTTCCGCCCGTTCCCTCAAGGCACAGATGAAGTACGCTGACAAGATCGGCGCAAAATATGTTGTTATCCTCGGCGACACCGAGCTTGAAAACGGTATTGTAAAGCTCCGTAAAATGTCTGACGGTTCTGAAACCGAGGTCGATCTTGATTCAGGTATCCTTGAAGAGCTTTACAGCCTCGGCATCGAGGATTCACTTTTAAAACTTGAAGCCATGACAGGCGATCTTGACGATCTCGGCTCAATGGCAAAACTTTTCGGAGGCGAAGAATAATGAAAAAAAGAATTGCAATTATCCTTTGTTGTGCAGTAATACTTGCTGCCATGCTGTTTGCAGGCTGCACCGAGTCCTGCGCACGTTCCTGCAAGACCCTTGAAAGTGATTTCGGCGGCGGTCTTTACCGCGAGATAAACATCTACACCCACACAGGCGAGCTTATCGCTCACTACGAGGGCAAGGTCGATATTGAAGAAACCGAATCCGGCGGCAAGGTGCTTTTTGACCTTGACGGCAAGAGATATGTTTACTACAACTGCCTTGTTGAGGTTATCGAAGTAGACAAGCCGCAGGACTGATAAAGGAGAACCATTATGGGCTATACAGTATCCTTCGACGACGATGATGAGCTGGACGAGCTCTTCGAATTCGGAACAGACGAAATGCGCCTTTCTGACCTTGTGGATATGGACTCCCTTTCCGATGAGCAGAAGCAGCTTCTGCTGACGGGCAGAACCGCTGAAAGCGAGTTCGACAAGGAATTCTACTCCCTTTTCAAGCACCGCGAGAACCTTATGACTCAGATTTTCGAGATGGAAGATGAGGACGATGAGGAGGACTGAATATGCACGGCACGACAGCAATAGAAAAGCTGAGAACTGATGATGCCGTCAATATCGCAGGCTGGTGCAGAGACAAAGATGAAGATTTCCTCAGGCAGTGGGCAGGTATAGGCTACAGCTATCCCCTGACCGACGCGCAGATAATCGGCAGACTTTACGAGGGCGCTGAGATATTTTCCCTTCGCATCGAAGGCGAAACGGTCGGGACCATAGAGCTTATCAGCCATGATGAGCATACTCACTCGGCACTTATCGGAAGATTCGTCCTTAACCCCGAGCTCACGGGAAAAGGAATCGGCACAAAGGTTCTTGAGGCTTTCCTCAGCTATTGCAGGGAAACACTCGGCATTCTTGAAGTTTCTCTGTTCGTGTTCGATTTTAACATCGGCGCGCATAAATGCTATCTTAAATGCGGTTTTTCCGAAACAGACCGTGTGGAACGACCCAACGGCTGGATCGCAATACAGATGAAGAAGTCTCTGTGCTGAAACAGCATAAACTTCTTCATGCCCGCATATCTGTTAATTACCAAACTCTCACAGGAGCTGATATTTTGAAAAAAATTCTGCACACTGCGGTTTCCGTACTGCTTATAGCTGTCTGCCTGTTTACTCTTACCGCCTGCGGCAATGAGCTTATAGGCACATGGACCAGCATAACAGGCACGGCAGGAACCACCGTCACCTTCAAAAGCTCAGGCGCAGTCACACTTTCCGCAGGCGGCTTTGTGCTGTCGGGGAATTACACCGCCGAAAACGGCGTGATAATCATGAATCTGTCTGACCCTCAAGGGGACAAATACCAGATGACCATGAATTATTACATAGACGGAAAAAAGCTGTATCTTGAGAACGAGAACGGCGAAATCGAGACTTTTTCAAAATAGAAGCAGTTTAAAAGGACGGTAAAAACATGAAGACTTATAAGCACCTCGGCACCACCGGCAACAACATATGCCTGCGCAGACTTGCGGCATTGCTCACTGATGCGGTATTCTCCCTTTTGTTCGCGTTTGCCCTTTATTCACTGCCTCTTCTCATAGGCGGAAAGTTCGGCAGTGACAGCATCGGCGCGTTTTTTAAGGACGCATCTTTTGTCTATCTGTCCCTGTTCTTCTTCAAGGACGCATTCGGGCGCAGCTTGGGCAAGGTCATATTCGGGCTTTATGTTGTCGATGCAGGAACCGATCACCCTGCTGACCCCGCAAAGCGATTTTTCCGCAATTTTTCCCTTATGCTCCTGCCCCTTGAGGCTGTGGCTGTGCTTATAAGCGAATCAAATACAAGAATTGCCGACAAGCTTTTTGAAATCGAAGTTGTCAGCAAAGCATAAAATCACCGCCGATGCAGACGCATCGGCGGTTTTCTTCTTCCTTTTTTGCGGATATATACTCTTTTCTTTAAAATAATAGTAAAAACAGTCTTTTTAAACAGAATCTGATATGATATACTATGAAGCAATTTACGCGCGTTATACGCAGGCTCTGCAAAGGGGTTATATATATGGAAAAGAAAAGAAGCAGTTTTACAGGAAAGATAGGCTTTGTGCTTGCCGCCGCAGGCTCTGCCGTGGGGCTCGGAAATATCTGGCGATTCCCGTACCTCGCCGCAAAATACGGCGGCGGTATATTCCTGCTTGTTTATATCATACTGGCAGTCACCTTCGGTTTTTCACTGATGTGCGCTGAGATAGCCCTCGGACGCAGGACGGGAAAAAGCGCCATCGGTGCCTTTTCCGAAATAAGCGGCAAGTATAAATTCATAGGTCTTCTGGCTTCTGCCGTGCCTGTAATGATACTTCCCTATTATTCTGTTATCGGCGGCTGGGTCGCAAAATACCTTTTCACCTTCGCTTCGGGCGGTGTTCACAAAGCGGCTCAGGACGGATATTTTGATTCATTCATCGCTCAGCCCTTTGAGCCTATCGGCTGGTTTCTGCTGTTTATCGGTCTGACCGCTCTGGTGGTGCTTTTCGGCGTTGAAAAAGGCGTTGAAAAGGTAAGCAAGCTGATGATGCCCGTGCTTGTTGTTCTCACCCTCGGCATTGCGGTTTATTCACTGTTCATGCCCGGTGCAATGGAGGGCTTTATTTACTATATCAAGCCCGATTTCTCAAAATTCTCCGCAACTACGGTACTGGCTGCCATGGGACAGCTTTTCTACTCCATGTCCCTTGCCATGGGAATCATGATAACCTACGGTTCCTACATGAAAAAAGAGGTCAGAATAGAATCCTCGGTTCATCAGATAGAGATCTTTGACACAGGCATTGCATTCCTTGCGGGAATGATGATAATTCCCTCTGTCTTCTCCTTCTCAGGCGGCGATGAGTCGGCTCTCGGAAAGGGTCCGGGGCTCATGTTCGTCACTCTGCCGAAGGTCTTTGACAGCATCAGCGGAATCGGCGGCACCATTGTCGGCGCACTGTTCTTCCTGCTTGTTCTTTTTGCCGCACTTACATCTTCCATTTCTCTTATGGAAACAGTTGTCTCCATCTTCCGCGACAGATTCGGCTGGGGCAGAAAGGGCACCTGTCTGTTTGTCTTTATTCTGAGCGTTGTCCTCGGTCTGCCCTCCTCCCTCGGCTTCGGTGTCCTCAAGGATATTTCCATCGCAGGAATGACCTTCCTTGATATGTTTGACTTTGCTTCAAACAGCATTCTTATGCCCATCGTCGCACTGCTCACCTGCTTCTATATCGGCTATATTCTTAAACCGAAGGCTCTCTGCGATGAGATCGCAGGTGACGGCAAGTTCAAAGGCAGAGGACTTTTTACCGTTATGATAAAGTTTATCGCCCCTGTCTTTATCGTTCTTATTCTTGTGACCTCGGTGCTTGATATGCTGGGAATTATGAAAATATAAATTTTCAAGGCACCGCCGATGCATTTTGCATCGGCGGCATTCTTTCTTTAACAGGCGACTGATAGTCGCCCCTACGACAATGGGGGAAATATATTCGCGTATGGAAACGGGAGGCGAATCGCCTCCCCTACGGTTATTGTTTTGAGTCTGTGACAAAACCTCTTCTTTGTTAAAAACTTAACAAAAATCACTGTAAAAAGATGTAATTTATAGTAGAAATATTCTGGATAATGCATCAAATTGTCCGTCTTGGTCTTGAAAGAGAGTTTTCTATGTAGTAAAATCATAATATATGCGCAGGCAGGTATATATATGGAAAGCATTTACTTTTCTGCGCATTCTTTTTCAGAGAGGATGAGTCATATGGCAAATATCCGAAAGGAAACAAACGCTGAAATTCTCCCCGAAGAACAGCTCGTTTTCCCCAAAAAGCCTTTCAGAACCTTTGGCGGAGTCCATGTCCCTCACAGAAAGAACACTTCGTTCTTTGAAACCGAGGTGCTGCCTACTCCCGAAAAGGTCATAATCCCCATGCAGATGCACATCGGCGCACCCTGCGAGCCCTGCGTCAAGGTCGGCGACAAGGTACGCATCGGTCAGCCCATCGGAGAAAGCTCTGCATTTGTTTCAGCTCCCATCCACGCCTCCGTCGCAGGCACCGTCAAGGCTATCGGTGATATTCTCATGCCCAGCGGTGTTCGCTGCAAAACTATCGAGATAGTCACAGAAGGCGAGGAGCAGATAATGTGGGAAGGCATAAAGCCTCCCGTTGTCACAAACCAGAAGGAGCTTGTAGCGGCTGTCCGCGCATCGGGTCTTGTAGGTCTCGGCGGTGCAGGCTTCCCTGTCAGTGTCAAGCTCTCCATCGGTGACAAGAAGGTCGATACCATTGTAATAAACGGCGCTGAGTGCGAGCCTTATCTCACCGCGGATATGCGTGAGATGCTCGAAAACACCCGTGATGTTATTGACGGCATCACCGCACTTCGCAAGTTCTATCCCGATGTAAAGCGCGTAATTATCGGCGTTGAGTCCAACAAGCCCACCGCCATAGAGTGCCTTTCAAGAATCGCGGAGGAGGACGACCCCGACGATATCGTCCGTGTTCTCAAGCTCCGCGCAAGCTATCCCCAGGGTGCAGAAAAGGTGCTTATTCAGGCCTGCACAGGCAGAAGAGTTCCCAAGGGCAAGCTGCCTCTGGACGTCGGCTGCATCGTTATGAACATAACCTCCGTTGCATTCCTTGCACGTTACCTCAAAACGGGTATTCCTCTTATTTCAAAGAGAGTCACCGTTGACGGCTCTTCCGTTCTGACTCCGAAGAACGTTCAGGCTCCCATCGGTACTCCCATCGGTGACCTTCTGAAGTTCTGCGGCGGCTACAAGGAAGCTCCCAGAAAAATACTTCTGGGCGGTCCCATGATGGGCAACGCTCTTTACGACACCAATATGCCCATTATCAAGCAGACAAACGGCCTGCTTGCTCTCGCGGCAAGAGATGTTGACGAAAAGACAGAGACCGAGTGTATCCGCTGCGGCAGATGCGTTGCCGCCTGCCCCATGAGACTTCAGGCAACCAGCATCGAACGTGCCGTCAAGGTCTCTGACTGTGCAGAGCTTGAGCGTCTCAGCGTCAACACCTGCATGGAGTGCGGCTGCTGTGCATTCTCATGTCCTGCAAAGCGTCCCCTTGTTCAGTATATGCGTATGGGTAAGACCATACTGAGAAATAATGCGAAAAAGTAAAGAAGGAGGACAGGAAACGTGAACAATAATATCGACAACCGCGTAAGCGAGGAGATCAATGCCGCTCACAAGCTGCTTGTCACTCCATCTCCCCATTTCAAATCTCCCTCCACAACGCCTGAGATAATGCAGGACGTTGTCATTGCTCTTATCCCTGCTGCTATCGTCTCCTGCGTCTACTTCGGCTGGCGCAGTGCGCTGACCATTGCCGTGTGCATCATCACCGCAGTGCTGTCTGAGTTCGTCTGCCGCAAGGTCATGAAGCGCAGACAGACCATCGGCGACTGGTCCGCAGTTGTAACAGGTATGATCCTTGCATTCTGTCTCCCTGCAACCATCAATCCTCTTTATGCCGCTTTCGGCTCCATCGTTGCAATAGTTGTTGTAAAGCAGATGTTCGGCGGCATCGGCATGAACTTTGCAAACCCTGCCGCAACCGCTCGAATAGTACTTATGCTCAGCTTCGGTAAGGCAATGAATACTTATCCCACTCCTTTCTTCTATCTGCAGAAGGACGTTGACGCGGTATCTTCCGCAACTCCTCTTGCGGCAATCAAGGAGGGTACTGCACCTGACATCATGTCACTGCTTTTCGGCAATACCGCAGGCTGCCTCGGCGAGACCTGTGCTGCCGCTCTCATTCTCGGCGGACTTTTCCTCATTCTCCGCGGAGTCATCAAGCCCACCATTCCCCTTCTCTTCATCGGCACAGTTGCCGTCATCTCTTTCCTCGTGGGCTTCGGCAAGGGCTACAACCTTGAGGACAGCACCCTTTTCATGCTTTCTCATCTGCTCTCCGGCGGTCTGATGCTGGGCGCTATCTTCATGGCTACCGACTACACCACCTCCCCCATCACCCATAACGGCAAGATCATATTTGCCATCGGCTGCGGTGTGCTGACCATGGCTATCCGTCTGCTGGCTTCCATGCCCGAGGGTGTTTCCTTTGCAATTCTCCTTATGAATATTCTCGTTCCCCATATTGAAAAGCTTACTACACCCAAGCCCTTCGGCGAGGAGAAGGAGGCTGCCGCATGAAAAAAATGACCTTCAAGGAAGTTGGTATGCCAACAATTATCCTTTTTGCCATCTGTCTTATTGTTGCCGCCGCTTTGGCTTTCACGAATCTCCTTACCGCGGATAAGATAGCTCAGAATATTGAGCAGTCAGAGATCGAGGCTCGTCAGACAGCTCTTGCAGGCGATGAATATGTGTTTATAGGCGAAAATAACGGCGTTGCCGTATATGCGGTTCTGGTCTCTCAGAATCCCGCAGGCGACGTCTCCTTAACAGATGCTTCCGCCTCTGATCTTTACAGAGTATGGGGCGGTCTTGCTCCCGAAAACGCTGTTTCGGAAAGCGATCTTTCCGCAAGCGATATTATCGCAAGCGATATTTCAGGCTCTGACCTTTCGGGAAGTGACATTACCGCAACCGATATCACTGCAACTGATATCGCTCTGAGCAATACCGATATTGCCGAAGGCACAAAATACCACATCGGCTATGTTGCCACCTCCGCTTCAAGAGGCTACGGCGGCGACGTCCAGATAATGGTCGGCATCGATCTCAGCCTTAACGTTACAGGTGTCAAGATAGTCTCTCAGAGTGAAACTCCCGGCTTCGGTGCAAACTGTGAAAAGCCCGAATGGCTGGCTCAGTTCGAGGGCATGAGCGGCACTCTTGCAGTAGAAAAAGACGGCGGTGAGGTTGACTCCATAACCGCTGCAACCATAACAAGCCGTGCAGTTACCTCTGCCATAAACAAGGCGCTTTCTGAGGTATCCGCTATAGAAGGGAGGCTGGCACAATGAGCAGAAGATCCGTTTCAATAGGCGCAAACAATACTCCTGAGGAGCCTCAGGTAATTGCCGCAGAGCCTGTAAAGGAAGAAATCCCGAAGGCTGAGCCCGTGAAGGCTCCTGCTGCCGAGACAAAGGCAGAAGTCAAAACCAGAAGAATTGTTGAGGAAAACCTTCCTCCCGTACCTGCCGCAGAGCCCAAGAAGGCAGAAGCACCCAAGGCTGCCCCTGCTCCGAAGCCTGCCGCAAAGCCTACTCTCCCTCCTCCCGAGCGTCCCAAGCTCGCTCCCGAGGTGATCGAGGAGCCTGAGGAAGAAAAGAAAGGCTTCCTTGCTGCTCTCAAGAACGGCGTTCTCACCGAAAACCCCGTTCTGAGACTGGTACTCGGCACCTGCCCCACCCTCGCTGTTACCACCTCGGTTGAAAACGCGCTGGGCATGGGCGTCGCGGCTACGATAGTTCTTATCTGCTCCAACGCAGTTATCTCCATGCTGAGAAAGGTAATTCCCGACAAGGTTCGTATTCCTGCCTTCATCACCGTTATCGCAGGCTTCGTTTCCGTTGTACAGATGCTTGTAAAGGCATTCGTTCCTTCTCTCGACAAGTCCCTCGGACTTTTCCTTCCTCTTATAGTTGTTAACTGCATCATTCTCGGCAGAGCTGAGATGTTTGCTTCAAAGAACAAGGTCCTGCCCTCCATCATCGACGGTCTGACCATGGGTATCGGCTTCACCGCTGCCCTGTTCTGCATGGGTGCTATCCGTGAGGTTCTGGGAAGCGGCTCCTTCCTGGGTCTCTCCATTCCCATTCTCAGCGAAAGCCCCATTCTCATTTTCATTCTCCCTGCAGGCGGCTTCTTCGTTTTCGGTATGCTTATTGCTCTTGCCAATAAGATCAGCCGCAAGAAGGGACTTACCGTTGTAAATGACCCCTGCGGCTCCTGTCCTGCCGCTATGTCCTGCTCCAAGAGAGCGGAAGGAGGCTGCTCCAAATGACCTTCAAGCTTATTTTAGGCGTTTTTATCGCCTCTATCCTTACTGAGAACTTCGTTCTTTCCAAGTTCCTCGGAATCTGCCCGTTCTTAGGCGTTTCCAAAAAGCTCAATACTGCCGTAGGTATGAGCGCGGCTGTTATATTTGTTATGGCTGTTGCAACCGCCGTTACCTACCCCATCAATGAACTTATCCTTGCTCCCAACGGTCTCGATTATCTTCAGACTATTGTCTTTATCCTGATAATCGCCGCTCTGGTTCAGCTCTTTGAGGTCTTCCTCAAGAAGTATATCCCCTCGCTTTACCAGTCTCTGGGCGTTTACCTGCCCCTTATCACTACAAACTGCGCCGTCCTCGGTGTTGCTACCCTCGTAGTCGGCAAGTTCGGTGCTGAGTCCGGCATGGCTTACTCCTTCGGAGAGGGTTATATCGCCGCTCTGGTCAACGCCATCGGTGCAGGTGTCGGCTTCCTCGTTGCAATGGTGCTCTTTGCAGGAGTCCGCAGCAAGCTGGAATCCGCTGATATTCCCGAGTCCCTCAAGGGTCTGCCCATTACTCTCGTTGCCGCTTCGATCGTTTCCCTCAGCTTCACAGGCTTCTCGGGAATCGTCGAGGGTCTCGGTCTCGCTTAATGGAGGTTTGTAATATATGAATGGAATATTACTTGCCGTATTGCTTGTTACAGGTATCGGCATCGTTGCAGGTGTAGGTCTTTCCGTTGCCTCCGTTCTCATGGCTGTTCCCAAGGACGAGAAGGCTGAGGAAATTCTCGAAAAGCTCCCCGGTGCAAACTGCGGTGCCTGCGGCTATTCAGGCTGTTCAGGCTACGCCGCCGCACTTGCCAAGGGTGAGGCTGAAAACGGTCTCTGCTCTCCCGGAGGTACCAAGGCGCTTAAAGAAATTGCCGCTCTCCTGGGTCAGGAGGCAGGCGAGGTTCAGCGTAAGACCGCTCTTGTTCACTGCATAGGCACTTTTGACAACACCTCAAACAAAATGGAGTATCTTGGTGCTGACTCCTGTGCAGCCGCAAATCAGATGTTCGGCGGCGTTGGAAGCTGTCTCTACGGCTGTATGGGCATAGGCGACTGTGTCGCCGCCTGCGACTACGGCGCAATCACAATTTGCAATGGCGTTGCTCATATCGACCCCACCCTCTGCAAGGGCTGTTCAAAGTGCGTCAAGGCCTGTCCCAAGGGACTTATCACCTTCGAGCCTCTCAAGCCCATTGCTGTTGTAAGATGCCGAAACTGCGACAAGGGAAACCTTACAAACAAGGTCTGCAAGGTCGGCTGTATCGGCTGTATGAAGTGCGTGAAGGCTTGTGAGACCAAGGCTATCACCATTGATAACTTCGTTGCTCACGTTGACCCCGACAAGTGTACGGGCTGCGGTGCCTGCGTCGAGACCTGCCCCAGAGGCTGTGTCACACTGCTTACAAGCACCGTTGAGCTTTAAAAAGGCTTCCCCTTGAGGGGAAGCTCCGCCGCAGGCGGTGATGAGGTGTCAACTACTTCACAAAATAATTAGTTTCTCTCTGTGTTATCGCCTTACCACCTCATCCGTCACTGCGTGACACCTTCCCCTCAAGGGGAAGGCTTTTGTAAAACCTTTATAACTCATTGCTTTATTTGACAAATCGCTTCTTTGACAGACTAAAGGGCTGTGCATCGCACAGCCCTTTTTATTATTCATCAACTTTCAGCAGTTCTTCATAGCTTCTGCCCAACACCTCTGAGAGTGCTATCAGCTCAATATCGGTCACAAATCTTTTGCCGCATTCGATTCTCTGGACTGCATTCTTATCAACATCCAGCCCCTGAAGCTGAAGCCTGTCTGCCAGCTCACGCTGAGATATTCCCATTTCCTTTCGGTATACTGCGATATTCAGTCCGCAGAAATTATTTCTTCCGTTTTTGGCTTTGTTTGTAAACACAGTATCACCCCGTATTGACACTCAGTGCTTGTCATTATGGGTATTATATGCTATAATCAGCGAGGCATTGACACTCACTGAATGTCAATGCAAAATAAACAGCGGGGTGATCATATGGAAAAAGAACTGAAGAAGCCAAGTGAACGTGAACTGGGGATATATGTCATAAAAAGGCTCTATGAAATGGGATTCAGTGAGGAACAGATATTGGCTATTCTGAAAAAATCACTCTACGAAACCATAAATGAAAAATTAAGCGCAGAAAAATACGGAGGCATAACATCATTGCAGGGGCCGATTCAATACGGGAGGGCGCAGAGGCCCTCCCCTACGACGGACGGTAATCACCCGTAATGCAGAAACACCGCAAGGGCATTGGTGAATTGCCCTTGCGGTGTGATTTACTGTTTGGCTCTATATTATTTCGAGAAAGCGACTACGCTCATTACTTCGCGAAGGCGATTATGCAATTACTTTGCATAATCTATCGATCTGCTCTCTCTTATGATATTGACCTTGATCTGTCCCGGATAATCAAGCTCGTTTTCGATCTTCTGACAGATCTCACGGGCAACCAGTGCCATGTTTTCGTCCTTGATGACCTCGGGCTTTACCATTACGCGGACCTCGCGGCCTGCCTGAATAGCAAAGCTGCGCTCAACGCCCTCGAAGCTGTTGGCGATCTCCTCAAGCTTCTGGAGTCTGCGTATGTAGTTTTCAAGATTCTCGCGGCGTGCTCCGGGACGTGCTGCGGAGATTGCGTCAGCAGCCTGAACCAGTATATCGAGAATTCCTGTGGGCTCAACGTCGTTATGGTGAGCCTGAATAGCGTGAACGATAGCATCGGATTCCTTGTACTTCTTTGCGTACTCGACACCGAGGCTTACGTGGGTGCCTTCCATCTCGTGGTCGAGACCCTTGCCTATATCATGCAGAAGACCTGCTCTGCGTGCCTGTGCAGGGTTGAGACCAAGCTCGGAAGCCATAAGACCTGCGAGGTAGGAAACCTCGAGGGAGTGTACGAGCACGTTCTGTCCGTAACTGGTGCGGTAACGCAGCCGACCAATCAGCTTGACAAGCTCGGGGTGGAGTCCTATTACGCCGGACTCAAGTACTGCACGCTCGCCCTCTGCCTTCATGGTAGCTTCGACATCTCTGCGTGCCTTTTCGATGGTCTCTTCGATTCTGGACGGGTGAATACGTCCGTCGTTGATAAGTCTTTCCAGTGCCTGACGTGCGATCTCGCGTCTTACGGGATCATAGCAGGAAAGTGTGATTGCTTCGGGTGTATCGTCGATGATGAGATCGACGCCTGTGAGAGTCTCTATCGCACGGATATTTCGTCCCTCACGACCGATTATTCTGCCCTTCATTTCGTCATTGGGCAGTGCGACTACGGAAACGGTAGCCTCTACAACATGATCGGCTGCACAGCGCTGGATAGCCTGAGAAATGATCTCTCTTGCCTTTGCATCGCATTCATCCTTCGTTCTCTGCTCAAAGTCCTGAATCTTCACAGCCTTCTCGTGGGTCAGCTCGCTGTCGAGTACGCTGAGCAGGTGAGCCTTTGCCTGCTCCTCGGTAAATCCGGAAATACGCTCTGCGTATTCCTTCTGGAGTCTTTTGAAATCTTCAGCTTCCTGAAGCTTTGCTTCGACCTGTGCAATCTTCTCTGCAAGAGCCTGCTCTTTCTTCTCGTAGTTTTCAAGCTTCTTGTCAAGAGATTCTTCCTTCTGGGTGATTCGACGCTCCTGGCGCTGAACCTCTTTTCGTCTTTCGGAAAGCTCTTTGTCACTCTCGTTGCGGAGACGGTGAATCTCGTCCTTGCCCTCGAGGATAGCTTCCTTCTTGCGTGCTTCGGCTGCTTTATAAGCCTCATTCACGATTCTTCTTGCTTCTTCCTCCGCTGAACCCTTAATGCGCTCAGCAGTCTTTTTTCTCTGTTCTATACCAAGATAAAACCCGGCAACACCGGCTATTGCAGCCGCTGCAAGGCATATCAGCAGTATCCAATACCATTCCAAGGGTGCGTTTTCCTCCTTAATCTTCAGAATTCTTTTAATATAGGAATTTTCATAAAAAATCATTGCCAGAGGGTGCGTTACGTCCTGTGGCGGAGCTATATTTTATGCGGAAACCTGCTGCGCTGACGAAACACGCGGCAAATACCCATTTATAATTCACTCCACAATATATGATAGCTCAAATTATGTACATTTGTCAAGGAAAAATGTTTGGTTTGCGCAATTAAATTGGAGAAAATGCAGAGAGAAATCTGCGTAATGCGCAGATTGTGCAGAAAATGCACCTCATTCTGTAAACAAAACGTCACATAATTGTAGTTGTATTTTTCAGGAAATTATTGTAAAATATACTCAGCATAATATTTCAAAATCTGAAAAACGGGGTGATACCGATAATGAAAAACCTTGTTTCAAAGCGCATTCTTTCCATACTTCTCGCCGCGGCTCTTCTTTTTTCCGTGCTGTGTCTCGGCGGCTGCGAGGACATCATGACCTATACCTTTGAAAGTCTCGAGGATTACGGTGATTTCTACGGAGATTCTTCCTCCCATGACGACTTTTACAACGACACGGAAGATAACGACTACAGCTACGGCGGCTACAGCGAGGACGATTACATCGCCTTCGACTACACAGGCGACAGCAGCTACAATGAAAACACAGTGGTTGACACTGACACCACTGTCGAAACCAATGAGACCGCCGAAGCTCTGACCTCCATGTTTTCCGACACAGTTGTCCGCGAAAAGGGCACAAAGATCATCGGCAATAATCAGGACAAGGTCACTATCATGATAATGCTCAACGGCTCGAATCTTGAAAGTGACTACGGCTGTGCCACAGCAGACCTCAAGGAGATCCTTGCGGCTACAGCTTCCGATAATGTCAACATCGTTATCCAGACCATCGGCACAAAGAGATGGCAGGTCGACGGCATTTCCTCCTCCACCTCCCAGAGATATCTTGTCTCTGACGGCAAGCTTTCCCGAATCGAAAGCGATCTTGGTGACCTTGATGTAGGCGATGCCGATACCCTCAAGGATTTCGTGACCTACTGCAGCAAAAACTACCCTGCAAACAGAAATATGCTCATTTTCTGGAATCACGGCGGCGGCATAATCTACGGCTACGGCTACGATGATACCAGCTATTTCTCCTCTGACACTCTGAACGTTGACGAAATACAGAAGGCACTTTCCGAGGCCGGAGTCTATTTCGATTTCATCGGCTTTGACGCCTGCATCATGGGCGGCATTGAGACCGCCTGCGCACTTTACGACTTCTCCGATTATCTCATTGTTTCCGAGGACTTCGAGTCTGCCGACGGCTGGGAGTACACCCGCTGGCTCTCCGCTCTCGGTCAGAACTCCTCCACTCCCACCCCCGATCTTGCAAAAATCATCTGCGATGATTTTGTCGAGGAATCCAGAAAGGCCGACAGTGAAGGCATTCTTACCCTTGTTGATCTGGCTTACATGAAGCTCCTTTACTCTGCATGGACCAGCTTCGCCTATGCGGCAGAAGAGGAATTGCTCAGCA
>JAZSJQ010000028.1:0-7235 GCA_045534445.1 Acutalibacteraceae bacterium
GCTGCCATGAACCTGAAAAAACTGGCAATATGGGGATGGAAACATTCCTCTTTCTGCTCAGTTTTCCACTTCATTTTTTTCTGTATACCAAAACCCCCGATTTTTCATCTCGAAAAATCGGGGTTCTTTGACAGGCTGAAACGGCTTCCTTCGGAAGCCGTTTTTGTTTTGGTGTAAGAGGATCATAAGGAAATTGACAAAGGCAGAACATGATGCTATAATACAGTTCACAGAAAAACAGATATGCGCCTGTAGCTCAGCCGGATAGAGCGTCCGCCTCCTAAGCGGAAGGTCGGGGATTCGAATTCCTTCAGGCGCGCCAAAAAAAGCAAAGCACGCTTCGAAAGAATGCGTGCTTTATGTTTTTTGAAATAAGCCTCGGAATTCGAATCCCAAGGATCAGCGAAGCGTCGAATTCCTTCAGGCGCGCCAAAAAAACAAAGCACGCTTCGTGAGAATGCGTGCTTTATGTTTTTTGAAATAAGCCTCGGAATTCGGAGCCTGAGGATCAGTGGTACAGAAAATTTGCGCTGTTGTGCTTCGCGGTGCTGTCATTGACATTGAGGATGCAAACGTGCTAAAATACTCATGTTGACCATTTGCATGATGGTACAGCCTCTCGGAAAATAATATGAAAAGTTATACCGATTTGAAATAATACTATTTGTAATCGAGGTGCAGGTCTGATGGGCGGAAAAAGAAAGACAGATCAGGCGGAAAGAGCAAGAATACTTCAGGAACAGGCTGAGGCACAGAAGGTACTTGACAGAAAAAAGGCAAAGCAGAGCCTTATTATACGTTCGTGCATTGCGGCGGCAGTGCTGGCGGCGGCAGTTGTTGTATGCCTGATGATGCTCAGGCACGACTTTAATCCTGACAGGGATGTTCTTCACGGCACATATATTGCCGAACGCCGATTCGTCTACGAGACGGGAAGCAGCACCGATCTGTCAAATGCGAGGATATTCCCCGTGGTCTTCTGCGAGGACGGACAGATGCTCTACAAGTATGATACGGGCACTCAGATACACTACTATGAGTTCAAAGAGTATGACGGTACCGAAGGCTATGACGGGATCATCAGCCAGTATACAGACGGGGTATTTGCACAGGATATAAATATCACCCGCGATGAGAATGGAAACATATCAATGACCTATATCTATGACAGTCCGAAATTTACTGTGCCGAAGCTTGTGAGATACTTCGGCGAGGAGCTGACTCTGTCCATGCTTATGGGTGTTTATGATGAAGAGATATGCCGTCTGCTGATAGCACAGGATTACGACAGTCTCACAGATGAACAGGTAAAGAAGATGAATGTGGACAGAGAAAACATTCCCGCTATCGCATTTACAATAAAGAATCTGCCTGCGGTCTTCAGCCTTGTCAGAATATCCGATGATGAACTGTCGAGGACAGAAGCCATGGCAATATGGACGGAAATGAACAGTGTGTCAGATTCGGGTGCAGTTTCCGACTCTGATGCTGAGTGATATTGTAAGATAATAAGCCCTGATAAAGGAGACGCTTCGCAAGCGAAGCAGTCTCCTTTTCTTTTTGCAAAAACGTATTATCCCTTTGATTGTTCTTAAATATCAATTTTTTGTGAATTATTCTGCTGATGTATTGACTTTAAAGAACATATGTTCTAAAATAACATCGTGCTCAGATGTTCGGGCTGCTGCGTATCCGCTCTCGCGCAGCAGAGCGCAGACATTCCGGGCGCGTATTTCAAGTAAAAGGAGAGAACGATGAATCATACAAATATATCTGCAGTGTGCAGTGATCAGTCCCTTCATATAGTCGCCGCTCCTGTGCTGTCAAGCGGCGGTGTCGGTGACACCGTGCTGACGGTCGATTTTTCAGACCATTGGGAGGGCTTTGAGAAGACTGCTGTTTTCTACCGCTCGGAGGACAGCGTTTTCCATGTTGTTATGAAAGAGGATTCGTGCCTCGTGCCATGGGAGGTGCTGGCAGATGCAGGCACCTTTTTCTTCGGGGTTATGGGAGTTCAGGGTGACACTGTACGCACTTCCGATGTTGTGCGCTACACTGTCAGAAAAGGTGCCGTCACAGAGGACACCGCGGTCAGTGACCCCACACCTGACATTTATTCCCAGCTTATCTGCCGCATTGCGGCTCTTGAAGCTGTGGCAGGAATCCCCAATGACGGCACGGCAATAACTGCTTTTATTACCGATGAAACACTGTCAATAAAGGACGGTGTCCTGTCTGTCAACACTGCCGACAGGGCGGAGGAAAATAACACGCTCCCTATTACTTCTGCGGCAGTATATACCGAAATAGGTAATATCAACGTACTTCTCGAAACCATTTAAGGAGGTAAATCTTGAGCACATCAAATGAAATAATAAGACTTCAGTCAGCCCGAAACACCATACGAACAAAAATGGTGGAGCTTGGTCTTTCAGATTCAGCAGCAAAGCTTGATGAGCTGGCGGCGGCTGTCAGCGGCATAGAAAACCGCGGTTCGGTCTCAGCACAGATCAAGGAAGGGGCTACATATACCATTCCCAGAGGCTATCATAACGGACTGGGTACCGTAAGCGGTATTTCAGGCGGCGGAAGCTACAGTCTTCAGAGCAAGAGCGTTACGCCTGCAAAGCAGCAGCAGACCGTAACTCCCGATGACGGTTATTACGGTCTGTCTTATGTGGCTGTTGCGCCGATACCTGAGAATTATAACGATACGTCTCCTGTTACTGCCTCTGCCCCCGATGTACTTGCAAACAAGATATTTGTAAACTCCGCAGGTGAAACTGTGGCAGGTACTATGGCAAACAACGGCAGTATTTCAGTTTTTATTGACGGCATGGAGACCACATCATATACAATTCCCTCGGGCTTTACCTCGGGCGGCACCGTTTCTCTGACGGAGGACATCGAGACCGCCCTTGCGGCTATCTAAGGAGGGGGTTTTTATGAGTATAGAAAGCGAAATCAGCCGTCTTAGCGGCGCAAAGGCAGACCTTGCAGATGCAATAGAGGAATACGGGGTTCCTGTCCACGAAGAAGCCACTCTTGATAAGTATGGAGATCTTGTGCGATCAATCCGGATCCCCAACACTCTTCCCTGTCCCAATCCCCTTACCTTTACAGGTGCTGTCATGGGCTCTTACGATGGCTCACAGCCTGTGAATATCGATATTCCGCTTGGCTCTGACGGTGTCCCTGTGGGAGCGATAAAGCTCTGGGAGGGCACTTGGACCGGCGGAGAAATAACGGTTGAGGCAGACCCCGGTGTGCCCGGCTGTACCGGACTTGGAAATATTACCGATTTTTCTGTGCTGTACATGATCAGTGCAGGAGCATATCCTTACATAGTGTTCAGGTCTCAGAGAGATCTTTACGGCGGCTGTGTTACATGGAGCACCACGCAGTCGGCTGTTTTGTGCCGAGCCTTCTGGGCTCAGAACGATGCCGCAAATTCAAACACCTACACCTACAAGGAGCACAAATATTTCAAGGGAAGCTCAACCAATGTCGATGTATCCACAGGCATAACCGCAATTTACGGAATTCCCTTCAAGGAGGCTGCAAATGCTTAAGTCATATAAACTTGATAATGAAAACCGAATCTGCCTGACGGTAAAGCCGGGTGCGGCAGGTCTTGAGCAGTTCGATTTTCCCGATGGTTTTGATTTTTCCCGTCAGAGTTTTTACTTCATTATCAATGGGGTACTGACAGAGGATACGGAGCTTGTCCGCGAAGTCCTTGCCGCAGAGTTACGCGCAAGGCGTGATGGGCTTCTTTCAAAATGCGACTGGACGCAGACCGTAGATGCCCCTCTTGATGAGGAGACTCAGGGAAAGTGGGCGGTCTACCGACAGGCACTGCGCGATATACCGCAGCAGGAAGGGTTCCCTTTCGCTGTTGTTTTCCCTGAGGAAATGCAGTAATAAAAAAATGACATGGCGTACGCCATGTCATTTTTTTGTTATCTGTCAGCGCTGGATTTTCTGTGCTTTATTGCTCTGAGCTGCTGCTTGAGGGCGGCGAGCTTCATGCGGAAATGACGTAGAGGTGCCTTCCAACGATATCGCATGAGCTCCTTCTGTCGTGTGCTGCTGAGCATATCATAATATTCCTTCATTTCGCCGCTCTTTATATCACTGAACTTCACACCCATTGCCATGAGTCGGCGGAGTATAAGCAATATTGACTTCTCAATGCAATCACGGTTTTCACCGTCCATATACCGCAGTGCGGCAGGGTATATGGGAAGATAGCTCTTGAAAAGTGCTATCTTTTTTGAATCGCCTGCAAAATGATTTCTGGAGGTCCATGAGGTGGGATGGTTATATCTGTAAACAGACATTTCTTCTCCGAAGAAGTACATGGGACCCTTGGTTGCAAGCCATGTTACCATGGGCTTGTCTCCGACCTTCGGCACCTTCATGTCCTCAGGCTTGGTTCTTGCATACTCGAAGGGATACATCATTGAATTTGCGGTAACGTACATCCCCTGTGCGTTTCTGTAAATTATGTCGGCGGTTTCGACAGTTCCCGATTCCGTCATCGGGCCGATTATCTTGTCGGGCGTGCGACCGCTTATATCTATTCTTCTCGCAGCATGGGCGCAGAAGGAATAATCGGGATGGGATTCGAGGAAATCATACTGCTTCTGCAGTTTGAGGGGATCTGTCCAGTAATCGTCGCCCTCGCACATGGCTATGTATTTTCCCCTTACACGGGGGAAAATGAAGTTCGGTGTTATGGGAATATTGCGGCTGTACTGATTTTCCGTCTGAAGCACGGGGACAAACAGATCAGGATATTTTGATGCATATTCGCGGATGATGTCCGCAGAGCCGTCGGTTGAGGCGTCATCGTGCACGATTACTTCCAGAGGGAAATTTACCTTCTGCATAACAAAGCTGTCAAAGGCATTACGCAGATATTTCTCCATGTTGTACACGAGACAGATTACAGATACGCCGTTATTGTTGAACTCCATTATGATTCAACTCCTTTGTTTTTATTGACCGGAGGGAAGTGCCTTTTTGGATATCTTACCCTTGAACTTTTTCCAGAAGCCCATGAAAATGCCCATGAATCGCTTGTATTCTTCGGTGTTTCTGAAAAGGAGAATGACAATTGCGTTGGGGATTATCACGCACAGAGCGCATTTTACGAGGAAGGATACGATTTCGGGAGAGTTTGCGAATATGCCGCGGAATGCGGTCTCAGAGGAGGATTCGCAGTCTCCGAAAAGAAGGATGCCGAAGCCGTAGGTGAGGGCAGTGCTGGCAACGGTTATGCCGAGATAGATGAAGAAGGTCTTGAAATACAGACGGAGAGGCTTTTTGAATACGTGCTTGTAAACGATCATGGGGTCAAACCACTGCATGGTCGCGCAATGTGCCACTACGGTTGCAAGCTTGATGCCGATAACGCCTGCCTCGGGGTTTGCGCCGCCTTTTCCGAGGAAAACAGCCAGCAGCACAGATGCTGCAATATTAAGTATGCACATGAATACAGGGCGGTATTTGCCCTGTATGAACAGACCGTTTGCGTTTCTCAGGGTTGCAACAGGGTTCATGATGGTGTTTGAGTAGAATATCATGGTCATGACGATGGGGATCCACATACCGAGAACAAATTCATCGTTTTTCAGCCATAGGCGGATAAAGGGGTTCATAAGAACAACAAAGGAGGTTGAGCAGAAGCAGCATATCCAGAATGCCATGAACTGAAGTGCCTTGAATGCGCTGTACTGATGCTCGCTGTCCTTTTCTGCGGCGAGGTTGCCCATGCTGGGTGTTGCCGAGGTGAACATCTGAAGTATGACCAGTCTTACCTTTGCGGAGATAAGGCGGTAGTTTGAAATATATCCGACCCACAGAGGACCGAAAAATGCGGATATTACGATGCTGTCAAGGCTGTTGTTTATCTGACTGCACACCTTGTATATCATAAGTGCGCCGACATCCTTGTAAAGCTTCTTCTTTTCGCCTTTTGAAAGAGTTTCCTTTGTCTTGTAGTCAACCTCGGGGTAACGCCTGTCAACATACAGGGATATGATTACGTTTGTGGTTCTGGTTATGATGATTCCGGCAACCAGATAGACAATGAAAATTATTGTGCGGTTTTCCTTGATGAAAAGGTCGAGGATAAGGAGTATGCCTGCTTCGACGATGACCCTCACAACGGCCATTATCATCTGGATATTTGTTACCTTGCGGTGCTCCTGATGAGCGGTGAGGAGAGTTGATTTATATATCTGCAGATAGGAAACTGCGGAGTTGATGACGTACAGGACAAATATGATTATTATATACTTCTTTACGTCGTCTCTTATTGCTGGGTTGATCTTTTCGGGAGGAACAAGCACATCCATGAACGGAAGCATGGCAAGTCCCATTGCGAGTACTGCTGCCGCGACTATCTGATACGCTCTCTTGTAGAACTGCATCAGAGCGGAGATCTTCTTGTTGTCGCCCTCTGCAACAGGCTTGTAAAGAGAGAATGCTATTGCCGACGATATGCCCAGCTCTGCAAATGAAAGCAGGGTCAGCAGATCGGTGAAAAGGCTCGATATTCCTGCGTACTCTGCGCCGAGGGTGGATATGAATATTGAGCGCATGATAAAGCCGGTTACGATATTGAATATCTTTGATATCATGCCGGCAGTGGTGTTCAGCAGGGTGTTCTGGGCCCTGGATTTCCTGGCCATGACATTTCATCCCCTTTAAAAAGACTTCATGAAGTTTGTATGTGTTTTAAAGCGATAATTATTTATTGATTATCAATAAGTAATTGTTGTTTTGTATGAATATATTACACCAATACATAATTCATGTCAATGACAAATCGGTTAAGATTTGTATAGGAGTTGTCAGGGCGTAATCTTGACAATCATATTTATTAATATTATCATGATTGCATCTGAAAACATAATCTTGACAATCATATTTATTAATATTATCATGATTGCATCTGAAAACAAAGGGTGATTATTGAATGGATAAGCCTAAGGTAAGTATAATCTGTCTGCTGTACAATATGAAGGAATATATTGCACAGGCACTTGACAGTATGCTGATGCAGAAAACCGATTTTCCTTTTGAAATAATAGTACACGATGATGCTTCTACGGACGGCTCCACCGAGATACTCCGTGAGTATGAGAAAAAGTACCCTGATATAATCGTTCCCATCTATCAGACAGAGAATCAATATTCAAAAAAGGTACCCATAACCAAAACCT
>JAZSJQ010000060.1:0-148820 GCA_045534445.1 Acutalibacteraceae bacterium
CCTCAAGGGGAAGCCGAAATTTGAGATATACTGTATTCATTGATAAAGTCTTCTGTCTGATCGCTGTATCTTTCGGATGAGGCAAGGAAAATTCTCAAAAAGGACGACCGATAGTCGCCCCTACATATTAAAATGGGAAAAATTTTCTCTGCGACATACTTCCCGAAATTTTACTGCATCTGTGGTGTATTATCACCGCAGATGCTTTTTTATGAGGTGAGGTAATGAAACCTGAGATAATCAAAGAGGATTCGCGCATTACCGTCAGGCTCTGCGGTGAGATAGACCACCACAATGCCGCTGAGATACGGGAGTATGTCGATAAAACCATTGCACTGAAAAAGCCCCATGAGGTTGTGTTAGACTTTTCTTCGGTAACCTTTATGGACAGCTCGGGCATAGGGCTTATTATGGGCAGATACAGGATAGTGCGTGAAAACGGCGGTGTGCTCAGTGTCCGTCACGCAGGAGGCTATATAGGCAGAATGCTGTCCCTTGCAGGGTTATCGAGACTCGGCATCAACGTAGGAGGTGAAAAACTTGAAAAAGCCAATTAACGAAATGCGGCTGGTCATTCCCAGCACCTCTGCGAACGAGAGCTTTGCCCGAGTGACCGTTGCGTCCTTTGCCTCTCAGCTCGACCCTACCATCGATGACATCGCCGACATCAAGACTGCTATTTCCGAAGCAGTGACGAACTGCATCGTCCACGGTTACAAAAACACCGTGGGGCTTATCTACATACACGCCAAGATTTTTGAAAACGGTCGTCTTACCATAAAGATCCGCGACACAGGCTGTGGTATTCCCGACATCAAAAAGGCAATGGAGCCCCTTTACTCCACAGGGGGCGAGGACAGGGCAGGTCTCGGTTTTACGGTCATGGAAAGCTTTATGGACAGGCTTCGTGTCTCTTCCAGAGAAGACAAGGGCACTACCGTTACAATGGAAAAGATAATTTCGGGGCGGCAGGCAGATGAACGGTAATTCCGATGCGCTCGTAACCGAGAATTTAGGACTCGTTCACGCCTGCGCACGGCGTTATATCGGCAGGGGCATCGAATATGACGACCTATATCAGGCAGGCTGTCTCGGGCTTATCAAGGCGGCTAATGCTTTTGATGAGACCCGTCAGGTCAGGTTTTCAACTTACGCCGTGCCTGTCATTCTGGGCGAGATAAAGCGGCTTTTCAGAGACGGGGGCGCTGTGAAGGTCTCCCGTTCATTAAAGGAGCTGGGGATAAAGGCTTCCCGCATGGCAGGGGAATTTGAGGCACTCCACGGCAGAGAGCCGAGGATATCCGAGCTTTCCGAGCTTCTGGGCGTTGACACGGAAACCGTCACTGAGGCTGTTTCTGCGATCCGTGCCCCACTCTCCCTCACAGCCTACACAGAGTCGGAGGAGTCCGAGACTCTCGACATAAGAGAAGAAAGCTTTGACTCAAGCCTTGTTGACTTATTATCTGTTCGACAGCTTCTTGCAAACCTTGACGGCAGGGACAAAAAGCTTATTTATTTAAGATACTACAAAGGGAAAACCCAAAGTGATACTGCCGCTGTTCTCGGCATGACACAGGTGCAGGTATCACGCAGGGAAAAGGCAATTATTACCAGTATAAGAAATTCCATGGTCGGATAAATCTTCCTAATGCAGGTGAAACGTTTTTAGTTTTCACCTGCATTATTTTTTTGACATTTATTTTGTTTTTTACTTGATTCTGCCTCCTTCGACACATATAATGAATACAAGTATTATCCATTTAAAACACTAAAAGGGAGGCTGTTATCTTGTTTAAGCTGAAAGAAAACAACATCCGTATCCGCACCGAAATATTTGCGGGTATCACCACCTTCATCACCATGGCGTACATTCTCGTCGCCACCCCCTCCATGCTCACAGGCGCCATCGATCCCGGCAACGGCGCTCTTAAAGCATCCCTCTACATAGCTACCTGTCTGGCGGCCTTCTGCGGAACCCTTCTTATGGGTCTTCTTGCAAATCTGCCTGTAGCTTCCGCTCCCGGCATGGGTCTCAACGCCTTCTTTGCCTGCACCCTTCTTGAGAAGATGGGCTACAGCTACTCTCAGGCGCTGGCTATCACCTTCTTTGCCGCTCTTATTTTCCTTGTCGCAACCCTTCTCGGTCTGCGCCGTGCAATCGAAAGCGCCGTGCCCAAGAATATGCGCGTTGCGATCTGTGCAGGTCTCGGTCTGTATGTCGTGATGCTGGGTCTCCAGCAGGCAGGCATCATCACCGCCTCCGGCACTACCATTTCCTTTATCGACATCAAGGGTCTCTTCGTTAAGGGCGACTATTCCGTTCTCTTCTCCGCAGGTGTTGCTCTTGTGGGTGTTGCTCTCATCACTCTCATGAAGCGCATGAGAATGCCTGCCGCACTGGTTCTCGGTCTGCTTCTGACAGGCGGTCTCTACTATGGCGCAGGTATTCCCCTCGGTCTCGTTGAGTGGAACGGTTTTTCCTTTGATATTGCAAGCGTCGGCGAAGGCTTCGGCAGCTGGCTCAGCCTTTCCTTTGCAAAGGGCTTTACAAGCGGTATCGTCTCCCTCTTTGAGGGCGGCAAGTTCCTTGAGACTCTCTTCTCCGTCCTTATGGTAACAATTTCCTTTACATTTGTTCAGGTATTCCAGAGCGCAGGTATCACCCTCGGTCTGCGTCAGCATATGGAGGTTCTCGATAACGAGGAGAACCGCACTGCTGACAACAACGAGGGCGGCGAAGGCGAAAAGAAGGAGATCAATGTCACAAGAAGAGCTCTTCTTGCTGACTCCATCTCCACCATGGTCGCTTCCTTTATCGGTACTTCCCCCGTTTCTGCCTGCACAGAGTCCACCTCCGGTATCTCCGTCGGCGGACGCAGCGGCCTTTCTTCCGTTATCACCGCTGTCCTCTTCCTCGCCGCTATCTTCGTAGCTCCCGTTGTTGAGCTTTTCCGTCCTGCTGTCGCCGCCGCTCTGCTTATCTTCATCGGTATGTATATGCTCCGCGTCATCAAGGACATCAATATGAAGGACGTCACCGAGGCTACTCCCGCTCTCATCACCCTCGCACTCATGCCCTTTGTCGGCATCGTTGAGGCTCTCTCTCTCGGTCTGCTGATGCATCTTATCGTAAAGCTCATCTGCTTCAGATTCAAGGACATCACTGCTGCTGAGATCGTTCTTCTCGGTTTTGCCGCTATCAGATATATATTTGTTTTTGTCTGATATTGTAATCTGAATATGAAAGCCTGCGGCTTTTGCCGCAGGCTTTTTGCTTGTTTGAAGCAAATAGTATTTTTAGGTTTATTCGTTGGATTGAGGACGGCAGACCGCAGAGGCGGTTACTATTAACTTTTTGCAAATTTTATCTTTTCCTCTTGTCTATTTCGGGCTCAAGCGCTAAGATTATATATGTATTGACTTCTTTTCATGGAGTGATTGATTTGAAAACCGTGCGACGTATTATTTCTGTCGTTTTATGTATAATTATCTGCGCTTCCCTTTTCTCCGTTCTTTCAGCCTGCAGCAAAAATGACGGCACCGACTATGCTTTCAGCTACTCTCTGACCGCCGAGCCCAAAAATCTTGACCCTCAGGTTGCAACTGACAATAACTCTCTCCTTGTTATCAAAAACACTTTTGAGGGGCTTATGCGCATAGGGCCCGACGGCAAGCTCATAAACGGCGTTGCCACAAGCTACAGCGCAAATTCAAACAACACTGAGTATATTTTCAACCTCAGAAAGGATGCCAAGTGGTCGGACGGCACTCCCGTCACCGCCTATGACTTTGCCTTTGCATGGCAGAGGTGCGTTGACCCTGCAACAAATTCCACCACTGCATCTTCTCTTTTCTGCATAAAGAATGCCCGCGCCATAAACAACGGCGATCTTGAACCTTCTGCTCTGGGCGTTACCATTATCGATGCTTACACCCTCAAGGTCACCCTTGAGTATTCCTATGCACAGTTCCCTCTTCAGACCACTCTGCCTCAGTATATGCCCTGCAACCAGAACTTTTTCGCGAGCACCAACGGGCATTATGCTCTTGATGACGTTTATCTCATCACAAACGGTCCCTTCGCCTTCAATGAAAGGTCATGGTCCCACGGCAACTATGTCAGACTTGTCAGAAATGAAAATTATGTGGGTGAAAATCCGGTCGCTCCCCGAATCCTCTATCTCGGCATCAGAAAGTCGAGCATCGATTATCTCGAGCTTATCACCAATGAAACCGTTGAGGCTGCCGCCATCGAAGCTCATAACATCTCGAAGCTTGACGGCACCAATCTTAATATAACCACCTACACCGATAAAACATGGGGACTTGTTTTCAACACGCAGAAAACAGGTCTCACAAATGCAACTGTGCGCCGCTCCATAGTATCATGCATCGATGTTGCAGACTATGAGCTTCTTATCCCTGACAATGTCACCGTCGCCTATGATATAATTCCTCCTGCAACCACCATCAACGGACAGCTCTACCGCGAGCTTGCAGGCTCGGGCTTCAAGCTTTCCTCCAATAAGGAGTATGCTCCCGACCTTCTGACCATCGGTCTCAACGAGCTTGGCAGAAAGTCCCTGCCCTCTGTAACCATTATTTGTCCCGATGATGAAAAGACCATCGTTATGATGCAGGCTCTGCTTTCAAACTGGCAGCAGACTCTGAAGATTTATTTCAACTTAGAGCCGCTGGATATTGAGACTCTCGAAAACCGCGTGGATATAGGTGATTTCCAGATTGCTCTCTATGCTCTGGAGCCCTCCAAGGACGGTCCTCTCAACTGTCTTAATCTCTTTAAATCCACCACCTACTATAACCCCGCACGTCTTACAAACACCGCTTACGACCTTCTTCTCGAGGAGGCTGCTGCCTACACCACCACTGAAGGTATGCTTACGCCTCTCGTTGCGGCGGAGCGTTATCTCAATGAGAACGCGATATTCTATCCCATGTATTATGAAACTCGCTACTATGCTACTCTCCCCGGTGTTACCGATATCTATTTCTCACCATTTGACGGCACTGCCGACTTCACCTGTGCCAAATATAAGGAAGATTGATGATGGACACAAGTCTCTTTATTAAATCCTATAAAAAGCATTTCGAGCATTCCTACGCCTTCGGCGCAACGCTGGTATTTTACCTCCTGCGCAGTAAGCCCGAGGCGGCACGGCTTATATATGTTCACTCCTCCTTCACTGCCAACGAAAGCTATGAAAAGCTCTGCGGCATATGCAGAAAGCTGGGCGTTGAGATCACCGTTTCCGATAAGCTCGTTTCCCGTCTTTCCCCCAAGGAGAATGTATATGTAATAGGCGTATTTGAAAAATTCGATGCGCCCATGCAGGACACAAGGCTCCATGTGCTTCTTGACAACCCCTCAAACAGCGGAAACGCAGGCACGATCATGCGCACCATGCTGGGCTTCAATGTCCGTGATCTGGCGATAATCCGTCCCGGGCTCGATATTTTTGACCCCAAGACCGTCCGTTCCTCCATGGGTGCAATATTCGATTTGAGGATCGAATATTTCGACAGCTATGAGGATTACGCTGCAAAGCACCCGAACCGTGACCTCTATCCCTTTATGCTGGGCGAAAACTGTTATCTTGATGAAACGGAGATCGACCGCTCGAAAAATATCACCCTTGCCTTCGGCAACGAGGCAACGGGTCTGCCTGAAAAATATAAGGAGCTGGGCTCTCCTGTCATGATACGCTCAAGCGATGCGGTGGACAGCTTCAATCTTTCCATTGCCGCCGCTATAGGACTTTATGAATTTACCAAAGGCACGTTCTGAGGAACGTGCCTTTTAATTTAAAAAAGCTCTTGACATATGTAGATTATCTACATATAATATAGTCATCTCAGATATGTAGATAATCTACATATCAAAATAAAGGAGGTAAACAAATGAAGATCGATAAGTCACTGCTGTCGGGCAGCTCGGCAATGCTTGTGCTCAGGCTCCTTAATGAAAAGGATATGTACGGCTATCAGATAACCGAGGAGCTTGCAAGCCGTTCGCAGAACGTTTTTGAGATGAAATCGGGCACTCTCTACCCTCTGCTCCACACCCTTGAGCAGAAGGGGCTGGTTTCGGCTTATGAGGTCATGGAGGGCGGCAGGTCTCGCCGCTACTATGCCATAACCGAAAACGGACGCCGTCAGCTTGCGGAAAAGCAGGAGGAATGGAACAGCTTCTCTGCCGCTGTCAATAACGTTCTGGGAGGTGCTCTCATTGCAGAATTTTAATAAGAAAGAGGAATTCCTTTCTGCCGCAGGCGAGCAGATACGCTGGAAGCGTGCCCGAAAGCCCCTGCTCTACGAGCTTGAGACCCATATTTCCGACAGGTGCGATGCTCTTGTTTCGGAGGGTATGGAGGAAAAAGAAGCGGAAGCAAAGGCTGTTTCGGAAATGGGAGACCCTGAGGCCATAGGTCTTGAGCTTGACAGAGTTCACCGTCCCAAGCCCAATTACCTTCTCATCGGCGGTGCCGCAGCCCTTTTTATACTCGGCATTGCGCTATTGCGGCTTGTGGGAGGAAAAACCGAACAGCTTACCCATATGCTCATTTTCGGCGGAATCGGTATTGTTTTTCTTGTCCTGGGCTATTTCTGTGATTACACTGTTCTTTCCAAGTTCTCTCTTCCTGCCTTTGGGGTCATGTGCGGTATCTGCATAATCTTCCCCCTTATGGGAAATGCGTTCGCGAGCACCGCGGCACAGCTCTGCTATGCTATGCCCCTTGTATTTGCAGGAGTTGTTTACTCCCTGAAAAGTCCCTATAAGCCCTATATTCTGTCGGGCGCGGCAGTGCTGATACTGTTTGTTTCGATGCTCTCCTTCAGCACTGTTTCAACATTTGTATATCTCTTCATCGTGTGCGGTGTCATTCTTGTCTATTCAGCCGCAAAGGGCATTATAAGCTCGGGTAAATTCAAGGCATGGCTGCCTGCCGCTTCATTTTTAGCTCTGTTTCTGCTTATCATCGTTTCCGCCCTCGCAAACGACGGCGCTCATCTGCTGAGAAGGCGTTTCATGGAGGGTGCCCTCAACCCTGAGGCTGACCCCCTTGGCGGCGGCTGGGTACCTCTTCGTATCCGTGAGCTTCTTGACACCTCTGTTTTTGTGGGTGCAGGCGAAACAAGCGAGTTTTCCGAGGTCTTTATGCGTTCCTCAGATTTTACGCTGAAGGACTACACTCTTGCCGTCGCCTCCCATAAGCTGGGGCTTATTGTCTTTATTGCTGTTTGCTCAATACTCCTCCTTATGATAGGGGCAGTCATCATCGGTGCAAAAAAGCAGAGCTGTACTCTTTCTAAGCTCGTTATTCTTTCAATCGGCATTTCCTTTGCACTTCGAATTGCGGCTTACATCTCCTGCAATCTTGGCTTTACTCTTATATCTTTTGACGGTATCCCCCTGTTTTCCTATAACGGCAAGCTGCTTGTTATTGATATGTTCATAACGGGTCTGCTGCTCTCTGTTTTCAGAATGGAAAGCATTTCCCGTGACAGTTCTGCCGGCAGGTATGCCTCTGCAAAATCATGATACTCTTTATAATTTGATGTTACTCTGCATTTCACGGCAAACAAGATAGCCTCCTCTCAGTGGTGTATTGCAACTGTCACAGGCTTTTCTTGTTTGCTTTTCTTTATATTACATACTGCAGCGCATCTGTTTCAGTCATATATATTGCAATACAGTCTAATAATTTCACATTGACACTGTATAAGTTTTTTGATATTATAAATGTTAACATAATTGATATCTGAGAACTCAGAGATTAATTTATATCAGTTTAAGAGGTGAATCCCATGAAAAAGATGCAAAAATGCTTTGTATCATGTTCCGCAAAGGACGCTAAGCTGATACGGATATTCCGGCAGATTGTCAGGTCTGAAATTGAATTCATATCATGTTACTCTCTTGGAATATCAGGCACAGAGGATGTTAAATATCTTGAGACTGTTCCCAATACTATTCAGGCTGCTGACTTATTTATTGCTGTTCTTTCTCCGCAATCCCTTGAATCGGAGCAGATTGAACGTGAAATATCATTTGCCTACAACAATGAGCTTGATACTATAATCGTATACACAACTCCTTTTACAATAAGCGGGCCAATAAATCTTATGCTTGCAGAAAATAATATGAAGTGCTGTCTCAAGGATCGATACTTCTCCCTCGTTTTTAATTCTTTTATTCAAGGAAATTTACGCTCGGAATAAAACTGAGTATATAACACGGAGAGGCGGATGAGTATGAAAAAAATATATTTTTTCTCCTTGACAGAAGATGCTTTTTCTGAGGTGTTTTACGGCTTAGTACACGCCTCAGGTGTCGCCCGCTATGAAATGGGGCAGACCAAAATTGCATCGGGAGACACGGTAATTTGCTATGTCAGCTCAAAAGAAAATCGCTCGGCAGCGTATATCCGAAGCATATGCGAGTTTGACAAGAAAGGCAACCGAATGATACCGATTATAGATGACAGTATTGCCTTCAACGGAAAGAAAAATGCTACAGTCAATCATCTTGACTGTACTATGGGTTATATCTGGTGCAGAAGCAATATTTACAAAAGATGCACGATATCTGCACTTCTGAATAAAGTTAAAACAGATACGGAACTTCTGGATATTATTATCGGTGAAGACGACAATGTCACACACAAAAACACAGTTGTATCTAATTCTCTGATCAAAAAAGATAAATTGGCATCTCCTTCCATCACAGGTTGTGTGTGTGTTCTGGCTGCTGTTATTCAGTTGATCGCATCAATATTGCTTCTGCCGACTTCAATCATTAGTACTATGGCAGAAATGAACATTATTTCCATCAATCCGGATTTAATTCCGAAAAGCAAAGATGGCTCGCCACTGGAAATTTGGGCAATTCTGATGGGCATTACTTTTCATGCTTTTGTCATAAGAGCTATTTTTTATCGAATGGATAAGAGCAGCTATGACTGGACATGGCTGAACAACACCGGTAAAAAGATTGGAAGAATATCAAATGCAGTGATTATTGCGTGTGTTGTGTCAGTACTGATTATGTTTTTGCTGGATCTTCTTCTGATACATCTTTCTTGAATTGGGACGGTGATATATGTATGAGGATTTTTCTGAGTTATTCACATAAGAATGCAATATACAAAAATCTGGTGAAAAGGAAAGCTTCTGCTATTGATAACACGACAGTTGATACAGATGACGCCTTTCTCCGCGGCGGAATGGATTTTTATCATAAAATATATGACAGAATCGTAAATGCGGACATAATCATTTCCATACTTACACAGGATTATCTGGACTCCGCATTCTGTATGGCAGAAGCTGATGAAGCTATCAACAATGAAAAAAAACTGTACATTATTTCTTTCGGAGTTGTTTCATCCGGTATGCAGGCATTTATCAATACATACTCAAGTCCGGCACACCACATGAATATTGTGTCGACATCATCTCTGACAGAAAAAGTACTGCAGGATTTTCTTAATGATAAGAACACTCCGTCAGCGAAGTCATCTGAAACCGTCAGGTGAGCTATGAATGCTGAAATTATAAAAAACGATTCCATTGTTAATGAAAGGCTTGATATCAGCTGTCAGAGAAGAACACCTCCTCTGCCCTTAATTATATAGTAATTATTAACTGCCTTCTGTCAGCATTATTCGTTTTCGTTGTACCCGCACTTCTCAGATCAATCTTTCCTATGGCATACTTGAACGGTTATATTACACTTGGACAAAACGCTGAGTTTATCTTCAATGAACTACCGCAGGCAGATTATTATCTGCTGTTCATTGCCGTTTCTTTTGCTGTCAGCCTTGTGCTTTTTGTTCTGCGTAAAATAATCGCAAAACTTATAATTCATAAACGAAGTGCAAAGTTTAAAAATCACGGCATAGTGTCCAGCCTTTGTTTTGTACACACAATGCTTGTTATACCTCTGTCGATAATTCTTTACCGTACTGAGGAAGGTCTTCTGTCCATCATCTCTCTGACAATATGGATGATTTATTATTTCGCGTTTCTTTCCTCTCTCAAAGAACTTCAGACTTGCGGAGCAGATGAAATTACTGCAGGCAGATTCATTAAAATCTATAGAATTGTGCTTACGATTATCACTGTCAATACAGCATTCTTTGCATTGATGACCGGCACATGTAATTTGTAGGAGAGTGATTATATGTCAAATGCAACGAAACCTTCTCCCTTCAGAGAAAAGGTTATTTCTGCATCATTTCCTTCTGAGAAGAAAATAACCTGTGATGAAATCGCTGCGGAACTTACATTAAGTTTCTTTGCAAATAACATTCATGCTGTTGCCGAAGTCGAAAATGAGCGTATTCGTATATATAAAACGGGAGCAAATGACGCACTTTTCAATTCAATTTATGATCTTTCCGTAGTTTTTTCGAAAAAAAACGGAAAGGTAAGACAGATTACGGAATACAAAACACCAAAACTCAGGCGTGATATAAGTACAAAAAATCGATCCGGCATTTTATCCAAAATAGAGAACTTTAACTTTTTTGAAATCGTCAAAACCTATTATATTCTTCTGATTCCCTCTATCTTTACATTATTAAGCGTTATAGCCTTTGTATCTTCGTTTTTTTGGCTGATTAAATTGTTGATTACAACAAAACTGTCTGAATATACAATTGATATGCTGTATATTGCAGGCGCTGTTGCAATACTCGGTATAATAGCTGCTATTCTTCTGACAAAAACCATAAATCTTGCAAAGGAACGTATCGGAAATAATCTTGATGGATGGAAACAGTCAATGGAAAGCCGTGCAGAGCGTGAATTTAACAAGGTATACAATTCTTATATATCAACTCTTATCGACAAAAGACGTATTGCACTGACTGATTGGAAAAAAGCATATTTTGATTATTCAAATATCCCTGATGTAAAAGAAATTTGCGAGCAGTTCAAAAAGGATATCGAAAAATCTTTTGTATCTGCGATTGAGTCGATTGCAGATAAACATGGTGTAACCATCTCCTGTTCTGCCATTGAATACTCCAAAAGTGAAATAATTGAAAATATCAGCCGTATGTATCCGGAATTCAAATCATAAGCCGTCATAAGAGACCTTCTTGATACCACTGAAAAAGCATATGTTTGCCGTATGTGCGGCAAACATATGCTTTTTTTACAACACTTTCCGGTATAGATAAAAGCTGTTTTACACTATATTACCACTTCCCTCTGCAAAGTCTTTTTCTTGACATTATATCTTCTGAATGTTATCATGAGTTCTAAGCATTATTGCTGTTTTTCTTCAATTATGTGTACATATAAGGGATGGTAATATGTTTAATCCTGACTGCTATAATGATACCCCGTTTACATCTGCGGCTAAACCCTCAAACCTGAAAACAAACAACAGAAAAGCTGTTCTCAGCCTTCTCAGAAAGCATGAGCTTCTTTCTGTTACCGAAATTTCTGAGCTTACAGGTCTTTCGCGTACAACAGCAATGAAGACCATTAACTTTTTACAGCTTATGGGCTATGTGGTTTCTGCCGGTAAGGGCGTTTCAACCTTTGAGGGCGGCAAAAAGCCCGAGATATTCAGATTTAACTCCAA
Source organism: Acutalibacteraceae bacterium (assembly GCA_045534445.1). Taxonomy (GTDB): domain Bacteria; phylum Bacillota; class Clostridia; order Oscillospirales; family Acutalibacteraceae; genus JAISGQ01. The sequence goes on from JAZSJQ010000060.1 coordinate 11,618, forward strand.
TTACGGATATGTCTATTGTGTGACTTTGCTGCCAACTTCTGTTGAGGGCGCTCTGCTTGATATGGATGCTTCCATTATCGACCGCTGCAAAATAGGTCATGCTCACGAATCTTCACCCGAAACTATTGCTGACAATATTGCGCTGTCCTTCCGACTCCTTCGTGAGAAGAACGATATCACTTCCGAGCAGGTTATTATGGTTGCTGTAGGCTGTGACGGTATCGTCAATTCCGACTGCGGTGTTATCTGCAACAGCCCACATTTCCGCACCTGGCCCGGCAATCTTGAAATAAGCAAACTTATTTCTGACAGACTCGGCAATAACTGTCCTGTCCTTGTTGATAACAACGTCCGCTTTATGGCTCATTCTGACCTCGACAAGCTGACCGTAGAGCAGAGCCGCGATGTTATCGCGCTTATGGCTGAGTACGGTGTCGGCGGCTGTGTTCTTCACAACTGGCAGGTCATACGCGGTGCAAGATTTGAGCTTGGCGAATTCGGTCACCAGATCGTTAACCCCTTCGATGACGAGGTATGTGAGTGCGGCGGCAAGGGCTGCTTCGAGAAGATGATCATCGAGGAACGCGTTCTCCGTCAGGCAGGGAAAATTTTTGCCGAAAACAGCGATTTTGAATCATCCTCGATCGCTTCAGACTGCAAAAACGGTACACTCTCCATGCAGATGATCTTCGATGCAGCAAATGAAGGCGATGCTTTTGCGCGCAGTGTACTCGACTGGGTGCTTATCTGGTTCAGCGTTGAATTCCACAATATCCTGCTCAGCCACGACCCCCAGGTCATTATTATCTACGGCACCTATGTAACCGCAGGTGAGTACTTCTTCTCTCAGCTCCGCGAGAAGCTCAATGCCATGCATTTCGGCGGCAAGGGTACTGATGTCGAGATCATAACCACCGAATACGATACCGAGACCGCGTTTATCACAGGTGCAGGCAAATATGCCATTGAACTGTTCTTCACCTCTGATGAAACCTACGCAGATTGATTTGTTTTCAATTATACCACCGACAGGCTTCTACTCTGCCGTCGGTGGTATTTTGTTTTGCTTCATGTACGTTATTGACAAAAATATATGTATATGTTAAGCTTAATAAGGTATATTTTCACAACGCAAGAAAGGCAGGTCTCTTTATGAAAAAGCTCTCCGCCCGTCTGTGGGCATCCTTTATTCTCATCGGTCTGGTCGGTCAGTTCGCGTGGACCATTGAGAATATGTATTTCAATGTCTATCTGTACAACACTATCTCCACCGATCCCGATTATATCGCCGCCATGGTTGCCGCCAGCGCCGCTTCCGCTACGCTGACCACCCTGCTCATGGGCGCTCTTACCGACAAGGTGGGCAAGAGAAAGATCTTCATTTCTCTCGGCTATATCCTCTGGGGTCTTTCCACTGCCGCCTTCGGCTTTATCACCGTTGACAATATTTCTCAGCTCTTCCCTGCCGCCTCTGCGGTTTCCCTTGCCGCAGGCATGGTAGTCGCTATGGACTGCATCATGACCTTCTTCGGCTCCACCGCCAACGATGCGGCATTCAACGCCTTTGTCACCGACAACACTACCCCCGAAAACCGCGGCAAGGCTGAATCGGTGCTGGCTATTCTTCCCCTTATCTCAATGCTGGTCATTTTCGGTCTCTTCGACGGCATGACCCAGCGCGGCGAATGGCAGAAGTTTTTCCTCATTTTCGGCGCAGCCGTCACCGTTACAGGCATCGTCTCCCTCTTCCTTGTGAAGGACGCGCCCATAAAGCCTTCCGATGAAGCATATTTCAAAAAGCTTATTCACGGCTTCCGTCCCTCTGTCATAAAGGCAAACCCCATGCTCTACATCTCACTTATCGCAATGCTGGTTTTCTCCGTTGCGGTGCAGGTGTTCTTCCCCTATCTTATAATCTATATTCAGAATTATCTCAAGTTCGATAATTACGCCATTATCCTCGGCGTTGTGCTTATTATCGCCTCTATCGTTTCTGTTGTTTCGGGCAGCATAATCGACAAGGTGGGCAAGCTCACCTTTACCATTCCTGCCTGCATTATCATGTTTGCAGGTCTTGTCGCAATGTTCTTTGTACGCTCCTTTATTCCTGTCATTATCGCAGGCACTGTCATGATGAGCGGCTATATGCTTGTTACCGCCGCAATAGGCGCCACCGTCCGCGACTACACTCCCTCCGATTCCGTTGGTCATTTCCAAGGCGTGCGCATGATATTTGCCGTTCTCCTGCCCATGATAATCGGCCCCTTTATCGGCTCTGCTGTTATTAAGAGCGGCGGCGAGACCTATATCGATCTCGGTCAGGTCAAGACCGTTCCTACTCCGAACATCTTCCTTGCCGCGGCTGTAACACTCATTCCCGTCATTATCCCCGTTATCATTCTTAAAGTCAGAGCACGCAGAGAAATCGAGTCTGTCACCGTTGAGGAGGTTTCCGAATGAGATCGATCTTCGCCGATTCAATAAGCAATGTTCTTCCCCTTTCCGAATATCCCCGTCCCCAGATGATGCGCGGTGAGGACAGCTGGCTGTGCCTTAACGGAAAATGGGACTACGCTTTCACAGACACCGATGCTCAGCCCGAAAAATATGACGGCGAGATACTTGTCCCCTTCTCTCCCGAGTGCGAAGCAAGCGGTGTTATGAGAACCCTTTCCCCCCGGCAGTACCTCTGGTACAGACGCAGTGTTTCTGTGGATCCCGAAAAAACAGGCGGCAGAGTGCTTCTGCATTTCGGTGCGGTGGATCAGATCTCCGAGGTTTATGTAAACTCGCAAAAACTCGGGGAGCACATAGGCGGCTACACTCCATTCTCTTTTGATATTACAGATTATGTAAACTCAAACGAATTTGAGCTTACCGTTAAGGTTCGTGACTTCAGTGACACCGCCTCCCATTCAAGGGGCAAGCAGAAGTTCGCTCGGGGAGGCATCTGGTACACCCCTCAGAGCGGCATCTGGCAGACGGTCTGGCTTGAATATGTTCCCTGCGAATATATTTCAAAGCTCAGCATCACCCCTCTTTTCGACAGCAGTGAGCTTGAGCTTCTTGTTTCAAGCGATGCGGAAGGCAAGCCCTGCACCGTTACCATCGATTCACGCACCTTTGAGTTTGTCTCAAATGAGACTTTCCGCATTCCAATGCCCGATTTTATCCCCTGGGACTGCGATGATCCTCATCTTTATCCTTTTACCGTTGAGATGGGCGAGGACAGAGTGGAAAGCTACGGGGCAATGAGAAAGATCGAGATAGCCAAGGACGAAAAGGGCATAAAAAGGCTGTTTTTAAACAACAAGCCCCTTTTCCACAACGGACTTCTCGATCAGGGCTACTGGCCTGAATCCCTCTACACTCCCCCCACCGAGGAGGCTATCATATTCGATATCGAGACCGCAAAGCATATGGGCTACAATATGCTCAGAAAGCATATAAAGATCGAGCCTCTGCGCTGGTATTATCACTGCGACAGGCTTGGTATGCTCGTCTGGCAGGATATGATAAACGGCGGCGGAAAGTATAAATTCATGACCATATCCGCTCCGCTGGTCACAAAGATACACAAGAAGGACAATAAGTACCGTGCCTTCGCAAGGCAGGACAAGGCAGGACGTGAGCAGTATTACACCGAGCTGAGAGAAATGGTCACCCATCTCTATTCCTGCCCCTCTGTGGTTCTGTGGGTACCCTTCAACGAGGGCTGGGGACAGTTTGATGCCGAGAAGGCCTGTGAGCTTATAAGATTTCTCGATAAGCACCGCCCCATCGACCACGCAAGCGGCTGGCACGATCAGAAGATCGGTGATATCAAGAGTCTGCACGTTTACTTTACGAAGTACAAATTCACCCCCGATAAGCTGGGCAGGGCAGTTGTTCTCTCCGAGTTCGGCGGCTACAATCAGATGATCGAGGGGCACGCTTTCAACTCAAAGGATTTCGGCTACAGAAAGTTCTCTTCAAAGGAGGAGCTGACTGCCGCTTACAGAAGGCTCTTTGAGGAGGAGGTCATTCCTGCCGCCGAGAAGGGACTTTGCGCCAGCGTTTATACTCAGCTTACCGACGTTGAGGACGAGGTCAACGGTATCATGACCTACGACAGAGCCGTTATCAAGATCGATGAGCAGGTAACAAGGGAGCTTTCCCGGAGGCTGAGAAATATTTAAGGGTTATAATTTTAAGGCATAAGCAGCAAAAGCTGCTTATGCCTTAATTTAATATTGCGTTTTATATATTTTTGTGCTAAAATGCCAATATGGACAGTATTATACCTTAATTATTATTAATAAAGCACAAAGAAGGTTATTATATGAAACTCAGAATTACGGCTGTTCTTTCAATTCTGATCTCAGTTCTTTTACTATTCGGAGGGCTCAGTGTATCTGCCGCCATCGCCCCCGGCACAAAGGGCAGTGAAGTCACCGCGATGCAGAAAAAGCTGATAGCTCTCGGCTATCTCAAGGACTCTGCCGACGGAAGCTACGGTCCTGCTACAAAAGCCGCTGTCAAATCCTTTGAAAGCGCCAACGGGCTTACTGCTGACGGCAAGGCTGATGATACCATGCTTTCTCTGCTCTCGAACAAATATAACAGCGCTCCGCGCATCACTGTCACCGCATCTTCACTGAATGTCAGAAAAGGCGCAGGCACATCTTACGCAAAGCTCGGTGCGGTGAAAAAGGGCAAGACCTATGTTGTCATCTCTCAGAAGACCGTTTCGGGAACAAAATGGTACAGCTTCATGTTCGGCACAAGGGTCGGCTGGGTATCGGGGCAGTATGTAAGCTATAAGTCAGGTGCTTCCTCCGCTGTCACAACCACTGCAAAGCCCACCACAAAATCCACTACTGCCGCCTCTTCCGCTGTGATGAAGGGCACCGTTACCGCCTCTGCCCTTAACGCCAGAAGCGGTGCAGGTACAAGCTATGCAGTAGTCACTACTCTCAGAAAAGGCTCGGTCATCACGATAACAGGCTCAAAAACCGTCTCGGGAACAAAATGGTACAGCTTTAAGTCGGGCAGCCGCACCCTTTGGGTCAGCGGACAGTATCTGACAATAAAAACAACAGCCACTGCGGCTTCCTCGACAACTGCCGCCTCAACGACGAAGTCCACCACCGCACCCTCCTCCGTCAACAAGACCTATAAGCACGGCACTGTCAAAGTAAATTCCTCTCTGAACGTCAGAAACGGCGCAGGCACAGGCTATGCAAAGCTCGGCTCTCTCGCGGCTGATGAGCTTGTTGTTATTGACGGAAAAGCCACAACAAATGGCTGGTACAAGGTGCTTTACGGAGATAAGTTTGGCTGGGTATCCTCCAAATATATCGAACTTTGCGACGAGAGCAAAATGAAAACGGACCACCCTGAAGGTGCCGATGCTTCAGCTCTTGCCGATGAGATACTCTCCGACATGACTACTGAGGAAAAGGTCGGTCAGCTTCTTCTGCCCTGCACTAAAAATATCAGCGAAGAAGAGCTCTGCACCCTGATTTCCGAATGCAATATCGGCGGTGTGGTTCTCTTCAAAAAAGACTTTGAAAATAAAACCCCTCAGCAGGTAAAAGACATGATACAGGCTTATCAGGACGCAGGCAACGGCAAGCTGTTCATCTGTGTTGATGAGGAGGGCGGTTCTGTCGTCCGCCTCAGCGGCATAAGTGCCCTGCGCCATGCAAGATACCTCTCCCCTCAGGAGCTTTATTCCCTCGGCGGCTATGAGCTTATTGAAGCTGATACCGTCAACAAGACCGCATTCCTGCGCTCCTTCGGCATCAACGTGAATTTCGGCCCCGTTGCCGATGTCACCACAGACGAAAACGGCTTCATGTACAAGCGTGCCTTCGGCAGAGATGCAGATTCTACAGGGAAATATGTCTCCGCTGTGGTCTCCGCCATGAACGACAGCGGTGTCGGCTCATGCATAAAGCATTTCCCCGGCTACGGAAACAGCACTGCTGATACCCATATCGGTCTTGACCGCAACAAAAAGACCCGTGATGAGCTTTTTGCCTCTGATCTCGTGCCGTTTATTGACGGTATCGATTCAGGTGCCGATTCCATAATGATGACCCACACTGTCATTGAAAGCATTGACAGCGAGCGCCCCGCCTCCCTCTCCGTAAGCTGTACAGACCTTGTGAGAAATGAGCTGGGATTCGACGGTGTCATAGTCACCGACGGTCTCGATATGGGTGCTGTCACTGAGTTCTGCTCTGACAGCGATCCCTGCGTTGAGTCAATTCTCGGAGGCTGTGACCTCCTCTGCACTCCTTGTGATCCTGCCGCCTCATATGAAAATCTGCTGAATGCGGTCAGGTGCGGTATTATCTCCGAAGAGCGGCTTGATGCTTCAGTTAAAAGGATTCTTATCTGGAAGATCGAGCTGGGACTCTACAATTAATTCCATGTCCGCACGCCCTCTATGTGTATGAATCGCGCTGTGTCATAGCTGTAAGATGACAGCGGGCGGTCAATAGCATCAAAGGTGTGGGCGGCAACGAGGATCTGCGGCTTCACTGCAATTATCACGGGCGAGTGATAGAAATTCCCCTCCCTTGTGCCGAGCTGGACTATGTCACCCGGCTGTGCCTTTTCCTGCGGCACCACACTGCCGTAGGGTCCGACGGTGCGGTTATTCACAAGAAAATTGTGAAGGTACTGAACTCCGCTCCACGCAGGAGCTCTGTCGTTTATTGAGCGGTAGTACCAGCCCATCGTGGGCGTGTAATTCATGACCCCTGCCCCTGCAAAAATGCACTGGGACGCAAAATTCGTGCAGTCGCCGCCGATATTCTGAAAATCATAGTATGCAGGATTTCGGGAAAGCGCCCATCGCCGCGCATAGGCTACTGCGGCATTTCGGTCATATGGTTTTGTTTTCATAAAATATCCCCCTTTAGATATTTTATGTTGGTAGCGGAAGAATGGTTATACTTTATCTGCCCGTACCCCTATCAAACTGTATACGAAGTGGCCTCTTGCACTGCAGGCGGATTTATCCGATATTAAAGGACGGATTATAAAAAAGAAAATCAGAGCGTTAAACTTGAGTTTGCAGAAGGGAACGATAACATGATACGACATGCAACGATAGCAGATGCATCAAGAATAGCAGAAATATTAATTTTTACAAAGAGAATGAATTATAGAAAGATTTTTCAGAATGACAAGGTGTCATTTGGAGAAATGCAAGTATACCCATTGGCAAAAAATTATATTGATAATCCGGGCGAATTGGATGGGATATGGGTTTATGATGATGAATTTGTTAAAGGAGTAATACATCACGACGGAAAACAGATTGTAGAATTATATGTTGATTCATTTTTTGAAAATCAAGGGATTGGAAGCAAGCTTATAAAATATGCTGTTGAGCAGTTAGATTGTGATTTTTTATGGGTTCTTGAAAAGAATATAAAGGCAATACGATTTTATCAAAGGCACGGTTTTGTGATTACAGACGAAAAACAATATGAAGAAGGCACAACAGAATATATTGTCAAAATGCAGCGATAAATTCCAATTTATCTAACCTATGCACACAAAGAGCCTCCCAAAAAGGGAGGCTCTTTTGCTATATACAACACAATCAGCTTACAGCCTTATCTTTGTCCAGTTGCCTTTCTTTACTCTTGGCAAATACAACGCAAGTCTTACCGTCTGGTCAAAGCAGATGCTTATCCATGCACCGATAAGTCCCCAGCCGATAATGTTGCAGAACAGATATCCGCAGACAGGACGCATTATCGCTATACATATAAGGCTTACCATTGCAGTGTATCTTGTATCGCCTGCGCCTCTCAGTGCGCCTGCGCATATGACCTGTGCTATCTGAAGAAATACTATCAGTGCGGTAAGGGGCATTATTATCTTTCCGTAATCAAGCACCGCCTGATCATCCTGAGTAAACAGCCAGAATATTCGCCAGTTGAGGGTTATGAACAGCACCGACAGCACGGCAGAGCATATAAAACCTATCTTCTGACAGAAATTGACATACACTCTTGCAAAGTCGGGACGCTTCATGCCAAGACTCTGTCCGACCAGTGTTACCGACGACGCCGACAGACCGTCAGCAAAGGCAAAGCTTATGGTAATTACATTCATGCCTATCTGATGTGCCGCAAACTCTGTTGTGCCGAGGTCTGCGATTATAAGCGCAAAGAGAAGGAAGCCTGTTCTTATGAATATCTGCTCAAGGAATGTACTTGAGCCTACCTTACATACCGCACCCACCGTCTTTTTATCAAAGGCGTTGGGTCTTTTCATTTTGAATTTAAGGCTTATGTAGCTGTCAGAGGGGAGAATCGAGCAGAATGCCATTATACAGCCTACTGCTGTACCCGTCACCGTTGCTATTGCCGCGCCCTTTATGCCAAGTGCAGGAAACCCGAAATTACCCTCTATGAGCAGGTAATTGAGCACCACATTCACTGCGTTTGCACAGAGATTTGTCCTCATTGCTATTTTTGTGTTTCCCACGCCTCGCTGGGCTGCGTTTATCATCATGTTGAATATCATGAAAAAGCCGCCGCCCATGATTATACGGTAATACCATGCCGCATCCTCAAGGGTCTCACCTTCTATGGCGCCTGCCGCCAGCATAAGAGGCTCTGCAAACACAACGCACAGGGTGCATATAACCGCCGCCAGTACAAGGGTGATTATTGCCACCTGTCTGAAGGTGCGGTTGGCAGATTCTCTGTCGTTTTCTCCCTTTCTTCGGGCTACCACCGCACTGAGTGCCACGTTTATGCTTATAAATATGGCGAGGGCTATCCATTTCGGCTGGTTTGTAAGTCCTACTGCGGCTATGGCGGCGGTGCCGAGACCTCCGACCATTATATTGTCCACAAAAGTCGCCAGCGCATTGAAGAAGGACTCCACTGCCGCAGGCCATGCGACCTTCAGTGTTCTTTTAAGAAACGTTCTGTCATCGGGCATTTCTCCGCAAGTATTGTCTCGAACCACCTTTGAGGAATTGAAATATCCTCCGGCTAAGATACCCATTTACACTTCATCTCTTTTCCGAATTATAAAATGCCAAACTGCTCAAGGAGCACTTTTATTCCCATCAGTATAAGAATTACGCCGCCTGCAATTTCCGCGCGCTTTTTGTATTTGTCTCCGAATATGCTGCCCACCTTGACTCCGAGGGCAGAAAGCACAAAGGTGACCACTCCGATAAATGCGACTGCATACCAGATATTTCCCTTCTGCTCTGCGTTGAACACCATTGCAAAGGAAACTCCGACCACAAGGGCATCTATGCTTGTTGCAACTGCCAGCGGAAGCATCGCTTTAAGCGACATATCGGGGTCCGCCTCTTCGCATTCACACTCTTTGGAAAAGGCTTCTCTGAGCATATTTGCCCCTATAAGCACAAGCAGTATGAATGCTATGTAATTTGCAATGCTCTCTATCCTTCCCTTGAAAATGTTGGCAAGATAGAAACCGATTATTGGCATTGCCGCCTGAAAACCGCCGAAATACGCGCCGCAGATAAGCGCGTGCTTCGGCTTTATTTTCTGCAGGGAAAGCCCTTTGCAGACAGATACTGCAAAGGCATCCATGGAAAGTGCTACCGCAATTACAAACAGTTCAAAAATACTCATATTTAACCTCTCAGCAAGTTTTCTATCATCTGCTTTGCCGATACTGCATCGGCTCTGCCCTTTGATTTTTTCATCACAGCTCCCACAAGGGGCATTATCGCCTTTTCCTTACCCGAACGGTAATCATCGCATATCTTTCCGTTTTCTTCGATCACCTGTCTGCACAGCTCCGAAAGCTCGCTGTCATCAGTCTTTTTAAGGTCATCCTCAGAAAGATAATCCCCTATTTCACCGCCGTTTTCAATAAGCTTTTCAAGGGTCTCACGGGCAACCGTTGCATTTATTGTACGCTCATAAAGCAGTTTTGCAAGGGCTGACAGCGTTTTTGCTTCAATGGGGATCCTGCAGTTTTCGTAGTCGTCCTCGGTTTTAAGATATGCAAAAACTCTGCCAAGAAGAAGCTTTGATGCTGTTTTCGGGTCTGCTCCGTCCTCGCATACACTGTCAAAGTACTCCGCTATCTTTTTATACCTTGCAAGAAGTGCGGAATCCTCCGCAGATATGCCCTCATTCATATACTTTTCCCGTCTCTGTGACGGAAGAAGAGGCATCGAAGCTCTGATTTTTTCGATATACTCCTCTGTTATGCACAAGGGAGCAAGGTCGGGCTCACGCATAAACCGGTAGTCCTTTGCATTCTCTTTTTCACGCATTGGCTCTGTGCGGTTGTTTTTCTCGCTCCAGCGCAGGGTTCTCGATTCAACTTTTCCGCCGTTTTCAAGTATCTCGCACTGGCGGTTATATTCATACTCCACTGCCTTCTGAGAAAACATTATGGAATTGACATTTTTGACCTCTGTTCTGGTGCCCAGCTCATCGCTTCCGCTCTCTCTTACGGACACGTTGACGTCACTTCTCAGAGACCCTTCCTGCATACGGCAGTCGGAAACTCCCACATGCTTCATTATAAGACGAAGCTCCTCAAGATATTCCCTGACAAGCTGAGGAGAGTCAAAGCACGGCTCGGTTATTATTTCAATGAGAGGCACTCCTCCGCGGTTATAGTCCGCAAGTATCTCACCGTTTTCGTACATCAGCTTTCCTGCGTCCTCTTCAAGGTGTATCCTCTCGATGGCTATCTCTCTGCCTGAGGGCAGTGTAAGCTTTCCCTTACCGCATATGGGTCTGTCATACTGGGATATCTGATAGCCTTTCGGAAGATCGGGGTAAAAATAATTTTTTCTGTCGAAAAACGACACCGTGTTTATCTCGCATCCAAGAGCGATCCCCGCACGCACCGCAAGCTCCACCGCCTGCATATTCAGAAGCGGCAATGCTCCCGGCATTCCGAGGCACACGGGACATACCGACGTATTTGGCTCGCCCCCGAAGCCCGCCTTGCAGCGGCAAAATATCTTTTCCTCCGTCAGCAGTTCAACATGGGTCTCAAGTCCGCATACAAGCTCGTATTTCATATAAATGACCTCCCACATCTGAGAGTATATGCATTTTCAGTTATAAGCTCAAATGCATGGGCGCAGTTGATGATCGTTCCGTCTTCGTACTTTCTTCCTATCAGCTGAAGTCCTTCAGGAAGTCCGTTTTTGTCAAAACCGCAGGGCATACTCAGAGCAGGAACACCTGCAAGATTGGCACCCACGAGATATGCATCTGTTTTATATTCCTTGATAAAATCCTTTTCCGATGCGAATTTCTTCGCCGTCTGTGCGCTCGTGGGACTGAGTATCACATCACACAGCTTTAAAGCTTCATCTACAGATGCCGCTATCGCTCTTCTGACCTTATGAGCCTTTTCGTAATACTCCGCACGTCCGTCCGCAGAAAGCACCATTGTGCCCATCATTATGCGGCGTCTTACCTCTTCTCCGAAACCGCTCGCACGGGATCGGGTCATTATTTCTCCTGCATTTTCTCCGTCCGCACGGTTTCCAAGCCGCACAGAATCGAATCTGCTGAGGTTTGTGCTTGCCTGGGCACAGCCTATTATGCAGTAGACCTGTGTAGCATATTCGATATAGGGCAGGCTGATATTAATTATTTCCGCTCCTGCCTTTTCAAAGAGAGACACCGCATTTCTGACCGCATCAAGGACATCTTCTCCTGCACCGTCAAAGAGTTCCGCAGCTATGCCTATCTTCAGCCCTTTTATGTCTCCGCAAAGAGCTTCCGATGTGCTGCTTCTTTTCTTTATGTGAGAAGTCTCGTCCATTCTGTCATGGATATTGAGAGCATCAAAAACCAAAGCGCAGTCTCTTGCATTCACTGTCAGCGGTCCTATCTGGTCAAAGGACGGAGCAAAACCCACAAGACCGAATCTCGAAATACTGCCGTAGGTGGGCTTGAGTCCCACAACTCCGCAGTATGATGCCGGCAGTCTTATGCTCCCCCCCGTATCGGAGCCGAGAGAGTAGGCTGCAAGGTGTGATGCCACGCTTGCCGCACTTCCGCCTGAGCTGCCCCCTGCAACTCTTTCCCTGTCAAAGGGGTTTCTTGCCCCTCCGAAGCACGAGGTCTCACAGGTTGAGCCCATTGCAAACTCGTCCATATTTGCCTTGCCCAGCAAAACGGCTCCTCTTTCTTTAAGCAGATCCCAAACCGACGCGCTGTAGGGCGGTTTCCAGCCTCTGAGCATATTTGAACAGCAGGTGGTCTCTATGTTTCGGGTGCAGATATTATCCTTGAGCGACATGGGAATTCCGTCGAGAACACCCAGTGTTTCGCCCTTTTCAAGTCTCATGTCGGCTTTTTCGGCTGCATTCATTGCCTCCTCTTCGGTTATGAGGCAATATGCATTGAGTTTTTCGTTCTCTTTTTTTATTTTTTTCAGCAGACCTTCTGTCAGCTCTGTGCAGGACAGCTCTCTGCTGTCAAGCAGGGCTCTTACTTCTGTTATCGTCATTATTTATTACCTGCCTTGATTCTGAAAAAACCATCTTTAATATGCATTCCGCAGTCCGCAAGATTCTTATCCATCTCACAGCTTGCTCGGTCCTTATCCCTTTCCTTTTCCTGCAGACTATAGCAGTCTCCCTCGATCCTGTCTGCAGCTTCGCTTACCTCGTGAGCAAACCGCGCCATTCGGCAGAGCTCATCACAGGTCTTCGAAAGTTCTGAATCGCTTATTTCTATTTTTGCCATTTCTGCTGTTTTTGCCGTGCTTTCTATCGTTATCATGCTTCCACCTCTCAGACAATGAACGGTTTTCCTTTTTGTGTTTCAAATTATATTATACTATATATTCTGCTTCATAATCAAGGTGCAGTCTGTTTTCTCACTATATTTTTAATTTGCAGTTTTTAAATCATTTTCGGATTTTATTGTTTTTAAGCATATAATACTTGCTTTTTTTCGTAAAAATATGTATAATATTAATAATAATCGTTGCATTCTGACATAAATGTTACCTTTCCCCGGAGGCTTTTCATGAATATTAAATTTCCATCGATACTTCACGGATTTGCATATGATCATTTTCTCAACACCACTTCGGATCTCATCTTTTTCAAGGATACCAATTCAAAATATATTGCCGCGTCATTATCTTTCGCTCATCTTCTGGGCAAGGACAATGTCGGTGATATTATTGGCCGATCCGAATATGATCTTTTCCCCGAAGAAATTGCCGAACGGTATATTAAAAGTGATTCCGTTCTGTTAAGCGGCACCGAAAAGAGCGTTACCGATGTAACCACTATCGCTATGTCTGACGGCTCTGACGGATATATGCTGGTCACCAAGACCCCTTTCCGCGATGAAGACGGAAATATCTGCGGTGTTTGCGGAACAGGACACAGCTTTTCATGCGAAAAATACGGTGTATTCAATTCTTCTTCCGCTGATTACTGCATTTTTGACTACAGCATACCTGACGATACCATTGTGTTTCAGACAAACAACGGCTCCGATTCAAAAAGCGTGCAGTACAGCAATTTTTTCTCTGCTGTCTCCTCCTACGAATTTCTTCATCCCAACAGCATTGCTACCGTCAAGGAACATCTGAACCGTGCTCGTTCCGAGGTTTGTATGGACGCTTTTGACATTGTGTGCAGTGTATTTGATACGGGACATATGTGGCACCGCATTCACTATAAGACCATTCCCAATCAGGACGGAGAACCTTTCCGCGTTATAGGCCATATCGACAATATTCAGGAAGGCAAAAAGAGAGTTCTTCTTCTGGAAAATCTCGCAGGACAGATGATGCAGCGTGCAAAAAGCATCAGCTACGACCCCGATATAGTCAGCCGCGTCTTCTCCCTCATGTACAATTCCCGTGACATCGATAAAACGGTTCAGTCAATTCTCGAAAGAATAGGCTCGTACTACGATGTCAGCCGCGCTTATATCTTTGAAAACCATGAATCACAGCTCTACTGCACAAATACCTTTGAATGGTGTGCGCCCGGAATAGAACCTCAAAAGGATATCCTTCAGAAATATGAATATCAATTCGACAACGGACGCAATGTTTATACCGATAACTTCGACGAGGAAGGCATTTTCCTCTGCCGAGATATCTATTCTCTGCCTCAGGATCAGATAGATGTCCTTGAACCTCAGGGTATACACTCAATGATTCAATGTGCAATTCACGACGATGGCGTTTTCTCGGGATTCGTCGGCTTTGATGAGTGTACCCATGAGCGTGTCTGGACAGGTGAGCAGATAGGGACTCTTAATCTCATAAGCCGTCTGCTCGGTATTTTCCTTGCAAAACGCCAAAAACAGAACAACGCAGCTTTTACCGCTGACTTCATGTCTGCCCTGGATCAGAACGCCTCATTTGTCTACATAATAAACCCTGAAAATCACGATATTATTTTCAGCAATCAAGTAACGCGTGATACCTTTGGCTCTGACTTTGTGGGTCAGAAATGCTATAAGGCATTTCTCGGCAGTGATTCTCCCTGCGAACGATGTCCCATAAAGCTCTATCAGGAAACAGACAAGCCTCACGCAACGGAAATACTCTGGCCCGACGGAATGTGGGTGCTTTCTCAGGCTTCTCCTCTCCACTGGGAGGGACAGCATATGATGATGGTCACTTCTACGGATATCACAAAGCATATGTCTGCAACCGAGGAGCTTCGTGTACGCAACAGAGAGTATTCCATAGTCATGAAGCAAAGCGGAAAGCATATATTCCGTTTTGATATCCTAACTTCAAAAATCAACCGCTTTTATGATACTTCACTGGTATTCGGCGGTCTCAGTAATATTCCCGATACTCCTCACGCCATAGCTTCTCAGGGGCTTATATCCGCCGAGACTGTTGATGAGTATCTCGGATTCTTCTCTTCCATCGCCAAGCAGATACCCTCCGGCAGTGCTGATGTGCAGATTCTCCAAGGCGACGGCTCCTACCGCTGGTTCCATTATGATTATTCTCTTGTGGAGAACTCTGACGGCAAGGCGACATATGCGATCGCTTCCATAGGCGATGTCGATGCCGAGACAAAGGCTACCCTTGAGCTTACCAGACGGGCAGAGCGCGATGGTATGACAGGACTTTATAACAAAGCCGCCACTGAGGATATCGTTCGTCAGTTGATTTCAAGAAGCACTGATGAATTCTGCGCTCTTATGATCATAGATCTTGATGATCTGAAAACCATAAATGACACTCTCGGACACGCCTGCGGCGACAACGCCATCAAGCTTATTTCCTCCACAATAAAAGAGCATTTCCGAAACACCGATATTGTCGGAAGAATCGGCGGAGATGAATTTCTTGTGCTGCTTCACGGCTCCATAAACGAATCTGTGCTTCGTACTTCTCTTTCAAATCTTGTCCGTAAGATTTCCCATAAGGTCATAGATAATACAGAGACCAATTTAAGCTGCAGTATCGGTGTGGCTTACGGAAGGTGCGGTGAAGTAACCTACGAAGAGCTTTTCGACCATGCCGACACCGCTTTGTATCACGTAAAGCGCAACGGCAAGAGAGGCTTTGCCTGCTATTCTCCCGAAATGGAGGAAAAAAATTACTGTTTCAGCAACGACAACAGGCTTTCTCTCAATAACACCTCATGGTTTGACGAATCAGAACTCAGCAGATTGTTCTCTGCTCTCTCTGTTTTGTATCCTTTGGTCATTTCCGTCAATCTTACAAAAAACAGTTACTATATGATGGAATATGAGACCTTCAAGACTCAGAGCTGTCCTGATTCCGGCAATTTCGATGAGCTGATAATCGGCGGTGCGGAGACCTTCCACCCCGATGACAGACAATCTTTCATCGACGCATTCTCCCGTGAAAACCAGCTTAAAGCCTACCACGAAGGAAAGAAAACCATAACTCACACCGGACGCCAGCTTGGTGATGACGGAATCATGCGCCTTACAAGAACCACTGTAATTTTTACAGCGGATAAAAACGGTGATATCTGTCAGATAACCTTATCAAAGACTGTTTCATAAAGGAAAAGCGGATTCGCTCTGCGAATCCGCTTTTTTTATATTGTTGTCAGAAGATATTCTGCTTCTCCCGATACACCGACCGTTCCAAAGCCCGCGGGAATGAATGCGCTTTCTCCACGCTTTAATTCCACGCCGCCAAATTCGGCACTGCCTTCTACCACAAGAATACAGGCAAACGAAGTGCCGTCAACAAAAATTGAACTTTCGTCACTGTTCTTTATAAGTCGGGTCTTGAAATACTCACAGTCCGCAAGAAGCTGCTCTGTATGGTTTTCGACCTTATGAGGCTGTCCTGCAGGGCCGGGTTCATCAATGGGCGGTGCTGTTATAGCAACATCGATCGCCTTGTCAATGTGCAGCTCGCGTCTGTTGCCTTCATCATCTGTTCGGTCATAGTCATAAACTCTGTAGGTTATATCAGAACTCTGCTGTATTTCCGCAATGACAGTGCCCTTGCCTATGGCGTGGAGCGTACCTGCTTCGATAAGAAACACATCGCCCTTTCTGATATCGTACCGATGGACATAATCAAGAAGGGTTCCGTTCAGTATCGCCTGGCGGAACTGCTCAACGGTAAGCTCCTCGGAAAAGCCGCATATAAGGCTCGCGCCTTCTTCACAATCGACAACATACCACATTTCCGTCTTTCCCGATGAGTTCTCAACTTCACCTGCATAGTCATCGTCAGGGTGTACCTGAACGGACAGATCATCGTGGGCATCGATAAGCTTTACAAGAATGGGAAAATCCTTGTAATCGCCTGCGTGAGTACCCACAAATTCGGGATTCTCATGCACCACCTGATGCAGTGTGCTTCCCTGAAACTCGCCGTTCTGCACAACGCAGGCTCCGTTGGGATGGCATGACAGAACCCAGCTTTCCGCTACACGGGTAAGCTCGGACTCTACCGAAAACTCTTCCTTCAGCCTTGTTCCGCCCCAGATATAATCCTTCACCGCGGGCTTCAGCTTCAAAATCTCCATGATATTCCCCCTCAGGGTCTGTTATTCGGCAATCTTATCTGCCTCAGCCTCAAGCTTGTCAAGCATTTCGGTGCCTGCCTTGGGGCTGCTTTCTACTGCAGTAAGATAAATCTTCATCTTAGGCTCGGTGCCCGAAGGACGAACGATAAGAGAACCGCCGTTTTCAAAAATATAAACAAGAACATTGCTCTTGGGCAGTGTGATATCAGTCTTTGTTCCGTCTGCCTTTATCTCAACACTTTCAAGATAATCACGACGGATGCAGACCTTCTGTCCTGCAACCTCTGTCAGAGGATTTGCTCTGAGCCTGTCTGTAATTTCAGCCATCTTCTTAAGACCTGCCTCACCCTTGAAGGCATAGTTGCAGAGTCTGTGGCAGAAATAACCGTACTTTTCGTAAAGCTCGTGCATTACGTCAAGAAGGCTCTTGCCCTGAAGCTTGTAGTAAGATGCCATTTCGCATATAAGCATGGAAGCAACAACTGCATCCTTATCTCTTGCATATGCGCCTGCAAGGTAGCCGTAGCTCTCCTCCCAGCCCATGATGAAGCGCTCGATCTCACCTGCTTCAAGAAGCTCGGTCATCTGCTCGCCGATATACTTGAAGCCTGTCAGAACATTTCTGCACTCGCAGCCGTAGGATTCCGCAACACGGGCTCCAAGGTCACTTGTAACAATGGATTTGATAACAACGGGATTTGCGGGCAGTGTACCCTTTTCCTTCCTTGTGGAAAGAACATAGTTTACAAGAAGCGCGCCTACTTCGTTGCCGCTCATGAGAACATAGTCATCGTCCTTACGCACTGCAATACCTACTCTGTCGCTGTCAGGGTCGGTGGCAAGAAGAAGCTCGGGCTTTACGTCCTCTGCAAGTCTGAGAGCAAGGGTGAATGCCTCTCTTATCTCAGGGTTGGGATAGGGACAGCCGGGGAAGTTTCCGTCGGGCTTCTCCTGCTCGGGAACAACGGTGACATTCTTTACACCTGCTCTGTCGAGGACCTCGCGGACAAAACGGTTTCCCGCGCCGCAAAGGGGAGTGTAAACAACGGAAAGGTCTGCCTCCTTGCATGCCTCCTCATTGATCTCACAGGAAAGGACGTTGCCGATATATGCCTGACATACATCCTCAGATATATATTCGATCTTGTTTTCTGCAAGAAGTGCATCAAAATCGCCGTGCTTGACATCTTCGAAAATATCAAGCTTATCCATGCAGGCAGATACTTCACCCGCATCAAAGTCGGTCATCTGACAGCCGTCTGCACCGTAGCACTTGAATCCGTTATATTCGCTGGGGTTATGACTTGCTGTAATACATACACCGCCGTCACACTCAAGCTCGCGGACTGCAAAGCTTACAACGGGAGTGGGAACGAGCTGAGGGAAAATATATGCGTGAACACCGTTCATGGCAAGCACTGCCGCAGAGGTCTTTGCAAATACATCGGACATTATTCTTGAATCGTAACCGATTGCAACCTTTGCATTTTCAATACCCTTGTTTTTAAGATAGTCTGCAAGAGCCTGAGCAGTTACACCGATGGTGTAGATGTTCATTCGGTTTGTTCCTGCTCCAAGTACACCGCGGAGACCGCCTGTGCCGAATTCCAAAGTTCTGAAGAAACGGTCACGGATCTTGTCGTCTTCGCTTGCAATAGCCTTGAGTTCTTCCTGCATTGCCTTGTCTGTGGCTTTCTCAAGCCATCTGCTGTAAAGTTCCTTGATTTCCATTTATTATATCCTTTCCTTTCCTTTTACCGCGTTCCTAAAGCAGACGCAGTCTTGAAAGTTTATCCAACCTGATTCACTGCCGCGCAAGGCGGCTTTCATGCGCAGGGCATAAATTATCCCACACACTTTTCATAGCTTACCATTTTTGGGCAGTATACGTCAATACCTTCTCTGTTTTCTGCGCAGAATATATTTCAGCTCAGCACTATGCAAAGCACAATTTCAGCCCGTATATGTATTCTGTGTAGAATTCTGCATAATTTTCAAAGGTTCTGAATGCTTTATTCTATATCAGCCGACTTTTTGTAGTGCTTCCAATGATCAGTCTTCCCCCTACGGATATTCTTCCGATAAGTCCTTTTACCTTATTCTGACCTTTGGCTTTTGCTTCTGCCTCATTTGCCATACTTCTTCTCAGTGCATCGACTGCGACACGAGCCATCTGCGATATATCACGGCAAATACAGGTGATATCCGTTCCGTCGGTGGCTTTGGTCTCAGAAAAACAGGCAACCGATACCGTTTCCGGAACCGATACCGAAATTTCCTTCAAATCTTTTATCACTCTCTGCGCCAGCGCGCGGTTTTCGCAGACAAATGCAGTATTGTTGCCTGAAGGGTCACTCTCCGTTATCTGCCGAGCGGTGTGCGGTACCGATATTTCCATCTCATTTTCTGACATTGCTCTGCAATACCCGAAATATCTGTCTCTTTCAATCTCCTCCGCATTTTCTGCAACGTAGCGGATATTTGAATGCCCGTGTGAAATCAGAAAGGATGTGAGACGGTACATATCATAATAATCATCGCCTGTTATGCTTGCAAAATCAAAGTCTCTTATAGAAAAATCCAGAAAAACCATGGGCAATCCCCATTTGCTGATCTCACCGAGAAATTTAAGTCCGGGTCGTCCCAGCATTATAAGCCCTGACGCAAGGTGATCTTCAATAATTCGCGGAAGCCTAAGATTATTTTCATCCTCGTCGCTTACAACATCAAGTATCGCATAACGATCAAAGCCTTTAAGCTCTCTGATAAGCTCCTGATAAAGCTGCCAGTGATATGTGCTTCCGTCCATGCAGTGCTTCAATGCTATAATTCCGATGTCCCCCTCCTGCCTTATTGCAGGCTGTGGAATTTCCTCCGATTCTTCCTCCGCAACTCGGTATCCAAGCTCACGCGCCTTGAGCAGCACCTCCGCGCGCAGACTTGAGCTGACTCCTTTTTTTCCTGCAAGGGCATTTGAAACGGTAACATTGCTTATTCCCAATGCACTTGCAATGTCTGCCATTGTAACGCTTTTCAAGCGGTTGTCGCCGCGCTTCATATGACCCCCCCTGCTTCTGATAGCTTAGTGTTGTAATTGTAACCTTTTTTTATCAATAAATCAAGATGCTGATAATCCGCCTCCTGTCAGAACTTTTGCAAAAGCAAAAAACGCCCCGAAAAGGGAGCGTTTTCAATCGACTTATGCGCGCGTTCTGAACACTAAAAGCACCGCAATGATAACGGCAAAGAAAGGGAACACTGCTGCGCCGCCTGCACAGCCGCCATTTGTCACTTTCTCGACTGCTGTATCTGCCTTTACCTCTTCTGTATCTGTCGCGCTTACTTCTTTGCTGACTTCTTCTGCCGCAGTATCATCATTCTTGATGACAGCACCAGTGCCGTCAGGAGCATTAACGGTAAAACAGACTTCGAGCTCAGTCCAGTTACTGATAAGATTTTGACTGACTACCCGGGAGGTACACTCGGAAGGATCACCGTACAAGCAGCGTGCATCCGCAGAAATATCATAATCGGGTATGTCAAAAATATTGACACGGGTTGTTGAGCCATCAGCATAAGTGTATGACTTTCCTATTCTGATCGATTCACCGTCAACGGTAACTGCGGTTATGGTAAAGATATAGCCGGGAAACACCGTTTCTCCGTTGTCGATACAGAGAGCCGCTGTCGCTAAATCACTTACCGAAACCTCAGCGGTAAGTCCCACAATATACTCTCCCTCGCCTGTAACCTTTACATTCTCCGCTTTGAGCGCATATGATCCACCGTCATATCGGTACAGATTTGTATTTGAAGAATCAATACACATGATATATGCTGCCGCTTCGCCCTCTCCGCACTCAAGCATTCCGCTTGTATCCGGGTCTTCCTTTTCGTCTGTATCTGCATAAACAGCTCTTATATCATGGATATTTTCACTTTCCTTTAAGGTTTCTGCGGCTGAATCTGAAATTGCCGCTGCGGTAAAATTTACATCTGCCGCAAACATGCTGCACAGCATACACACTGTAAGAGCCAAAACGATCAAACATTTCCCAAACTTTGAATTCGCAAATACCGACATTTATTTTTCCTCCAAAATTCGACAAAAATATGTCTTCAGTTAACGCACCTTATATAATACCGAAATCCGAGTAAAATTTCAATATATATGTGTCATTAATTTTAAATATGGTGCTTACAGCAAAATCTGCCGTTCAGTCTGCTATCAATTGACAAAATATACCGCCTGTTCTATAATTTTTATATGATAAAAAAGCTTCGGACTTTTGTCCGAAGCTTACTGTTATACATTTCCTGCAAACACTCTGTCGTATTTATCAAGACATTTTCTGATTATCTCCATGGAGCTCTTCTTATCGGAGACCTCCTGAACTACTGTCTTTGTTCCTTCGAGAGATTTGTAAACCTCAAAGAAGTGGCGGATCTCCTCAAAAACATGAGAGGGAATCTCATTTATATCCTGGTAGTTGTTGTAAGAGGGGTCTCTGAAGGGGATCGCGATTATCTTTTCGTCAAAGTCGCCGTTGTCTTCCATTACTATAACTCCGATAGGGTAGCACTCAACAAGGGTCAGAGGAAGTATGGACTCGGAGCAAAGCACAAGAACATCAAGAGGGTCATCATCGTCTGCAAGGGTTCTGGGAATAAATCCGTAGTTTGCGGGATAATGGGTAGAGGTGTAAAGGACTCTGTCCATTTTCAGCAGACCTGTCTGCTTGTCAAGTTCGTACTTGTTCTTGCTTCCCTTGGAAATCTCAATACATGCCATGAATCTTTCGGGGGCGATTCGCTCTTTTGCGATGTGATGCCATATATTCATGTCGTCATTTCCTTTCATATGATATCGTTTTCTTATTTCTCTTTACATCTGCGATTTTATCACATTGATATTTCTGTGTCAATTTACCTTTTTATTTTCGGAGTTTTAAATGCTCTGCACAATTTTGTGTGTTGATTTTTGTTTAATTTGCGAGGTGTTTTTATGAGTCAGGTTATTTTACTCTGCGGAAAAGTCTGCGCAGGAAAAAGTTTTTATGCCGAAAAGCTCAAAAAGGAAAGGAATATTGTAGTGCTGTCTGTTGATGAGCTTATGCTGAGTCTTTTTCCTGAGCATCTGGGTGACCGACACTGCGAAACCGTCAGAAAAAGTAAGGAGTTTTTATCTCTGCAGGCAGAAAAAATAGCTGCGGCAGGCTGTGATGTGTTGCTTGAATACGGACTCTGGGGAAAGGCGGAGAGAGATGAGCTGAGAGAAAGATTTGAGTCTCTCGGGCATGAGGTGCAGCTTGTTTATATAAAGGCAAGCGATGAAAAGATACTTGAAAATGCGAAAAAGAGGAATGCGGACAGGGCAAGCGGAAACGAAAAATTCAGCTATGAAGCGGACGAGGCATTGCTCGGAAAGTGCAGTAAAATGTTCTGCGAGCCTTCAGAGGATGAGTGTGATGAGATAATAGATGTCGGATAAAACAAAGCTCGGATTCAAATTGAATCCGAGCTTGTTTTTTATTTTATCTCGTCCAGAGAGTAAATATACTTAAATTCCATTATACCCTCAGAATCTGCCTGCTGTCCTTCAAGTTCTTCTTTCAGGCTGTTTTCTCTGTCGATTATAAAATATATGCGCTTGCAGCCGTATTCAGATGCCTTGGGCATGAAATATTCTGCTACCCATGCGGTGTCTTCGGGTATGTTTTCAAAGCCTGTTCGAGTGTCTGCCGCATAGTCGCATTTATGCTCTTTTATTATTTCAAGGGCATATTCAAGAGGGCGTCTGTAGTCCTCCATACAGCAGAATTTCTTCCATGTTACAAATACTACATTGTATTTTTCTTCGTATTTTACATCGCAATATTCTGACAGATACATTATATCACTCTTTTCATTTTATTCATAAAGCCACTGCTTTAAAAAGCAGTGGCTTTATTACTTATGCCAGACCTTCGCGCCTTCTGCGCTCCATTATGGTCTTTTCCACCATCATATCCTTGACCTTCATAAGTCTTGCGGTAGAGCTTCGCTCATTTTCGTCAAGCTTCATGGTGATCATTCGGATAGTGTCGATATACTGGGGAATCATGACGTGCTCAAGGGCGTTTACTCTGCGGCGAGTGCGCTCGATCTCAGCAGCCAGAAGCTGGGTTGCCTTTTCTTTTTCCGCAAGCTCAAGAAGGCTTGGAAGAAGGTCGGACAGCTCATGAACGGCTGAATCGAGATCGCCTGAGGTAAATGCGAAGGAGTAGGGATAGATATCGGCAGGGTCAGGTGTACGGGTTTTGGCATCATACACGGGGATATCTACACTCATGACGTTCTTGAAGGATACGTCGAGGGAGACCTCCTGCTTCGGCATGAGCAGAGCGGTATCCATCATCTCGTCCTGCATGACACTTCGGGCAAGAATGAAGCTTTTGTTTGCTTCGATCACTGCTGCCTCTACCCTTTCACGCAGTGCTTTATTCTCACGCACAAGGTCGAGAAACTGACGCATCAGCTCGTCGCGCTTATCCTTGAGCAGTTTATGACCGCGTCTGGCTGTGGCGAGGCGTTTTTTCAGCCTCGACAGCTCCATACGGGTCGGATTTACATTTAAGGTTGCCAATTATCACACCTCCAAAATGGGTGTTTTGGGGAATTATCAGTTGATTCCATATTCATCGCCACGATAGTGGCGATACTGGGAACCCCCGCCGAGGGTTCCCAGCGTGAAACAGTCCACCGGACTGTTTCACTGCCCTCCTGCGGTTTTGTTTCAGGAAATTTCGCTGTCTGCGGACAGCGACTCAGGGACTCTGTCCCTGAGTACCCTGCAACCCTTTGAAAAGGGTTGACCTAAACTTTATTTATCGTAATACTTATCGAGGAATTCGTCCTTGATTCTCTTCAGCTCACTTCTGGGAAGGATTCTCAGAAGCTCCCAGCCTTTTGCCAAAGTATCTTCGATGCTTCGGTTGGTGGTGTATCCCTGAGAGACATATTCCTTCTCAAAGCGGTCTGCAAACTCTGCATACAGCTTATCAATATCGGTAAGTGCGGCTTCGCCCAGAATAACCATGAGTTCCTTGCTTTCCTTGCCTCGTGCATAGGCTGCAAAAAGCTGGTTCATGGTGTTTGCATGGTCTGCTCTGGTCTTGCCCTCGCCTATACCCTTATCCTTAAGACGGGAAAGTGAAGGAAGAACATCTACAGGAGGCTGGAGACCCTTTCTGTAAAGCTCACGGGAGAGAATGATCTGACCCTCGGTGATGTAGCCTGTAAGGTCGGGGATCGGGTGAGTCTTGTCATCTTCGGGCATGGTGAGAATGGGAATAAGAGTAATGGAACCGTCCTTGCCCTTGAGTCTGCCTGCACGCTCATAAAGGCTTGCAAGGTCAGTGTACATATAACCGGGATAACCACGACGTCCGGGGATCTCCTTACGTGCGGCGGAAACCTCACGAAGTGCATCGGCATAGTTTGTAATATCGGTAATGATAACAAGAACGTGCATTCCCTTTTCGAATGCAAGATACTCAGCTGCTGTAAGGGCCATTCTCGGAGTTGCGATACGCTCGATAGCAGGGTCATTTGCAAGGTTTACAAACATGACCGTTCTGTCAATTGCGCCTGTCTCACGGAAGGAGTTTATAAAGAAGTTGGATTCCTCAAATGTAATACCAACTGCTGCGAAAACAACAGCGAACTGCTCGTCCTTGCCTCTTACCTTTGCCTGTCTTGCAATCTGAGCCGCAAGCTGGGCATGAGGAAGACCGGAAGCGGAGAAAATGGGAAGCTTCTGTCCACGTACGAGGGTGTTAAGACCGTCGATTGCGGAGATGCCTGTCTGAATGAACTCCTGAGGATAGTTTCTTGCAGCGGGGTTCATTGGCTGTCCGTTAACGTCCATTCTTCTTTCGGGAATGATCTCGGGGCCGCCGTCAATAGGTCTGCCCAGACCGTCAAAAACACGGGCAAGCATATCTTCGGAAACTGCAAGCTCCATGCTTCGTCCGAGGAAACGAACCTTACTGTTGGAAAGATTTATACCTGTACTTGATTCAAAAAGCTGAACAAGTGCATCAGAACCGTTGACTTCAAGAACCTTGCAGCGGCGTGTTTCGCCGTTTGCAAGCTCGATCTCGCCAAGTTCATCGTAAGTTACGTCGGAAACGCCTCGCACAAGCATAAGAGGACCTGTTACCTCTTCAATCGTTCTGTATTCCTTTGGCATTAAAGATCCTCTCCTTTCCCTGCATTTGCGATTTCTCTTGCAAGCTGCTCAAGAATTGCGGCAGCCTCTGCTGCAACACCCTTCTCTTCAACATACTTGATACGTCCGATACGTTCACGGACAGGAAGCTTTACAAGGGATTCAATGTCAACACCTGTATTAAGTGCTTCGGTGGACTGATCGAAATACTCAAGCACAAGCTTCATCATGATAAGCTGCTTGGGCAGTGAGGTGTATGTGTCAACCTCATGGAATGCGTCCTGATGGAGATAGTCTTCACGGATTGAACGTGCTGCTTCGAGCTTAAGTCTGTCGGGTGCGGAAAGTGCGTCCATACCGACCATCTTTACGATTTCTTCAAGCTCGGACTCCTCCTGCAGGAGGTACATAATACGATCTCTGCTCTTCATCCACTCGTCGCTGACGTTCTTATCGAACCAGCCCTTAAGGGAATCAAGATAGAGTGAATAGCTGTTGAGCCAGTTGATT
Organism: Acutalibacteraceae bacterium; assembly: GCA_045534445.1. GTDB lineage: Bacteria > Bacillota > Clostridia > Oscillospirales > Acutalibacteraceae > JAISGQ01. Next base: position 37,333 of record JAZSJQ010000060.1, read on the forward strand.
GCGGGGAAGTGTCTCATGTAGGTAACAACTGAGTCCAGACCCCAGAAAACCTTGACTATACGGAGAGTTGCCTGAGATACAGGCTCGGAAATATCGCCGCCGGGAGGTGAAACTGCACCGATAACGGACAGCGCACCGAGTCGAGGCTCAGTACCGAGGCTTTCAACCTGACCTGCACGCTCATAGAACTGTGCAAGACGGCTTCCCAGGTATGCAGGATATCCCTCTTCACCGGGCATTTCCTCAAGACGTCCTGACATCTCTCGAAGAGCCTCTGCCCAACGTGAGGTGGAGTCTGCCATGAGAGCTACGCTGTAGCCCATGTCGCGGAAATACTCAGCGATAGTGATACCTGTATATATGGAAGCTTCACGGGCTGCAACGGGCATATCGGAGGTATTTGCGATAAGCACGGTGCGCGCCATGAGGGATTTTCCTGTTTTCGGGTCAACGAGCTCGGGGAACTCGTTGAGAACGTCGGTCATCTCATTGCCGCGCTCACCGCAGCCGATGTAGACGACGATATCAGCCTCTGCCCACTTTGCAAGCTGATGCTGTACAACTGTCTTGCCTGAACCGAAGGGTCCGGGAACAGATGCAACACCGCCCTTTGCAATGGGGAACATTGTATCGATAACACGCTGACCTGTGATAAGAGGCATTTCGGGGCTGATCTTCTGCTTGTAGGGTCTGCCTCGACGGACAGGCCACTTCTGCATCATTGTAAGATTTTTAGTTTCGCCCTCGGGAGTTTCAATAACGCATACGGTATCAGTAACGGTATGCTCACCTGCAAGGATATCCTTGACAGTACCCGAAATTCCGTAGGGAACCATTATCTTCTGCGTGACAACATCGGTTTCCTTTACAGTACCGATAACATCACCGCTCTGAACCTTTGCACCTACATAGGTAGCAGGCTCAAAGCGCCATTTCTTGTCTCTTTTCAGAGAAGCAACCTGAATGCCTCGTCTGATATTTGTTCCGCAGACCTTCATGATATCGTCCAGCGGACGCTGAATGCCGTCATAGATGCTTGCGATAAGTCCGGGACCCAGCTCAACACTCATGGGCTCACCTGTGCTTTCAACAGGTGCACCGGGACCGAGACCGCTGGTTTCCTCATAAACCTGAATAGATGCCTTATCACCGTGCATTTCGATGATTTCACCGATAAGGTTTTCCTTGGAAACACGGACAACGTCAAACATATTGGCATCGCGCATACCGCTGGCTATAACAAGCGGTCCTGCGACCTTTTCAATTATTCCTTTACTGGTCTTTGCCATATTGACCCTCCAATGCGAGGTTATTTATTATTGAAAATAATGTCCGAACCGACAGCTTTCTCAACAGCCTCACGGACTCTCTGCATTCCTGCGCCGGTATTTCCCGTAATTCCCGGAATGGGGATTATGGCAGGCACAGTCATTTCATCATATTTTGCTATCTCTGCGGAAAGCTCGGCGGCAGTTTTTTCGGTGATGTATATTACCGCATACTCACTGCCTGCAAGAGCAGAAAGGATCTTCTTTGCCTCATCCCTGTTTTCCGCAGGAAAAATATCAAGACCCAAAGAGGCAAAGCCGTAAATACTGTCACGCTCGCCTAAAACTGCGATCTTATACATTCGGCTTCCTCCTTAATAAAGCTCGCGCAGGCGGGCTCTTACTTTGTCGTTGCTGATGCCGTTTCTCTTTGCGGAGAGAATTATGCGAACAGAGCGTATCTCAAGCTCCTTTGCGCACAGGTACGCCGCAAGAGCATCCGGACCGAGAGATTTGTATTTCGCAGGAGCAATGAGGTCACGGAGTTTTTCGTCACTCCACTTTTCAAATGCACTCATTCCCTCTCTCAGTGCTGCAGCCGCTCCGTCGGATACTCTTTCTACATAGGAAAGCACTGCCTCGGGGCTGTCGATCACAGCTTCCGAAAGCTCCTTAAGATCAAGCTTTTCGCAGGGAGCAAGAGAGGTATTCACAAATGACAGTGATTTCTTTGTAACAGCACATCGCACAGCGATCTTTATATCGGTTACAAATATCTTGTGCTGAGCGAGATCTTCAAGAAGTTCGCCGCAGCCCTTTGCCATCTCTGCCGTTGCAAGAAGGCAGGCTCTGTCTATGATTGCCTCGCCAAGCTGACTGTCCCGGGCTTCGACAAAGACAGTGTATGCCTTTTCTGCACATTCTCTCATATGTTCGGGCAAAAGCTCATAATTCCTGGTCTTTATTGCTTCGAGTATGGTCTCGGGTTCTACAGTAACAGGGTAAACTACCATGTTTTTGTAATCCGAGCCGAGAATATAACTCTCGGTAATAGCTTTGAGGTTATGATAGTCATTTGCTGTTTTCAATGAATCAAACACAGCAATGTCGGGAGCTATCTCATTAATAAGCTCCCATGTATTTTCCGACTCGGCTTTAAGAAGCTCTCGTTCGGTAGAATAAGATACGCCCTTGCCTCCGTAGCCCTTATCGGTCAGGCGCTTCATGCACTCCTCCACGCTCTGTGAGGAGAGAAGCAGTTCAAGATCCGATTTTGTGAGCAGTTTAAGCTCATTGCAGCGGATCCTCGCAACGGCATATCCGTAATCTGTATCGCGAAGCATGGTAAAACCTCCCTTCGGCATCAGCCGAAGATGTACTTGTTCAGCTTATCGCTGAGCTGTTCGCGCTTGCCGTCTATGAGGGACGCGAAGGTGCAGTTGATTTCAATTCCGCCGTAGCGAAGGATAAGTCCTCCGTTTGTAGAGGCGGTATCCTCTGCCAGTGTCAGAGTGCCCTTGCCCGTAAGCTTTTCATTGAGCTTACCGATAAAATCTGCGGGCATTCTTTTCTTATCCTCTTCGGAAAGCAGTATCTCACCGTCGCCTTTTTCAGCATTTTTACTTGCAAGACGGTGGAGAACCAGAAAATAATCATTATCGGGCAGTGAGCGAAGCTTTGCAAGTGCGGCAGAAAAAACCTCCTCGATAACCTCGCGCTGTGCGGTGAGGTTTGCCTTGCGGAGCTGCTGCTCCGCAGAAGAGTTTGCAATTCTGTCGATGACTTTTGCCTCTTCCTTGCCTCTTCCGATTATTTCCTTGCACTCGATCTCAGTTGCGCTCATTGCTTCATCGATTATTCTGTCCGCTTCCTTCTGTGCGTTTTCGATGATCTCTGCGGCATTGCGCTCAGAGTCGATCTTTATCTGTTCAATTATTCTTTCTAATCCGGTCATCTTATGACCTCCCAAAAATATTAAGCAATGATGTCAGCAACGGAAGCAGCAACATCGGAAGAAGATGCAATGGCATCAGTAGCTGTTGCCACGATATCGGTGGCAGTAATGGTATTGACAGCCTCAACAACATCAGAAGCATTTGCGGTACCTGCGATCTGGAGAATGGAAAGAATTGAGATGAGAACTGCGAAGATAGCGTAGGTCTCAACCATTGCTGCAAGCATCATGCCCTTTGCCTGCTGGTCGGGCTTTTTTGCAACGATAGCAATACCGGAAACTGCGGTCTTTGCCTGATAGATTGCGGAATAATAACCAACAAATGTGATGGGCAGACATGCGATGAAATAAAGGATACCGGTTGCGAGGTCAGGAGTCTTGCCGCCGAGGATACCGATCTGAGCAAGAAGCATGAAGGTGGTCAGAAGACCGTAGATGCCCTGTGTACCGGGAAGAAGCTGGAGAATAAGGACCTTGGAGAACTTTTTGGGATCTTCGGTTACTACGCCAGCAGCGGCGTCACCTGCACGGGATACACCTGTTGCAGAGCCGATACCGGGGAGCAGTGTTGCGAGAGCACCGCCGAAAAGTGCTATGATAAGGCCAAGCTGATCTGTAAATGCGTTCATAATTCTTTTTCCTCCTCAAATTTAAAGGTTTTTGTTTTTGCTGAGAACGGCTTGAATTCGCGTCCGCCGCCCTCATAAAATTTACCGAAGAATTCAACATACTGAAGTCGGCAGGTGTGAACATAGCAGCCGATGAGACTTATGAGTATGTTGAGTATGTGTCCTATGGTGCAGACGATTATCATTACAACCGCACCCAGCGCACCGCCTCCGAACATGGAGCCGATGGTATTGAACACCTGACTTATTACGCCCGTTGCAAGGGCAAGGGCAAGAATTCTTGAATAGGACAGGAAGTCCGAAAGATAGCTTGTTGCTCCGTACAGATTGTACGCACCCTTCAAAAGAGTCTTGACCGGACTCTTGGATCTTCCCGACAGCAGAAGTATCATGATAACGCCCACTGCCATGCAGTAAAGCCCTATTGTCTGGGCAAGAGGCGGAACCTTAATGATATCGCCTCTGCCGAAGATGCCGAGGATCATATTGAGAGCGTAGGTGATTCCGCCGCCCAGAAGCAGCAGCCACGATACGCAATCGCCAAGCGCACCTAAGAAATCCTTGTTTTTGATATTGGTTATAACACCGAGGAACAGACCCACAAAAACATGAAGAATACCCAGCGCTATGGAAAACAGCAGCATACTTACGGGATCCTTTATGGGGTCAAACCACAGGGGATTTACCACGTTTTCGGTTGCTCCGAAGAAGGTTTTTGCCACTACATTCGGCAGGTCTCCGAAGTAGCTTCCGAATATTACGCCCCAGATCACAGAGCAAAGTCCCGAGAACATGAACAGCTTCATGTTTCTCCTTGCGCTGCCTTCGGGCCTCAGGAAGAGCAGGACTCCTCCGCAGGCAAGAACCATAATAAGTCCGTAACAGGCATCGCCCAGCATAAGACCGAACAGCATATAATAGAAAAATGCCAGCACGGGGGTCGGATCGATATCCTTCTTGCTCGGCATGGAGTAAAGCTGGACAACAGTTTCGCCGCCTTCGGCAATTGCTCCGTTTTTAATGGCAGTAGGTTCTGTATCCTTCTTTCCGGGCTCGATCTCTTCAATCACGGCTCCGAGAGGCTCGATCTCGTTTTTCAGCCGCTCATATGCTTTTTTAGGCACCCAGCCTTCAAGAATAAAGGCGTGTCTGGTACAGGAAAGGCGTTCCAGCATTTCGTACTTTTCGCGGCGAATGGTGTAATAATCCAGCATCTGTGCGAAAAGTACTCTTCTGTAGGCATAATGTCTTATGCCTTCTTCGTTTTCTTCTATCTGCTTCTGAGCCTTTTCGATGCGCTCACTCAGTATTTCCATGCTCTCATTCGGTGACCGCTTGCTTATTTCAGGCGGTCTTGCAAAACCGACGGAACGAAGCGCATTTTCCATTTCCTGCTCAACACTTCCGTGCGCTACGATAAACACACATGTGGAATCTGCAAGCTGTCCTGCCGTTTCTGCATCGAACAGGGTCAGATTCGGGTTTTTCTGTGCAATAAGCGCCTTTACGGTCTGTGAGGTGTGTACACCCGGGATAGTTCCTATAAAGGTCTTTGTGCTTCTTGTTCCTGCAAAACGCATTGAAACATCAAGCTTCAGCCATGGTCTTAGAGCTTCCCGCCTCAGTTCAAGCCTCAGAATATCCGTTTTCAGTTCTTCTATCTGTTTTTCTTTTCTCAGTATGCCGTAACACCGCTCTATATTCCTGTCCGACCGCTCGACCACGTTCATGAACTCATCACTGCTCATTACAGGCCTGCTTCGGTATCCGGACAGCATTTTCGGCTTGTACTCCGTGTATCGGTCAAGAATCTCTATTGCCCGCTCAAACACCTCGATGGTATTTGTAAAGCTTTCGATCTGCTGCGAGGTATTGAGCTTCGCCTCATTCTCGCCTGCCTTGACATTCTCGATCTCAACCACGCCCAGCTTCTGCATCTTTTCAAGAATCCTCTTCCTGTCGCTCTGCAGACCGTACACGCCGACCTTAAACATTTTGAGCTTTGCCATACGACATTCCTCCCTTCCTTAAAAAGTGGGGGTCGTCTTCATATTCAGTTTATTATATCTGCAATTACTATATCAACTGCAGTGGATATCTTTTCCCTTGCCTCTGCCTTGAGTCTGTCCGCTGCCTCACGGCTTTCCTGCAGAGTGCTCTGACTGAGTGCCTCTGCCATCTCATTGGCATGGTTTCTTGTTACTTCAACCATTTCCTTGGCTCTGGATACTGCTTCGTCATGAGCTCCCGATGCCCGCTGCTTTGCTTCTGCAACAATTTCCGCAGCCTGCGCCTGAGCGCGTATCTCTGCATCATAGGCAGCAGCTTCAGCTTCTTCAATCAGTTTTATTGATTCTCTTGCCAAACTGATAAACCACCTTTCTTATATGAAATCAGCGGTCACTTGCTTAATCTGTTTCTCGCTTACTGAATATCATAGCATAGCTTTTTCACTTTTACAAGCTAAAACTGGTTCTCTAAATGGACAAAGCCGTCAAAAATGTACGTTATTATATTAAAAATTGTGTAATTGTTTGTGAATAATTCAACAATCTATAGTCAATCCGCAAAAAATAGTATATAATCTCAGAAGCACATAACGAAAGGAAATATTTTATGGAAAAAATTGCCAGCTTTACCGTTGACCATAATAAGCTTGAATGCGGTCTCTACATCTCACGCCGTGACAACGGAATCGACACATGGGATATCCGCACGGTCAAGCCCAACACTCCTCCCTATATGGAGCAGGCTGCCATGCATACAGTTGAACATCTGGGCGCTACAATCGTCCGCAACAGCAGCTATACTAATAATATAGTATATTTCGGACCCATGGGCTGCCGTACAGGCTTCTATCTTCTCACCCGCGACATGAGCGATGCCGAGGTCGTCGCCCTCGTCAGGGATACCTTCGAGAAAATCAGCCTTTGGAATGAGCCCATACCCGGTGCCGCTCTTCCCGAGGAATGCGGAAATTATCTTGAGCATGATCTTGAAGGCGCAAGAAAGATTGCGGCAGGTTACAGTAATGTAATCAGTTCGTGGACAGAAAATGACATTTTTTACTGCTGATTCCCCGTCGATTATCACAATTGCACAATCTTATTGTTAATTATATTTGCCGTAAATATCAGAAGATTTTCAAAAAGGGTTGAAATAGAAGCAAAAGCTGATATAATTGATTTCAGAAGTTACAAACTTGTAACCTTCACCAATCTCACAGAGAGGAGCTTTCACACATGTTTAACCTCCTGAACGGAGCGGCAGCCGCAATCGGTTCGCTGTTTTCAAGGAAGTCTATGCATGGGCTCGATGACTCAGGTGAACCCCATCAAAATCTGATCAATACGATCTACCGCACATGCTGCCTTTACGGTATGCAGATTCAGCGACGGGTCAACATGGTCATAAGAAAATCAAAAAAACTGCTAAGACCCTGCGGAAGATTCATTGCTAAAAAATTCGATTCCGCTGTGGTTCAGCCCGTGCATACCACCAAAGCAACATTCACTGAAATCAAGGAAGAATTCAAAACCGCAAAGCCGCGTATCGATGCCGCCCGAAAGAAGGGTGTCGTTTCTGCCGCAAAGGCAGGCGTAGGTGTCGCAGCAAGCTCTGCGGTAAAGCACAGATCCTTCCTCGCTTCCGCCGTCAATATTATTCTTCCGGTAATATGCGGTTTGATTCTCTTTGCAACCGTAAATGCGGTCTTCAATCAGAATTACGCTCTTGCCGTTGAATGCGGCGGTGAAACCGTCGGCTACATATCCAATGAAGCCACTTATACCGAAGCATCTCAGATGGTCAATTCCCAGCTGCTCAGTACCAGCGCGGAGATCGAAGCAAATATGCAGCCGACCTACAGACTGGCTGCCGTAAATTCTTCCGATATCAAAAACTCCACACAGCTTGCTGAAAGTATGCTCTACGGAAATACCGATATCGAAGAGGCATACGGTCTTTTCATTGACGGTGAGCTTGTTGGCGCTATCCGAAGCGAAGGCGACCTGAGCTTTATTCTCGATGAATTCACGGACAGCTTTGATAACTCAAAACAGACCGGAACCCTGAGCTTTGTTCAGGACGTGGAGATAAAGAGCGGTCTTTATGCCGCAAAGGACGTTATCACTGCAAATGAACTTCGTGATGTCATCAGAGGCACAAAAACCGTTATCAAATCCCATACTGTCAGAAAGAGCAACACTGTTTCAAAGCTGCTTTCTTCTTACGGCATGACCGAGGAACGCTTCTATGAGCTGAATCCCGAGGTCAGGGAAACAGGTCTTATTGCAGGCAATAAGATAAAGGTCGAGACTGATGTTCCCGTTCTTGAAGTTAAGTGCGTTGTTGTTCGTCAGTACACCGTAAGCGTCGCCTACAAGACCACTACTGTCAAGGATTCCACGAAGTATACCAACTACAAGAAGCTCAAGACCAAGGGTCAGAAGGGTACAAACAAGGTCACCGAAGAGATAGTCTACGTCGGCGGCGTTGAACAGAGCCGAAAGGTCATCGACACCGAGGTACTCAAGGCACCTATCGAAGAGGTCTATGTTGTGGGAACCAAGAAGATTCCCAGCTATTCGGGCGGTTCTTCAGGCGGTGGCGGAGGTTCCTCAGGCGGTGGCGGAGGACGTGTTCCTACCGGAATGTTCACATGGCCTGTCCCCGGCGTAAAGCACGTTTCTTCCTACTACGGCCCCCGTTGGGGTAAACTGCACAAGGGTATTGATATTTCCACAAGCGGTATTTACGGACGTACCGTTGTTGCTGCCGCAGGTGGCAGAGTCACAAGAGCAGGCTGGTTCTCAAGCTACGGATACTGCATTGATATCCAGCACAGCAACGGTTATCTTACAAGATACGCTCACTTAAGCAAGATAAACGTCAGCGTCGGTCAGACTGTCTCGAAGGGTCAGTCAATAGGAAAGGTCGGAAACAGCGGTAACTCCACCGGTCCCCACCTCCACTTTGAGATACGCCTGAACGGAAACACCAAAAACCCCATGAATTATTACAGATAAGCTTTATCGGCACCGCAAAAGCGGTGCCGATATTTTGTTATATATGTAAACAATTTGTAAAGCAGGCGTGAATAATATTCTAAAAACAAAATTGTACTTTTCATTTCATCAAATAAGTGTTATAATTATTTGCGGCTGTTATTGCCTGAAAATTATAGCATTCATACAGCATTTGAATCATTACAGGATTAAAATTCCATTTAGTGTTTATCATATTACCACAGAGTAAGAGGAGTGCGTTTCGCATTGGATAAATTCGTCATAAACGGACCGACCACCCTGCGCGGCAGCATTACGGTCGGCGGTGCTAAAAATGCGGCTGTTGCAATTATTCCTGCTACCATTCTTGCAGGCGATGTATGCCGTATAGAAAATCTGCCCGATATAAGCGATGTAAATGTTCTTTCTTCGATACTGCAGAGTCTCGGTGCTGTCGTAACAAGACCCGAGCCTTCGGTTCTTGAGATCGATCCCAGACCCATAAACACCTATATTGCAGACAATGACATGGTAAGAAAGATGCGCGCTTCGTACTATCTTTACGGTGCGCTTCTCGGTCGTTACTGCAAAGCTCGCGTACCTCTGCCCGGCGGCTGTTATTTCGGTGTCCGCCCCATAGATCAGCATCTCAAGGGCTTCGAGGCTCTGGGTGCAAGCTTCTCTGTGGATGACGGTATGGTCGAGCTTCAGGCTGAAAAGCTCGTCGGTAACAGAATCTATCTTGATATCGTTTCTGTCGGTGCTACCATCAATATCATGCTGGCAGCAGTAAAGGCTGAAGGTCTTACAATTATCGAAAATGCCGCAAGAGAGCCTCACATCGTTGACCTTGCGAACTTCCTCAATTCCCTCGGTGCTGATATTCTCGGCGCAGGTACGGGTACCATTAAGATCAGAGGCGTACAGCAGCTTGGCGGTTCCACTTATTCTGTCATTCCCGACCAGATCGAGGCAGGTACCTATATGGTTGCTGCCGCTGCAACAGGCGGCGATCTCACCATTGAGAACGTCACCCCCAAGCATCTTGAGACCATTACCGCAAAGCTCATCAGCATGGGCTGTAAGGTTGAAGAGTTTGACGATGCTGTCAGAGTTACCAGAGACAAGCCTCTCACCAGATGCAACGTCAAAACCATGCCTCACCCCGGTTTCCCCACCGATATGCAGCCGCAGATCGGTGTTCTGATGGCTCTTGCTGACGGCGTAAGCATACTTACCGAGGGTGTCTGGGACAACCGCTTCCAGTATGTGGACGAGCTCCGCAAGATGGGCGCTCAGGTAAATGTTGACGGCAAGGTTGCAATCTATGACGGCGTAAACACTCTCCACGGTGCGCCTGTCAAGGCTACTGACCTTCGCGGCGGTGCCGCTATGGTCGTTGCCGCTATGGCAGCCGAAGGCACTACTACCATCGGTGATATCTACCACATCGAGCGCGGCTATGAGAATATGATAGACAAGCTCACAAAATGCGGTGCTGATATCTCCAGGAAAACCTTCCCTGATTGATAAAATTTTAAAGGGTGCGATATGATATCGCACCTTTTTTGTTATATGCCGTACTTGCAGACCGGCAGGCGACGGCACATAGTGATTTATTGACACATATATAGTAAATATATATCTGTGACTGAGAGAAAAATTTGAATACTTATAATTTTTATGAATGTGTAAATGATTCATAATCAGCAAGGCGCAACATTGCTTATTGAAATTCAGGCTTGGATTGTTTATACTGAATATCAACGAAAAAAGTGAAAAAACCACCGAAGTCAGCCCGACAATAGTATGGCTCCGAAAAAGTCAGGCCCGGACGGTGAGTCTTGGAAACGAGGATAAATAAACATGCATTGGACATCAATCTGGGGAAATGCAGTATCTATAGGAGAAAACAGACCTGAGAGTTATGGTAAGGATATTACACTCAGATACAATATACATATACCGTTTTCAGGTGAAAAAGTGCGCGTTACCTTTGATAATTATTGCGGAACAGAAGCAATAACGATTTCAAAAAGCAGTTTTTTTAATGGTAAGAAGTTTGGTACACTTACTTATGACGGCAGGGAAAGTGTAATGATTCCGGCAGGAGAGTGCGTGGTTTCAGATGAGCTTGAAATCAATGCAGAGCCCGGGGCGAATGCCTATGTGAGCTTTTACCTGGGAGAATTCACTCAAATGCGCTCAGCTGTATATACATGCGGACCGCTTTCCAAAGGACTGTTTGCAACCGGAGATCATACTTATGATGAAGACATTTCAATAATGGTTTCCAGAAAAACAAATATAAATTATTTCCTCAGCAATGTTTCTGTATATACAAGCAGGGAGAATAAAACTATTGTCTGCTACGGTGATTCCATAACTGCACAGGACTGGCCTGACTATCTGAATCTGAGATTTAAAGAGGAGGGACATAATAACCTGGTTGCAATCAGACGTGCAACCAGCGGATCGAGAATTTTAAGAGAATATGATTGTCTGACCTATGCCTCCTATGGGCTTAAAGGTGACAGACGATTTACTCATGAGGTGCCGACCGACGGTGCAGATACTGTAATTATACAGCAAGGCATCAATGATATTATTCATCCTGTGGGAACAGATGTAAATCCATTCAGACCGATGAGTGATCTTCCGACAGCAGATGAGTTGATAGATGGGCTTAAGTATTATATTGATCTGGCGAGAAGCTTCAACTATAAGGTTTATGTAGGAACACTTCTGCCTATAAAAGGCTGGAGAACATATGCGCCATTTCGAGATGTGCTTAAGGATGCATATAATGACTTTATTCGTAACACTGATTTGATCGATGGTGTGGTGGATTTTGATTTGGCACTCCGGGATCCTGATTCGACGGCAGGTTTCTTGCCTGTTTATGACAGTGGAGACCATTTACATCCCAGTGCACTGGGATATAAGCGAATGGCAAAAGAAATACCCATAGAAAAGTTGATATAAATTGTAATTACATGGGATTGCAAAAGCAGAAAAGTGTGTTTTCTTTAGTGAAAATAGGATAAAATACGGCAATTCGCCATTTAAAAAAGGAGCAGATAAATAAACTGCTCCTTTTTAACGCCAGCTTCCAAGTTCAGGAGGCTTTTTTGTTCAGCCTAAATTCTCTTCGATAAATTCAAGCAAAGGCTTTTTTCTTACAAGCTCGCGGTTGTCTTTATACCACTCATAGGATTCTTTCAATCCTTCTGCAAGGGGCTTTGTATCCATCATAAGCTTATTCATTTCGCTTACATCAAGCACATACTTGTAATCAAGGAAAGGGAAATAGCTTCTCTGGTTTATTTCTCCGCCGACATATCTGAGCTCGGGTGTTTTACCAAGCACACTGTAGCAGAGTGTGACCCACTCTATTATGCTGACGGTTTCCTCGTTTCCAACGTTGAATATATGCTGTTCGGGCTTTTCTTCAAGCAATATCTCCATGAAGCGGCACATATCCTCTATGTGAAAAAACTGCAGAGGCATACTTCCGTCCTTCGGGATATAGAAAGGCAGATTCTTCTCAGCGCACTCAAAGACAAAGGCTTCGCGGTACACGTTATTCATCTGTCCGTACAGATACGGAGGACGGATAATATACGCCTGAGGGTGCTTTTTAGTTATATATTTTTCTGCGGCTATTTTGTTTGTGCCGTAATCGCCCCAATGGATATTCGCTCCGCATTTCTGATTCTCGTTGAATGGCTGAGGCAGAGTTTCGGGATATACCGCGCTGGAGCTTATAAATATGTACTGCTTAACTTCTCCAAGTGCCTCGTAAAGCTCCCTTACGTCGGTCTCGTTATAGGAGGCAATGTCCAGCACAGCGTCAAAGCTGTACTTTTTTAGGGTATCTCCCAGAGCATGTCTGTCAGCCTCTATGAGGATAACTCCCTCAGACTGCGGACGGGTATTTCGGTTAAGCACATACACTCTGTGTCCTCTTTTCACGAAATACTCCGCAGTAAATCGGCTTGCAAACACTGTCCCGCCTGTAACAAGAATATCCATGAGATAACTTCCTTTCCTTTTTACAAATAAAAAAACGGCAGTATAACTGCCGTTTTTTCTCTTTACTGAATAGAGCAATCGATATAATGCTCGAGCTCCTCATCTTCCTTGCGCTTCTTTTCAAGCATAAGCACTGCGGTAGTGATAGATGCAACGATTGCCGCAATTGCGGTAATAACGCCAAGGATCACCCAGGGATTGGATTTTTTCATAGCTGACGCACCTCCAAAAATACTATCTCTTTATCTCTCATGGGGCTTTTTGCCCCTGCGTTTTATCTCAATTACATGATAATAGCTTTTCCGCCCATTGTCAATTCAAACAGGATTCTTTTTACATAACTTTAATGATTTTCCAAAGTCCTGTTCATTTTTATGATGCACTGTGCAGCAAAATTCCCCATACAAAGCAAAAAAGCAGAGACAAGCTCTGCTTTTAAATCAAAAGGTACATTAGGAAGCCTTATTTGCCTTACGAGCGATAGCGGACTTCTTTCTTGCAGCGGTATTCTTGTGAAGAATTCCCTTTGCAACAGCCTGATCGATCTTCTTCATTGCAAGGCGGACAGCCTCATCAGTATTCTCCTGATTTGCGATTGCAGCATCAGCCTTCTTGAGAGTTGTCTTGAGGTTGGATCTGATAGCCTTGTTTCGAAGGTTCTTAGTCTCGTTTACCTTAACTCTCTTCTTTGCGGACTTAATATTGGGCATTTACAATACACCTCCTTGCTTTCTTACAGTCGCGTGCAGATATTGTAGCACCATTTACTCAAAAAAGCAACTATTTTTTTTACACTCGGTATTTTTTGTCTTTGCTTTTGTCATTTGTGATATTTCGAGCCGTTATTTATGCAAAATGCACGATATATCTGCTCACACAGCATGACTCGGGCAAGCTGATGAGGGAATGTCATGGGCGACATGGAAAGCTTTACCTTTGCTTTTGCTTTCACTTCATCGGAAAGTCCGAAGGAGCCGCCGATTATGAAGCACATTCCTCTGCTTGAAATTGCGGATCTTTCGGCAAGTGCCGCCAACTGCTCGGAGGAATGGGTCTTCCCCTCTATGCACATGGCTATTATATCACAGCCATTGGGGCATTTTGACAGGATATTCTTCCCCTCCGCATTGAGACCTGCCTCTATCTGAGCCCCCGACGGATTATCGGGAAGCCTGTGTTCATCAATTTCGATAATCGAAAACCTGCAGTATGCCGACAGCCTTTTGCTGTATTCCGCGCAGGCGTCGCGCCAGTACTGCTCCTTGAGCTTTCCTACGCATATTATACGAACATCCTGCATCAGAACACCACCATTTCTCCCCCGTCGGGTGCAAGTACGGACAGGGTATAGTCATAGCCTATTTTCATACCCTCTTTTTTAAGAGCATCAAAAGCCGTTGTATAGGCAAGGTCAGGGGTGTTATTGTCCTGACTTATATGTCCGAGGAAAAATCTCGCCGTACCTTCCCTTACAAGCTCGGAAAGCTCTGCGGCACAGGCAGGATTTGAAAGATGTCCCATATCTGACAGTATCCGCTGCTTGGTCAGAGGCGGATAAGGTCCTCTGCGAAGCATTGCCTCATCATGGTTTGATTCTATTATCACTGCGTCACTGCCTCGTATGGCTTTTCGCACCGTTTCTGTCACATAGCCCATATCCGTTGCAAGGGCTATCTTTCTGCCGTCGGCAGTCAGCACCGTGTATCCGCAGCTTTCCGCGGCATCGTGCGAGGTCGTAAAGGAACTTATACTCATTTCGGGCAGATCTTTTCTGCCCTGCATCAGGTGGTATTCCACGCCCTCAAGATGTCCGTTACGATGCATTGCGCGGAGTGTGCCTTCAGTGGCATACACGGGAATATTATACTTTCCCGCAAACACGCGCACACCTGCTACATGGTCAATATGCTCGTGAGTTATGAATATTGCCGCTATACTTTCGGGAGATACCTCACGCTGTGAAAGTGCGGTGCATATCTTTTTTGCACTGACTCCTGCGTCGATCATTATGTATCTGCCCGAGCAGCCTATAATTGTACAGTTTCCTTTGCTTGATGAAAAAAGAGAGCTTATGCGAGCCAAAAAATTACTCCTCCCGGTTATTTATCAGACGCCGAAGAAGTCTATCGGCTTGCCTTTTGCCCACAGTCTGAGAGCATTGTAATTGAGCATATACTTATAAGAGGAGCGAACACGCTCACTCTTTAAATCAATATATGTCTCTCCGCCCACAGAGAAGGAAAGATGGGTGCGGTTGGTTGCTCTGAGCTTTTCGATCTTGTCAAAGTACCATACTTCGTCAATCCCTTCGCCGTGAAGCTCAAAACGGTCGGAATACATATAGAAGGTGCCCTTGCCTGCGGTCGCCTTTTCATGTGCCTTTTCGGACTCGATTATTATCTCATCCTCATCGACAAATATAGGAGTCTTGCCTGTCAGGTCATACTCGCCCTCTTCTATGCATCTGACGATCTCTTTTCTCTGCCAGTCGTCCCAATCAGTGATATTATCGAAAATTACGTCATCACCCTCGAAGAAGCCGTATTTGTTATATGTAACGGTGTAGCCGCAGGCTTTGCAGGAGAACGTATCCCCTTCACCGTGCATCTGACACATCTTTCCGCACTTCGGACATCTGTAAAGAGAGGTCTCAAGCTCTGCGGCAAGCTCCTTGCCCTTGTAGACATACATCTTGTCTCTCTGGGTCGCGTATGCATCGACCATAAGATTCTCGCAGATACACTCGTGAAGCTCACTGACACTCATCGCCGCTACTTCCTCTGCGGTCAGAGTTTTTCTCAGAACACACCACTCTCTGCCGCGACGCATGGTCTTTGCGGCAATGGGCTTCATAAGGAAGCTGCCTTCAATGCCGTAGAGATAAACGGGCAGACCAAGCTGCTTTACGAGCTTTGCGGTGGCAGGGGCTATGTAGCCTGTTCTGCCTGTATAGGTGCAGCCGCCCTCGGGGAATATACCGATACTGCCGCCCTCTTTCTTGCACTGCAGGATCTCCTTGATCGCCTTTAAGTCAAGCTGGGCTCTGGAAATTGCAATAGGACCGCAAGCCCAGTTTATAAGCTTGCCTACCTTCCACTTGAGGATATGGTCACTGGCAACAAACTGGCATACGCCCGGAATGGACGCGGCAAGTCCTACGGTATCATAATCATTGTTATGGTTTGCAAGCACAACGTACTGCTTGAATCTGGGCGTTCCCTTGGGTTTTACGGTCTTTCTCCAGCCACACTTGAGGCGAATAAAAGCTCTTGCAAGGGGCTTGGCGACCGCGAATATAATCTTATGGCGTGTCAGGTTGTAGGTCTTCTTCTTTTTTGCCATATCAATCACCTCGAATTTTTATCACATTACTTTGAATTTTAACATATTTTTTCTTTCATTACAATAAATTACGTCTTATTTTCTTTTCAGCGGTTCCAATCCCCCTTTCTGACAAGGTGCAATAACTGTAAGTTTATAATTTCACGTTTTTTCGTTAACATAAGCATAATAGTTTTCAACACTCAAAACCCGCATAGTTGAGCCGTTTTCGTTTTTTGAACTCACGGAGCAATGCTACTTTTCCACGTTTTCCACCGAGTTTTCCACATTAATTATGTCAACGCTTCTTGTCAGTGCAAAATTACGGAGGGTAATTCTGAATAACATCTTCCGTACTGTCAATAATCCTTGCAGGTAATACTTACTTTTGATGGAAGAAGGTTGCTTTTTATGATACGTTCGGTAAGCCGCTTTGCAGTTGAGATAAACAAGCCCGACAGCCCATACTTTGAGCGCGTGATATGCTTTGTACGCCCTCAGTACGCCGAAAACGGAAGCATAGACCTGCACCGCGCCGCCTGCGAATGCATCAGTGAGATAAACGACGGTATCGAATGCTGTTCGGAAGCCTCCGGCGACACCGAAGAAAAGAATCCATTTCTCGAAAAATTTCTCGGACTGCCCAGATGGGCGCTTATGGCAGGCGCCGCACTTCTCGGCTCGGTTCTTACCATGCTGGGGATACTGCTCATATTCTGATTTTCCTCAGCGTATATATCAGATGAAACGGAGGTCTGATATATGCAAAATTTAGCTTCAGTAAAACAGATATCACTAAGTGAAAAAACACGCACTATTCTCGTCAGCACTGCAGGTATTGCCGTGTGCTTCGCACTTTCGGCTTTTCTGCACTTCGCATACAGGCTCAGCGGCAGTAACATCCTTGTCGCTGTGTTTGCATCTGTCAACGAAAGCGTCTGGGAGCACGTCAAGGGTCTTGTTATTCCGTTCCTTCTCTGGAGCATTGCGGAATACTACCTTCTCAAGCCACATTTCAAGCGGCTCATCGTCGCGAGATGTGCAGGCACTCTTACGATCATACTCCTGACAGTGTGCTTTTTCTTTGTCTACAGCGGAGTATGGGGCAGCCATGTTCTGTGGATAGACATTGTTTCTGCATTTCTATGGGTTGCCTGCGGTGAGCTTGTGAGCATAAGGATCATCAATTCCGACAAAAATGTCAGCGATATTTTCCCGATTTCTGCCGCTCTTCTCTGCCTTATTATCGTTATGCTCCTCTGCTTTTCTGTCAGCCCTCCCAAAATAGGGCTGTTCAGAGATCCTGTAACTCAGCTTTACGGACTTGAGACCAGACCGTAAGTAAATACAAAAATCATCGTATTTTTGCGTGTCAATTTGGTTCTGCACATAAAATTCTCTTCTTTGTCTTGACTGCGGCACTTCAATACGTTAAACTGTATCAGTAAAATACAGAAACGAAAGGTTGCAGTTACCATGGCTATTGTAAAAGGCTTCAACGGTATGCGCTTCTCTGAAGCTGCAGGTACCCTCGAATCCCTCACCTGCCCTCCCTATGACATCATCAGCGAGGAGCAGCGTCTTGCTTTCCTCGAAACCAACAAGAACAACGTTATCCGTCTTGAGCTTCCCAAGGGCGACGATCCCTATGCTCAGGCAGGCGCAACTCTCAAGGAGTGGCTTGAAAACGGTACTCTCGTCCGCGAGGGCAAGGATTCTGTCTACATCTACGAGGAAGAGTTCAAGGTAAAGGACACCGTTATGTCCATAAAGGGCATGATCGCTGCTGTAAAGCTTGAAGAGTTCAGCAAGGGCATTGTTCTTCCCCACGAGGAAACTCTCTCCAAGGCAAAGACCGACAGACTCAATCTTATGAAGGCTACAGGCTGTAACTTCTCTCAGATATATTCCCTCTACATGGACGATGAAGGTAAGACCAAGGCTAAGATCGATGATTATTCTGACGGCACTCCCGATCTTGAGCTTACCGATGAGGCAGGCGTTACACACCGTATGTGGATAATCTCCAACCCCTCTATGGTCGAAAAGCTCTGCGCTGATTTTGCTGACAGAAAGCTCTACATAGCCGACGGTCATCACCGTTATGAGACCGGCATCAACTACCGCAACTACTGCCGTGAAAACGGCACCCCCGAAGGTGCTGACAGCGACTACATCATGATGATGCTCGTTGATATGGAAAATGACGGTCTTGTTGTTTTCCCCACTCACAGACTTGTTCGTGATCTTGAAAACTTCGATAAGGACGCTATGCTCAAGAAGGCTTCTGAGAACTTTGATATCACTCACGAAACAGGCGTTGACACCATCGAAGATAAGCTCGATGCTTACTACAAGGAAGGCAAGAAGGCTTACGCTCTCTACTGCGGCGGCGACGAATGGGATCTTCTCGTTCTCCGTGATATCGCTGTTATGGAAAATGTTCTTCCCGGCTGCTCCGATGCTCTCCGCGGTCTTGATGTAAGTGTTCTTCACTCTCTCGTTCTTGAGAACTGCCTCGGAATCGACAAAGAAAACATGGCTGCTCAGATCAACCTCACCTACACCAGAGTATTTGACGAGGCAATCGAAGGCGTAAAGAGCGGCAAGTTCCAGTGCTCCTTCATTCTCAACCCCACAAGAGTTGAGGAGATCCGTGATGTTGCTGCTGCAGGCGAGAAGATGCCTCAGAAGTCCACTTACTTCTATCCCAAGCTCATCACCGGTATGGTTATGAACCGTTTCGGCGAATAAGGCGGAAAACTCTTAAAAAGCGCATTGTCATGCGTCTTTTGCCCTCTTTTTCGCACAGCTCGATTTTTCACTTATAAAAACCGTCCCTCCGCATGGTTGGGCGGTTTTTACGCTGATTTATACACTTTCTGTTTTTTGTCTGCATTAACAAAAAATAATTATTTTTCTATAGATTTAAAGATTTATATCGTGTAGAATACTTTCCGAAGTAAATACTTATATTCAGAAAGGATAGAAGTACAATATGAAAGAGTATTTAAAGGACGTCTCTGAGGTTCTTTCCGTACAGAAAACCTCTCCTGACGGTCTCAGCAGTGCAGATGCCTCTGCCCGACTTGCTCAGTACGGTCTCAACAAGCTGGCTGAAGCAAAAAAGACAAGCCTTCTGATGAGATTTATCAAATCTCTCTCCGACCCCATGATACTTGTTCTTCTCGCTGCTGCCGCAATTTCCGCAGTAACAGAGATCATTGAACATGAGGGTCCCGGCGCTGCTATCCCCACTGACGCAATTATTATTCTCATTGTTGTTATCATCAACTCCATCCTCAGCGTTGTTCAGGAATCCAAGGCAGAGGCCGCTATTGAAGCGCTCTCTGAAATGACTGCCGCTCATTCAAAGGTAATCCGCGACGGCAAGTCTGTTGTTATTCCTGCCGCAGAGCTTGTTCCCGGCGATATCGTTATTCTTGACGCAGGCGATGCTGTCCCGGCTGACGGACGTATCATCGAATGTGCAAGCATGAAGGCTGAGGAAGCCGCTCTTACCGGTGAATCCGTACCCGTTGACAAGAAGATCGATGCTATCAGCGGCGGCGAAAACGGTGATGTTCCTCTCGGTGACCGCAAGAACATGGTTTACACCGGCAGTACCATTGTTTACGGTCACGGCAAGATGGTCGTTACCGGCACCGGCATGAATACCGAAATGGGTAAGATAGCAAACGCTATCGCAACCGCAGAGGAAGGTCAGACTCCCCTCCAGCGCAAGCTTTCCGAGCTGAGCCGCCTTCTCACTTTCCTTGTACTGGGAATCTGCGTTGTTCTCTTTGTTTTCAAGCTTGTAAAGGGTGCTGTCACCGACGGCGTTGACACCCATCTGGTGCTTGACACCTTCATGGTTGCAATCTCCCTTGCTGTTGCGGCTATCCCTGAGGGTCTGGCTGCTGTTGTTACCATCGTTCTCTCCATGGGCGTTACCAAGATGTCTAACCGCAATGCTGTTATCCGCAAACTTACCGCTGTTGAGACTCTCGGCTGTACCCAGATAATCTGCTCCGACAAGACCGGTACTCTGACAATGAACAAGATGACCGTTGTTGAGGATTCTTCCGATGACAAGGCTCTCCTTGCAAAGGCTATGTGCCTCTGCTGTGATGCTGTCCTCAACGAGGAGACCGGCAATTCCGATATAGGCGACCCCACCGAGTGCGCTCTTGTCAACCACGCTTACAAGATGGATATGGCAAAGCCTGCTCTTGAGGCTGCCGCTCCCAGAATCGGCGAAGCTCCCTTCGATTCCATGCGTAAGATGATGACTACCGTTCACAATGAGAACGGCAAGATCGTTCAGTATACCAAGGGTGCTACCGATGTTATCCTCAGCCGCTGCACCACCTGCCTTGAAAACGGCAAGGCTGTTCCTATGACTGAGGACAAGAAGAAGGCTATTGTTGCAGAAAACAAGGCTATGGCCGACAGAGCTCTCCGTGTTCTCTGTGCCGCTGTAAGATACTGGGATTCCGAGCCTGAAAGCTATGAGGACACCTTCCTTGAGAAGGATCTCTGCTATGTAGGTATCGTCGGCATGATCGACCCTGTTCGTCCTGAGGTCGTTGCTGCTGTTGAAGAGTGCCGCAGCGCTCATGTACGTCCCATCATGATTACCGGCGACCACATCGACACCGCTACTGCTATCGCACACACCCTCGGAATTCTCGACGGCGGCAAGAAGGCTATCACAGGCGCTGAGCTCGATAAGATCAGCGATGAGCAGCTTGCAGAGGACATCGAGCTTTACTCTGTATACGCCCGTGTACAGCCTGAGCATAAGACAAGAATCGTCAACGCATGGCGCTCTAAGGGCATGATCACCGCTATGACCGGTGACGGCGTCAACGATGCTCCCTCCATCAAGAGCGCTGACATAGGCGTTGGCATGGGTATTACCGGTACCGACGTTACAAAGAACGTTGCTGACATGGTTCTTGCAGACGACAACTTTGCAACAATCGTTACCGCTGTTGAGGAAGGCAGAAGAATCTACGACAATATACGTAAGACCATTCAGTTCCTCCTCGCTTCAAACCTCTCCGAGGTTATTGCGATATTCGTTTCCACCCTCATTGGATTCACTATCCTCAAGCCCCCTCATCTTCTCTGGATCAACCTCATCACAGACACCTTCCCTGCTCTTGCACTCGGTACCGAGCAGGCAGAAAAGAACATCATGAAGCGTGCTCCCCGTGATTCAAAGGAAGGCGTATTCGCAGGCGGCATGATGCTTGACATCGTGCTTCAGGGTGCTATTGTTGCTGTGCTTACACTGATCGCATTTTTCATCGGTCATGCACTTGACCCCAATCCCAACGGTCTTGAAAGCGATTATGGCATTACCATGGCATTCCTCACCCTGTCCATGACTGAGGTCTTCCATTCCTTCAATATGCGCTCCAGAAGACAGTCTGTATTCGCTCTCAAGAGCCACAATAAGCTTCTCTGGATCACCATGCTTATCTCCTTCCTGCTGACCACCGTAGTTGTTCTCACTCCCGTGGGCTCCATCTTCGGCTTCACAGGCATCAAGTTCTACGAGTATGCTATCGGCGTAGGTCTTGCAATTACCATTATTCCTATCGTTGAATTCATCAAGTTCATTCAGCGCAAGACCGGTCACGGCGAGGAATAAATCATATGATTCAAAGGGCTTCCCTTGTGGGAAGCCCTTTTGTTATATTTCACAAAGTCTGCACCGTTTCACTGCACATATTTCACAAGTGAAAATGTTGACTTGTGCTGTGCGTTGTGATAGACTATCAAACAGTTAAACGGTTAATTATTAGTCGGTTAATTTGTTTCGGAGGTGACGTTTTGCCCATAGAAAAAAGGGATATCCTGAGTAAAATAACTCAGCTTCAGCTTATTAAAAAGCTTGCGGTACAGCAGGAAGACTTCGGGCTCTATTACGGGCAGTTTCCCGTTATTGAAACCGTCCGCTGTCACGACGGCTGCACCCAGAAGGAGCTTGCAGATATGCTGATGGTCAGCCCTGCTTCTGTTGCAGTTTCTGCAAAGCGCCTTGAGAAATCAGGTCTTCTCGTGCGAAAGACCGATGAATCCAACGCTCGATGCAACCGCCTCTCCATAACCGATGAGGGGCTCAGGATAAGCAATCACTGCCGCGGTATTTTTAAGAAGATCGACGATCGTGCCTTTGAAGGTTTTTCCGACAGCGATCTTGATGGATTTGTCTCTTATCTTGACAGGATAATCGTAAATCTCGGCGGCGAGACCGACCGCAACGGTCCCTGCGTCATAGCAAAGCTTGCAGGCGAAGTCGCGGATAATGACAGAAAACTTACAATGAATCAGGAGGAAGATGCAGACAATGGTTAAAAAGCTGCTCCCATATGTGGGAAAATACAAAAAACACGCCATTCTCACGCCGATACTCATGCTTGGTGAGGTAGGCATGGAGATAGTGATACCATTCATTATCTCTCTCATCGTTGATAACGGTATCAACGATATAAACGGTATGTTTGATACAAGAGGTCAGCAGATAGGCTACGTTGCCATTATGGGCGGACTAATGATCCTCTGTGCCCTGTTCTCCCTTTTCTGCGGTGCTATGGCCGGCAGGACTGCAGCAGTTGCAGGGGCAGGCTTTGCAAAGAATCTCCGTCAGGGACTTTTCTATAAGGTTCAGGATTTTTCCTTTGCAAACACAGACCGTTTTTCCACTGCTTCTCTCGTCACAAGGCTTACCACTGATGTAACCAACACTCAGAACGTATTTGCCATGCTTCTCAGAATGGCCATTCGTTCCCCCTTCATGATGGTTGGCGGACTTATCATGGCATCCCGTCTCAGCGGCAGTCTTTCCACTGTTTTTGCTGTTATCATCCCTCTTATGGTAGTTGTTCTCGGCTGTCTTATGGTGCTTGCATATCCCAGATTCAAGGCTATGCTCACCAAAATCGACAACATGAACGGCACAGTTCAGGAAAACCTTATTGCTGTGCGTGTTGTCAAGGCATTTGTCCGCGGCGACTTTGAGGACAAAAAGTTCCGCAAGGCTGCCACCGATCTTCGCAATATGCAGGTAAAGGCTGAAAAGCTTCTTGTCTACGGTATGCCGTTTATGTCTCTCTGTATGTACGGCTGCATTATTTTCGTTCTTCTTTTTGGCGGCTCCATGGTTATCAATGGCTCCATTGAAAGCGGTGTTAAGCCTTACCTTACAAAGGGAACCATGACAAGCGGTCAGCTTATCAGCTTTATTTCCTATATCTCTCAGATCCTTATGAGCCTTCTGATGCTGGGTATGATACTCATTAACATAGTTCTTTCCCGCGCATCGGTAGCAAGAATTTCCGAGGTTCTCGACGAGGAGCTTGATATTCCCGATGTAGCTTCTGACCTCAAGGTAAAAGATGGCAGCATTGATTTTGACATGGTTGATTTCAGCTATTCAAAGAGCAGGGAAAAGCTCACCCTTGAGAATATCGACCTGCACATCAAGTCAGGCGAGACCATCGGCATCATCGGCGGCACAGGCTCTGCCAAGAGTACCCTTGTTCAGCTTATCCCCCGTCTTTATGACGTTGTTGACGGCAGTGTAAAGGTCGGCGGCAATGATGTACGCGAATACGCCCTCGATGAGCTGAGAAACAGCGTTGCAATGGTTCTCCAGAAGAATGTTCTTTTCTCGGGCACAATTGCGGAAAATCTTCGCTGGGGCAATGAAAACGCAACCGACGAAGAGCTGATCGCCGCCTGCAGAACTGCCTGCGCCCATGACTTCATCGAAAGCTTCCCCGACGGCTATAACACCGAGCTCGGTCAGGGCGGTGTAAATGTATCAGGCGGTCAGAAGCAGAGGCTCTGTATCGCACGCGCACTGCTGAAAAAGCCCAAGATCATCATTCTTGATGACAGCACCAGCGCTGTTGATACCGCAACGGACGCTTCTATCCGTGAGGCGCTCAGAACTGAGCTTGCAGGTACGACCACAATAATTATCGCACAGCGAATATCCTCCGTTTCAGATGCCGACAGAATAGTTGTCATGGACAACGGCAGAATAAATGCCGTCGGAACTCACGATGAGCTTCTTGAAAACAACGAGATCTACCGTGAGGTATATGAATCCCAGCAGAAAGGAGAGCAGGACTAATGGCAGGACCTAAAATGGGCGGAATGGGCAAAAAAGGCATGGCAGGCGGTCCCAAACCCCAGAACGCAGGCAAGACTCTCAGCAGAGTGCTCTCCTATATGTTCAAGCACAAGATCAGCATGATAATCATTCTGACTCTTGTTATCGTCACCGCCGTAGCTGAGGTTGCGGCAACCTATCTGCTCAAGCCTCTTATTGACAGCATCAGTATTGAAGAGGGCGCGCCGTTCGTTCCCTCTGCGATCCGTTTTGATAAGCTTATCAGCACCACAGTTATTATAGCTGTGATCTATATCTGCGCTGTTCTTTTCAATGTTATTGCAAGCAGGCTTATGCTCAACGTCTCCACACGCACACTTCTTCGCATAAGAACGGAAATGTTCTCAAATATGCAGAAGCTTCCAATTAAATTCTTTGACACCCGTACCCACGGCGAGCTCATGAGCCGCTACACCAACGATATTGACGCTCTCCGCGACTTCATGAGCAACACCATTACAAACTTCATTACCTCCATGCTTACGGTCGTTTCTGTATTTGTGGTGATGTGCATACTCAGCTGGCAGCTTACCATTCTTGTTGTTCTTATGCTTTTTGTCATTCTTTTCCTTGTCAGCACCATAGGCAAAAAGAGCGGCAAATATTTTGCCGAACAGCAAAAGAATATTGGTAAGGTCAACGGTCATATTGAGGAAATGATAGAGGGACAGAAGGTGGTAAAGGTCTTCTGTCACGAGGGTAAGGTCAAGGAGGAGTTTGACACTCTTAATGAAAATCTTGCAAACGCCTCCACCAACGCACACACCTTCGCAAATATTCTCGGTCCCATCATGAACAACCTCAGTCATATACACTATGCAATAACCGCTCTTGTAGGTGCTGTCATTGCCATTCTGACCGGCGCCGTATCTCTCGGTACTCTTGCAGCATTTCTTACCTATACCCGTAATTTTGCCCGTCCTATTTCCATGATGAGCCAGCAGATGAATGCTATTCTCATGGCTCTTGCAGGCGCTGAGCGAATCTTCGAAATAATCGATGCCGAGCCTGAGACCGATGACGGTTATGTAATGCTTGTAAATGCAAAGGTCGACGAAAAGGGCAACATCACCGAAAGCGAAACGAGAACAGGCATCTGGGCATGGAAACACCCCCACGGTGACGGCACTATCACCTATACACTTCTCAAAGGTGAGGTTGAGTTTGAGGACGTTGTATTCGGATATGAAGAAAACAAGACTGTTCTCAACGGCATTTCACTCTATGCAAACGAGGGTGAGAAGATCGCATTTGTCGGCTCTACCGGTGCAGGCAAGACCACAATTACCAATCTTATCAACCGTTTCTACGATGTGCCTGACGGAAAGATCCGCTACGACGGCATCAACATCAACAAGATAAAGAAGAACGATTTAAGACGTTCTCTTGCCATGGTTCTGCAGGATACCCACCTGTTCACAGGTACTGTTATGGAGAATATCCGCTACGGAAAGCTTGACGCAACGGACGAAGAATGCATTGCTGCTGCGAAGATAGCAAATGCACACTGGTTTATCGAGCATCTGCCCGAGGGATATAACACCATGCTCACCGCAGACGGAGCAAACCTTTCTCAAGGTCAGAGACAGCTCATAGCAATAGCCAGAGCGGCGGTCGCTGATCCTCCCGTTCTTATTCTTGATGAAGCCACAAGCTCCATCGACACCAGAACTGAGCGTCTTATCGAAAAGGGCATGGATAAGCTGATGGAGGGCAGAACGGTTTTTGTTATCGCCCACAGACTTTCCACCGTCCGAAATTCCGATGCTATTATGGTGCTTGAAAAAGGTGAGATCATCGAGCGCGGAAATCACGAGACGCTTATTGCTCAGAAGGGCAAATATTATCAGCTTTATACAGGTATGTTTGAGCTGAGCTAAGAAAAAACCCCACGGTTAACCCGTGGGGTTTAAAGTTTACAATGAGTTGGTGGCTGCGCCCCCAAGCCCCGGCTCAAGGGCCCTGCCCTTGAAAACCCGTCAAAGGATTCAATCCCTTTGAAATCCCTTCATAAGAAAATCAAATATTTTTACTTTAACTGTTTTCTAAGTGCCTTTATTTCGCTTTTCGGAGCGATCTTTACTGCCTGCGAGAGTATTTTTTCAAAGGCTTCCGATGCACTCATTGAATAACAGGAGGCGATGTGCTCATGAGAGAAAAGCTCTTCTGCAAGGGAATATACTCCCACTGCCCAGCCGTAAGGCTCATCCTTTTTATTCCGTCTCTGACGAAAACCTCGGGTTACGATATAAGTCTGCATTTCAAGCTGTGCTGCAACTGTTGCAAAGCCCTTTTCTCCGTCTTTCCCGAAGCCTGCAAGAGATTTGAGTTCGGAAGAGAGAAGCTCTCCATGTAGGAAGAGAGTGTCGATTATCTTTTTCTGCCTGAGGGTCGCAAGGTCATCGTCCCACCGTGCGTCAAAGTCATATCCGTCACGGCGGTATGCGGCAAAAATCGGAAACCAGTCCTTTGATATAAAGCCTGCTTTATTCCCGAAGAACTTGCCGTAGGCAACATTTCCTCTTTCGGCAAGAATGGCACGCCATTCCCACACATCAAGCTCGTCCCCTGTCCACCAGTGGTCGTTGGGGCTTATTGCCTCTGCGGAAAAGTCAGGAGTCCCCTCTGTGCTGAAGAGAGGCAGAAAGCCCACTTCGTTTATATATTCTTCAAGCTGCTCGGGAGTTTTTACTATGGCGTCCTCATCGCTCATGCCCTGAGGCACCCAGTTACCGTCAATTACTGTCATCTTTCGGCATCTCCATATCCCATGTTTCAGGGCAGACTTCGGTTATCTTATCTCGGAGCTTAAGAAAGTCTTCAAAAGCCTCGGGCTTGCGTCTCGGGTCGCGGAGAAGTGCCGCAGGGTGGAGAGTTGCCATCATCAGCACACCGTTCTTTTCCGTGAAGATTCCGTGTTCCTTGGTTATCTTCATATTGGGGTTGATTATCTTCATGCCTGATATTCTGCCGAGGCACACGATTATTTTCGGGCGGATTATCCTTACCTGCTCCCTCAGCCATTCAATGCAGGCTTCCTGCTCAAAGGGCTCAGGATCGCGGTTCTTCGGCGGGCGGCATTTGACTATATTGGCGATATAGATATTCTTTTCGCGGCTTAATCCCACTGCATCGAGCATCAGGTCAAGAAGCTTTCCTGCCCTTCCTACAAAGGGCTCTCCCTTTAAATCCTCCTGCTCTCCGGGTCCTTCACCGATAAAAAGCACCTTCGCATCGGGGTTTCCCACACCGAAAACAAGATTTGTCCTGCCCTTGCACAGTTCACATTTACTACAGCCGAGACATTCTTCCCGAAGTGCTGAAAGCTTATCACTCATACAATCATTCCTTTCCTCATTATTATATTAGATATTCCGCACTCAAATCAATACAAATCTATTGAAATCCGACGCATTTTGCGCTATTATGTTATAAGTAATATTTCGGCATTTCTTCACTGTGCCGTATATAATCAATCACACTCATTAACGGAGGTTTATCAAAATGAAGGTTTTAGTTGAAACATCTGCACGTCACGCTCACATCACCAAGGAGCATCTTGCTATCCTTTTCGGTGCTGACCATCAGCTCACCAAAAAGAAGGATCTCTCCCAGCCCGGTCAGTTTGCCTGCGAAGAGAGAGTTACCGTTGTAGGTCCCAAGGGTGAGATTCCCGGCGTTTCCATTCTCGGTCCCGAGAGACCTGCTTCCCAGGTTGAGCTTTCCCTCACCGATGCTCGTAAGATCGGTATCATCGCTCCTATCCGTGAGTCCGGCGATGTTGCAGGCACTCCCGGCTGCAAGCTCGTAGGTCCCTGCGGCGAGGTCGAGCTTACCGAGGGCGTTATCGCTGCAAAGCGTCACATTCACTTCACTCCTGCTGATGCTGAGGCTTTCGGTGTTGCTGACAAGCAGATCGTTGAGGTCAAGGTCGAGACCGACGGCAGAACCACCACTTTCGGTGATGTTGTTGTAAGAGTAAACCCCAACTTTGCTGCTGCTATGCACATCGATACCGATGAGTCCAACGCTGCAGGCTGTGCAGGCGTTGTTTACGGCGAGGTCATCGCTGACTGATTTCTCTTTATCCTACCGTAAAGGAAGTGATGCTGTTTGCAGTACGGTTCCCGTTTTTTGCGTCATGAGCTGAAATTCCTGATCAGATATTCAGATTATTATAACCTGAAGGCGTCTCTCTGCGCTCTGCTTGAACCTGACGAAAACTCAGGCGATGACGGTTATACCATCCGAAGCCTCTATTTCGACGATATTCACGATGACAGTTATGTTGGCAAGGAAAGCGGTATCGGTCGCAGGAGAAAGCACCGCATACGAATTTATAACGGCTCTGACAGCGTCATAAAATATGAGATAAAAGATAAATACGGCGATTTTATATCGAAAATCTCAGCTCCGATAACGCGCGGTGAATGTGCCTGCATGATAAATACAAATTATGATTTCATGATTGATTCTGAGCATTCCGCTCTCCGTGCAGGCTACATCGATGCACGCTCAAGGCTCCTGAAACCCCGTGTTATTGTTGATTACGAGCGAGAAGCCTTTGTCTGCGAGGCGGGCAATGTGCGAATAACCTTCGATAGGGATATACGCGCAGGTCTTGACAGCTTTGACATCTTTGATGACGGCATTATTACCGCGCCTGCCCTTGAACCCGGTACCCTCGTTCTTGAAGTCAAGTATGACGACTTCCTCCCAAGCTATATCCGCAAGGAGCTTAAAAAGGTCGACAAGCGTCCTATGGCGATTTCAAAATATGTACTTTGCCGCAGGGCAAAAGAGATTTACTTCAGGAGGGAGATTCCTTATGAATCTGTTTTTACAAGCGGACCAGTCAAACTTCAGTGATATTTTCAAGAATAAATTCATCAGCCAGTTTACCGAAAATCAGCTTGATATAGGCAGTGCCATTGCGGCTGTGCTGTTTTCTCTCGTACTCGGTCTTGTTATCTTCGCGGTTTACAAGATCTGCTATCGCGGTGCGGTCTACAGCTTCAGCTTCAATGTATCTCTCGTCATGATGGCGGTTATCACCTGCGTTATCATTCTGACTATCAGCTCGAATGTCGTTCTTTCTCTCGGTATGGTCGGTGCTCTTTCCATCGTCCGTTTCCGAACTGCCATAAAGGATCCTGTTGATATCATGTTCCTTTTCTGGGCTATCACTGTCGGCATCGTGGTTGGCGCTCATCAGTTCACCTTCGCGCTTATTTCCACCGTACTTATCGCTCTCCTCTGCTTCGTTTCCCTTATATTCAAAAGCAAGGACGGTGCTTATCTGCTGATCATCAAGTACGTTCCCGGCGCAGGTCCCAAGATCGACAAAGTCATCGAATCTGTTCACGGCAATGTCAAGAACAAGACTATCCGCAAGGGTGTTGCCGAGGTTATCATTGAGATCTCCGGCAGAAATGTTCAGAGAAATCTTGTGGAAGGCATCAGCACTATCTCAGGTGTTGACAGCGTTGTTCTCGTAAACTACAACGGAGATTACGCAGAGTAATATTTCTTATGTATATAACAAAAGGCATTACCCTTAACAGGGTAATGCCTTTAAAATTTTCGTTATGAATTGACGGGGAATCGGTTTCCGCACAGCGGGCAGTTTATATCTCTTTCGCCCTTGCCCTTCTTGACCCTCATATACTTCCTGCAGGCAGGGCATTTAACATACTTATGGGTCTTTCTGTCCCTTATTCTGAGGAAGGGAAGCTTGAAAAACTGTGCTATGGGATTCCATATTTTAAGGAATGCCGCATTTTCTTTTCTTCTCTGTGTGAGATTTTTCGACAGGCTCCGCCATAAAATGATACCGAAAAGCACTGCCATGATAATATAAAAACCGATCCATCTTACAAACATCGTAACTATGAATAATATAAAATACAGTACCAGCAGAAATATGTTAAGATGATCGGTGCCGTTTCGTCCGTAAAAAAATCTCTGAAGTGCGTTCATTTATTAAGCTTACTCCTTTCAGCAAGGTCTGCCGTAGGCACCGCAGCAGCCGCCGTTCATAAAGTAACAGCAAAGCTGTGACAGGCAGGCTGAGCAGCAGACATTGTTGCAGTAGGCATTGGGCAGCCCGAAGGACTGGCTATGCTGGCTGTAAACGTGTCCGCCATGCTCCATTATTGCCTGCAGACGGCGGTATTCCTGATTGTTGGGATTCATGTTCACCGCTGTCTGTGCGTGATTTCGGGCAGTTATGGTATTTCCTGCGCCGTAATTTGCAATGGCACTGTAATAATACCATTCGTCGTTTCTGTCGGTTATTTCGGAAAGAACATGAAGCGCCTGGGCATACTGATTTGCTCTGAGATACGCTCTTACCGAGTCCATTTCGGTGTAGCTTCTCTGAGAGGATGAGTTCTGACCGCTGTAATTGTAATATCCGCCATAGCCGCTATATCCGCCGTAGCCTCTGAAGGGGTCATAGCCGCCCGATGTGCTGCCGTGATCTGAAGGATCCGAAAAATCACCGTTTTTAAGCTTATCGTATGCAGCATTAATTTCACTCATCTTTGCCGCTGCGGTTTCGTCACCGGGATTCAGGTCGGGGTGGTACTTTTTTGCAAGCTTGCGGTATGCCTTTGTAATCTCTTCTTCGCTTGCACCTCTTGATACTCCCAGCACCTTGTAAGGGTCACTCATCTGCGCTTCTCCTCCTTTCTTTTTGCCTGCTCCCAGCGGGTCCACACCCCTGAATATATTATATTCGAGAGCAGCTCTTTATTAGCACTCAGCGGAAGTTTTTCAAATTCCTGCGAGCATTCACCCATGAGCAGTGTCAGAGTCGGCTCAAAATCTGCTGCTTTATACTGTGCCATGGGGTTGTATTTTTTCTTTTTAAGATCTCTTTTAAAGTCAAGGCATGCGTCCATTATATAAATAAATCTGCCAAGAGTTCTTCCGAAAGCTCTCAGCTTATCAGCATTTTCGTCCTCACGCCATGCAAACAGCTCACCCATAAGCTCGCCGAATATTGCAGAGGGGATATCGGGATTGAGTACCCCTGCCTTCTCTGTTTCAGAAAGACGGGAAAGACAGCTTTTTATGGCTTCGCTCTGCCTCGGGTACTGCTTTTCAGCTCTGCGCTTCTTCCTTTTTATCGTCTTTGCAAAGGCAAGAGAAGGGAGACTTTTGTCGTCTGACCAGTTATCAAGCAGATTATAGTAGGCAAGAAGCACATTCATCGCTCCTGCATACTCCGAAGCTTCGCTTGCGGCATAGGTACACTTTTTAAAGGGATGAGCGGGACACCGTGTCTCCTTTTTCTCCTTCGTAAGACCGTATACTCCCTCAAAAAGCAGGGAAAGGAAGGTCATATCATAAGTAAGCGTCAGTCTGCAAAGCTGACCGTAGTTATCGCCTATAGCTTTGCAGACTGCACAATAGCATTCCTTGTAATCTGCTCTCTGTTCTTCTGTGAGTTTGCATGAATTTGCCACAACATAGCCGAACAAGCCTTACACCCCCATAGGGAGTATTTTACAATAAAACCGCTCGGTTGGCAATAGTTATTCGGTGCGAAGAGCCTCTACAGGATCCTTCTTTGCCGCTACTCTGGAGGGTATGAGACCTGCAATCACAGTAAGGAGCATGCTTATTACAATAAGTCCGATACCGCCTGCAAGGGGAAGCCTTGCAACCTCTCCGATGTTTGCAAGAGAATTGATTATTATATTGATCGGTACGCACAGCAGGAGGGTCGAAAGTATGCCGATAGCACCTGCTACAAAGCCGATTATCAGTGTCTCTGCATTGAAAACTCTGGAAACATCCTTCTTTGATGCACCCATTGCGCGGAGAACACCGATCTCCTTTGTTCTTTCAAGGACGGAGATATAGGTAATAACGCCTATCATAATTGAGGAAACGATAAGTGAAATGGAAACGAATGCGATAAGAACATAGGAAATAGTATCGATTATGGTGCTCATACCCGATATCATTATACCGATATAATCAGTATAGACTATCCTGTCGGCTTCCTCTGCATTTGCGTTGTACTCATCGATCATATCCATAAGAGCTTCCTTGGAATCGAAGTCCTTGGGATAGATAAAAATCGATGAAGGACTCTCAAGGTCACTTACGCCGAAGAGCTTCATGTTGTCTTCGTAGGTATTCTTGCTTACGGCTGCCATCATATACTGGGTGTAAAGCGCGATCTCTTCCTCGGTGAGATCAGAGATATCCACGCCCTCCATTGCAGGTGCGCCTGAGGTGGGATAGCCGCTCATGTCGCCATAGCCGCTCATGTCGGCACCGCCCATCATTGCGCCATTCATATCACTGCCGCTCATCTGGGGATATCCTGTCATACCTCCCATTTCGGGGGTCTGCTGAGGCTCTTCAAAATCAAATGCAAGACCTGTGAAAACGTCGATCTCAGGGTTTTCCTTCTGCTGTTTTACTATCTCACTGTCATTGATACCGTTCACCACATACTCGGTAAGTCCGTGAGTGTATCCGATGGCACCGTTGATAGAGGTGGAAACCGCATCCTCGGAAGGCATTACTATACCAACAACCTTGATTTCAACTGCGTTGTCCACCAGTCTCTTCATGAAAACCACATCACCTGAACGGTCTTCCCATACACCGTCACCGTTTTCATCGGTGTAGTAATCGGTATTCATGACAAGCTTAAAGGAAAGATTCAGAGCATCGTCATAGGAAAGCTTTACGTCGCTTGAAGAAAGCTCCTCACCGTTTGCGGCTCTTATCATAAGGTTGTCAAGCTCGGAAATGTCCTTTATGCCAAGTGTATAAAGTGCCATTTCATTTATCACGCCGCCCTCATTTGCAACGAGCACTACCTCATTGTAAGCCTGAGGCCAGCGGCCTGCAACAACATCATACTGTGAATCAAGAAGTCCCTGATTGTCAATAAGCTCATCCCATGTCTGCATCATTGAGCTCATTCCGCTCATGGAGGACATGGCACTCATTGTAGAGCTCATATCAGAGCCGTAAACACGATCCATGATGTCGGTGGGGTTAAGCTGAAGCGCTCCCTCGCTTGTGTCTGCAGCATATATATGCAGCTCTGTCTCGTACTGATATCTGACTGCATTTGCATATTTTGCGATATCGCTGTCGCTTTCAATATAATTCTTGAAGGAAGCAAGGTTATTTATCTTGACCTGCCGGGTTATTGCATTGACCATATCGATCATGGAGCCTCTTGAATAGATATATCCGCTCTCAAGTTCTTCCCCCTCGGTCTGCTCTCCTGACATTGAAGTCAGCATATTGGTCATATCGACGACCTCTGCATCGACCTGTATGGGATATGTGGAAAGAGTGTCCTCCTGCACCTTGTTTATATAGAGCTGGAAGCCGTTTGAAACAGACATGATAAGCGCAATGCCGATTATGCCTATGCTTCCTGCAAAGGCGGTCATCAGTGTTCTTGCCTTCTTTGTCATAAGGTTATTAAGGCTGAGAGAAAGAGCAGTAAAGAAATTCATGCCGACCTTCTTTTTCTTTCCTTCGTTCTCTGCCTTCTTCTCCGTCTTTTCCTCTTCGCCGTTGTAGGGGTTTGAATCGGATATGACCTGACCGTCAAGCACTCTGATTATTCTGCTTGAGTACTGCTCTGCAAGCTCAGGATTGTGGGTAACCATTATAACAAGCTTATCCTGTGCTATCTCCTTGAGAAGCTCCATTACCTGTACGCTGGTCTCTGAATCCAGTGCGCCTGTGGGCTCGTCGGCAAGGAGTATCTCTGGGTTATTGATAAGAGCTCGAGCTATGGCAACTCTCTGCATCTGTCCGCCTGAAAGCTGGTTGGGCTTCTTTTTGAGCTGGTCACCAAGACCAACCTTTTTGAGTACTTCGATAGCCCTGCGGCGGCGTTCTGCCTTTGATACGCCCGAAATGGTCAGTGCAAGCTCAACATTTGCAAGCACGCTCTGATGGGTTATAAGATTGTAGCTCTGGAAAACAAAACCTATGGAATGGTTTCTGTAGGAATCCCAGTCTCTGTCCTTGAATTTCTTCGTTGATCTGCCGTTGATCTCAAGATCCCCTGAATCATATCGGTCAAGTCCGCCGATGATATTCAGCATGGTGGTCTTTCCGCATCCCGAAGGTCCGAGAATAGACACGAACTCATTGGGACGGAATTCCATGCTGACTCCGCGCAGTGCTTCTACCTTCTGGTCTCCAAGCTTGTAGCTCTTTACAATGTCTGTAAGTTTAAGCATATCATATTCCTTTCTCTTAAAACGATCTCTCAGGATCGACTTCTTCTGTTATTGCTCTTCTGAGCTCCCCAAGTAAAAAAGAAAGCTGCTCGGCATTTTCTTCTCCCATATTGGAGATTATGCGATTTATTACTTCCTCAGTCTCCATTTTTACCTTGTTGAAATACTCTCTTCCCTTGTCTGTAAGCTCTGCATAAACGGCACGTCTGTCACCCGGATTCGAGCGCCTGACAAGAAGTCCCCGGTCTGCCAGCCTGTTGACACACTGGGTTACCGCAGGACGTGAGACACAAAGCTCGCGGCTTATACTGCCAAGCTGAATCCTTGCATATCCCGTTTCTCTTTCCGCCTCTGTCAGCATATGAAATATCACCATTTCGCTGTGGCTGATCTTTTCACTTATAAGTGAATTTACAATTCTTGCTATTCCCGACATACCGCTACGCAGGCTCTCCGCCAACGGTATCTGACTCATCGCATCACCCCACTTTGTTAATCTTGTTAACATTTAATATACTTAACTTTTTCATAAAGTCAATAGACTTTTCTGTTTCTTGTTAAATCTTTCACACAATCATTATAATTATTGGCACTATGTTTATTTTATATAAAAAGCACAAAAATATTTTGCGCAAAACAACAACACCGCAGATTTTCATCTGCGGTGTATTTTTATAACAGATTATTTCTTTTCGCTCTTTCTGATGTAAAGAATACCGAGGCACTTGGGACCGCAGTGGCAGGAAATGGTCACGCCTGCACGGGTGACATTGACTTCCTCAAACTTTGCAAATTCGCCTATCTTTGCCTTTATCTGAGCAATTTCTTCATCAGAGAAGCCGCCTGAATGGGTAATGAAGATACGCTTTGTCTCGATATCATCAATTTCTTTGAGTCTGTCCTCTACATAGGAAAGGATAGAGGGCATTCTCTTGCCTCTGTACTTCTTTCCGACGCCCATAGAGCCGCCCTTTACCTCGATGCAGGGACGAAGCTTGAGCAGGTTTGCGCCAAGTGCTGCAACGCCTGAGCAGCGTCCGCCCTTCCAAAGATAATGGAGTGTATCAAGCACGAAGCTTGCATCAACTCGGGGAACTACATCTTCAAGATGTTCAACGATCTCCTTTGCGCTCTTGCCCTCTGCTATCATATCAGCTGCTTCAAGAACCTGAAGAGCAACACCTGTGGAGAGGTTTGCTGAGTCAACACAGTAAACATTTTCAAGTTCTTCTGCTGCAAGCTTGATGGAAGAATAGCCTGCGGACATTCCTGAGCTTACTGCAAATGCAATAACAGAATATCCCTGACTTGTCCACTTTTCAAAGAGCTCCTTGTATTCCTGAGGAGATGCGGCGGCGGTCTTTGCAAGGTCGCCTGTCTTCTCATGGTATGCAAAGCAATCCTCGGGAGTTACTGTAACTCCGTCAAGAAGTGTCTCTGTGCCGAGGCTTACAGCATGAGGACGGATCTCAATATCATATTTCTCGATAAGTTCAGGGGACAGGTCAACAATACTGTCAGCAATAAGTTTGATCTTTTCTGCCATTTTCAAACATTCCTTTCAAAATCATATAACAAAGAGTTTTTCACTCAAATAAATACATGTTGAGATTGCCGTAAACATCACAAAAGGTATTGATGCCACAAGTTTTTTCTGCCTTGTAAGTCCTTTCGAAAGCATATCAAAGCATAAACTTCCCACGGCGAGAGAGCCTGCAAGACAGATGGAGATATATCGGAAGTCCATAGAGCAGCCGTTGGGATATTTGATATTGAACCATATAAAGAATATCACCGACACTGCGCTTACCG
Source organism: Acutalibacteraceae bacterium (assembly GCA_045534445.1). Classification (GTDB taxonomy): domain Bacteria; phylum Bacillota; class Clostridia; order Oscillospirales; family Acutalibacteraceae; genus JAISGQ01. Next base: position 73,787 of record JAZSJQ010000060.1, read on the forward strand.
ATGTGAGAACAAGGGCATGGGCATTCTTTTTTATAACGGTATAAACTGCCGCAAATATACAGAAGATTACAAGTACACAATTTATGATCAGCAGCGTGACCGCCACCCATTTCGGGAAATCAAAGGTATATTCCCCGAACACCGAACACTTGACGGTATACACGGGAATATTGAAATCCTCCTCAGGCATACAGTAGGGATTTTCAAAAAGCTGCTTTACGGGCAATGATACAAAGCGCTCGAAAAAGCTTCTGTCACCGCAGTAGAGAGGGTGGCTTGTTCCTATGGGCATTACATAGCCTAACGGCTGATCAAATTTTATGAAATTGCGTATCGGATACCACATACCGAGAGGTATGCTCAGTGCGCCGAAGCACAGTTCATTTATCAGCACGCTTCTGCGTGTCCGCCCATCCGTCGGACGAACAAGGCGAATTATAAACACCGCCGCTATAACAGGCGCTATGGTCACTGCCGACAGCTTCGTCATCATGGCAAGACCCAGATAAAGCGCCATGCAGAGGGCATTTTTCATGCTCTGGCTTTCATAAAAGCGAAGCAGATAAAGCACCGCGCATATCGAAAGCAACAGGCACAGTATATCATTGTTTATGCTTCCCGAAAATATAATCAGAGAAGGATGAAGGGTAAAAAGCGCGAAAAACAGCAGCTTTGTTCCTTGCCGTATTTTAAGAAAATCAAGGATTTTCAGGAATACCCAGCCGCATATCAGCGAATAATATGCAGGTAAAAGCTGCAAGGTCTCAAAAACCTGCTCTGTGCTATTGATAAAACGGGAAAGGAAATTCCCCGCAACGCTCATTATATAAGGATGAAGGGGCGGATGGTAGAAAAGCCCCGTGTTTGTTTCGGGCAGTCTGCCCGTTTTCATAAGCGTGTAGATATATCCTGCGTGGCCCTGAGTCTCAAACACAAAAACATCGTGCTGTCTCTCATTCCACGGCGTCGCTGTAATGTACCATACTCTCAATGCAATTCCAAGAAGCAGTATTGCCGCCGTGATATACTCTCTTTGAAGCTTTCCTTTTGCTCCGAGAAATACACAGAGACCCATGCATACCGCAAAAGGAAGCAGCGATGCCGCAACAGCGGCTGTTTCTGAAGCCTGCAGTGCCGACAGGGACAATGCATACACGATTACAAGTACCGCAAACAGCCATAACGGCACAAATGCACGGAGCAAGGCCCTTTCAATGGAATTTTTATCCGCTCTCATGAATCGTTTTTACCTCCGCAATTAACACATGATAAAGCGAAGTACTTAAAGTAGTATACACTATCAAATTTGATATTTCAATAACAAATAATTAAGGTTTGGTGATACAAAATATGCTTTCTGTAGTAATTCTTTCCGATAAACCGCAGTATTCTCTGCTCTCAAGGATAGCCTATGCCCTTGAGGAAAATCTGCAGAGCGGATTTGTTCTGCGCGAGCATATCGGGAAAGGTGAGCTTATACTCAACAGGGGCATACTTGTTATAAAAGATCTGAAAAATCCGCCGAGAAAGGTGAAATTCGGAGACGGAGTTGTATCTGTAATAGAATCCTCAAACCGCAATGCGGTGCGCTTTGCAGGCAGATACAAACTCAACGCGGTATGCTGCGGAATGAGCCCGCGAGATACACTTATTGCCGAAAGCATCTCCGACGGTCGGGGACTTCTGTGCCTGCAAAGAGCAATACCCACGGTTTTCGGAGAACGCGAGCCTTGCGAGCTTATCGCACGGACGGACTGTGATTGCGATGCCTCCGCCCTGCTCCTCACCGCAGGTGTTCTTCTTGCGGCAGGGGTCGGAGAGGGAACGGAGATAAGGATATAATTCGCTACTTTCTGCCGTCCCACTCATCCATAAATTGCACAAGATATTCTTTCATATATCGTTCTCTTTCTTCTGCTATCTTTTTTCCTGTTTCCGTATTCATCATATCTTTCAGAAGAAAAAGCTTTTCATAAAAATGATTCACTGTTGTAGATTTTGATTTAATGTATTCCTCTTTATCCATTTCCATTTTTGGTTTTATATCGGGATCATGAATTATCCTTCCTCTGCTTCCTCCGTATGCAAATGCTCTTGCTATGCCTATTGCTCCCAAAGCGTCAAGTCTGTCAGCATCCTGTACACATTTCCCTTCCAGCGTTTTCGGAATGACCGAATCCCGTCCTGCAAAAGAAACCTCACTTATAATTTCACATATATTTTTTATAATTTCTTCACTTGCTCCGTTTCTCTCCAAAAACTCTTTTGCCCTTAGCTTTTCATCATAGGTTTCCGGATACAGCTTTTCATCATCAACATCATGCAGAAGGGCTGCAAGTTCTGCTGTAAAAACATCAGCATTTTCCTTTTCTGCAATCATTTTTGCGACTCTGAAAACTCTGTATGTATGAAAATAATCATGACCGCTGTAATCACTTTCAAATATTTTTTCTATATAAGAAAGTGCATTTTTTATGATATCCTCTTCCATTAATCCCCCTCCCAACACCTCAGACGGAGCCTCCCCTCAAGGGGAGGCCTTTTATTATAGCTCTATACCCATTTCCTCTGCGCATTTTTTCAGCACCTTTGAAGCAACGCCGCCTGCGACCTTGCTTCCGCCTCCGCCGTGCTCAACTACGACAACAAAGGCAACGGGGAAATCCTCTCTTTGCGAAAAACCCGCAAACCATGCGTGAGGCTGTGCTCCGTCCACCTCTGCCGTTCCCGATTTTGCGCACAGCTCCATGCCTCTGAACCGATCCTCGCCGTACTCACTGATAACGTTATTGCGCATCATGGAGGTCAATATTTCCGAAGTCTCTTCACTCATATACCTGCCCCCGGATTTTCTGTAATCGACAGATACCTTCGCGCCCATGGATGAGCGTGCCGATGATATGATATTGGGATATTCCGCCTCGCCGCCGTTTGCAACGGAGCTTATAAAGGTCAGAAATGCCGCAGGATTGACAAGGTCATTGCCCTGACCTATAGCACTCCATGCAAGGTCTCCTGTGTTGGCTATCGATATGCTTCCTTTTGCGGTTTTAATTCCGCTTACCGTAACGTCATCTGTTATCAGGTTGACCTTCTGAGCGTAGAATCCAAGCTTCGCAACACCAAGTATCTGTCCGAGGTCTGCAAAAGCGCAGTTGCAGGAGCAGGACAGAGCATCACGAAGCGTCAGTGTTCCGTGAGCTGTCGGGCAGGTCACCACTGTTCCTTCATAAGGAGCTGAGCCCGTACAGGTAAAGCTGTAGTTTTCATAGTCAAAGCCGTCCTCCAGCAGTGCCGCAGTGGTCACAAGCTTATACACCGAGCCCGGTATATAAGTCGCTGAGGTGAAACGGTTGAGAAACACACCGTCATATTCCGCCTTGTCGAAGGAGGAGGGCGGATCTGCAGGGTCAAAGGTCGGTGCGCTTACCATACATAAAAGATCGCCTGTTTTATAGTTATACACCGCCACTACGCCGTTTTTGCCCGAAAGCGCTTCGTATGCCACGGCGTTGACTCCTGCGTCTATGGTAAGGGCAAGGGTCGCACCCTCGCCGTCAAGAGAATACACTCCGTTGAATTCATTATAGCCTGTCAGTATATCCGCAAAGGCAGTCTGTGCGCCAGCGGCAATATTGCCGTTTTTATCACCAACCGCGTGGAGGGTCGCAAGTCTTATCGTTCGTATCGGATTATAGTGAGTCACGCCGTTTTCGTCGTTTTCAAGCAGTACGACTCCTGAAACATCGGTCACCGTACCACGCGTCAGATTTGCGTTATTGTAAATGTGTCGGTTTACCGGAAAGGCTATCCATCTGCCGCCGTCAGCAATAAATCTGAAGGTATATATTCCTATGCCTATGATAAGAAACGCGGTCACAATAAGAACCACTATCGAGCGCATTCCTATCTTTTTCATCTGCGCCCACCTGCCTTTTTTACCACCTTTTTGGGCGGTGCTTCATCTTCTATATCCACAACAAATCTGCGTGGCGCAGCATTTGCAAAGCTTGCGTTTCTGCGTGTATCCGCCGCCTTTACAAATGACAGCAGACCCCATGAGCATATAAGCGACGAACCGCCGTTTGAAACAAAGGGGAATGTGACACCCGTCAAGGGCAGAATATCCATTGAGCCCAGGACATTGAGCATGGTCTGGAATGCCAGCACCGTCATTGCGGCACAGGCGGCTATTACATAAAATGAGGAACGTCCTCTGGACGCCGAGCGAACGGTGAATACTGCCAGCGCGCCGATTCCTGCCACTGCAAGGATAGCTATTATAAAGCCCCACTCCTCACAGAGTATGCCGAAAACAAGGTCAGTATCTGCCGCCACAATGGAAGAAAGCCAGCCGTTTCCGACTCCCACGCCCACCATGCCGCCGCTGGCAGCCGCGCTCATGGCTCTTGTCTGCTGGAATCCTGCGCCGTGGGGGTCTGACCAGACGTGTCCCCATGAGGCAAAGCGCGAAGCAATATAGGGTGTGAATTTGAAGGCAAGAATAGCGGCAAAACCCACCGCCGCACAGATAAGTGCAATTGCGGTAAGATCGCCCGAGCGCATATACGCTATAACAAGGAACGCTGCAAAGAATATGGCGGCTGTTCCGAAATCACCCAGTAATGCCAGCATTCCTATGCAGAATGCGGAATAGCCGATGAACATATAAAGATTCTGCTTTGTCATCAGCTTGTCGAGAGTTGCCGTACCTACATATATAAAAGCAACCTTTACTATCTCAGAGGGCTGAATTGAAAGCGAGCCGATGTATATCCAGTTTCTCGCACCGTTAAGCACCGTGCCGAAGGCAAGGTTTGCAAGAAGAAGCACCACCGAAAGTATCAGCAGGGGCAGTTGTATGGTGGTCGCACGCTTCAAGTCGCGCAGATACCAGCCAAGGGCTATAAACACCGCGAGACCTGCAAGGAAACAGAACATCTGCTTATAAAGCTCGGAGGGAGCTACGGTCGCAGATACTGAAAAACCGATAGTCGTCAGGAACATGGCAAGAAGCTCGACCTCAATACCCGTTCGCCTGAGCATATTCATTATGATATAGTACGCCCATGCGGTACCGATAAGAACAGTAAAGCAGATGATAACACTTGACGCATCTATCCCCGACACTACCATCTGCACCGCCGTCAGCAACTGAAACACGGAAAGCAGTGCCACGGTCTGCCTCGGGCGCAGGCGTCTTTTTACCTCTCTGTTGCCTTTTTCGGCTCTTTTTTCTTTTGGATTGCAGACGGTGAAGGTGCCGCGGACGCCTCCCACGGTAACTGTGGAGCCGTTTACCACCTTTGCACTGTCCTTTACCTTTTTTCCGTCTACGGTAAGAGGTGCGCGTTCATTGAGATTGTGTATCGTCCATGTGCCGTCCTCTTCACGGATAAGAGTTGCGTGAGTTCGTGATACTGTCGGAAAATCCACCACAATATCACTGCCCTTTGCCCGTCCTATGATGTTTTCCCAATGGCTGACAGGGCAGTCGCCGACTCTTCTGAAATACAGATTTGCCCATATTTCAGGTGCCTGTTTGCCTCGGAGCATAGAACGGACACAGCGCCAGACGATCACGAACGCCAGAACGGGCAGAATAAGCCTTGTGAAAAAGGCGAAGCCGTTGGCGCTCAGAAACAGTGCTTTCGCAGTTTCTCCGATGCTTTCCCAGAAAGTTGAGCATATCGTCACGCTGTGTCCCTCCTTTATTCTGTTTGTTTAAAGGGTCAGTTTATCTTTGTTCTGCCCTCTGAAATTTCCTTTACTGCAGCTTCGAGCCAGTCGCCCTCGAAAAGCTCGATGGTGCCTGCGTCGGTTGCGGCGGCAAGCTTGGGATTGATTGGAAGCTTGCCGAGAACGGGCAGATGATGTCCTACCGCGATCTCTTCAATATGGCTTTCACCGAATACGGAGATCTTCTTTCCGCAATCGGGGCATTCGATATAGCTGTAGTTCTCAACAAGTCCCAGTACGGGAATGTTCATAAGCTCAGCCATCCTTACAGCCTTTTCGACTATCATGGAGACAAGCTCCTGAGGGCTTGTTACGATAACAATGCCGTCAACGGGAAGGGACTGGAACACGGTAAGTGCTACGTCGCCTGTTCCGGGAGGCATATCAACAAACAGATAGTCAACATCCTTCCAGATAACATCTGTCCAGAACTGCTTTACAACACCGCCGATGACGGGTCCGCGCCATACAACAGGATCAGACTCGTTCTCAAGCAGAAGGTTGAGGCTCATAAGCTCAATGCCTGTCTTGGTCTTTGCAGGGATTATGCCGTTCTCATCGCCCAGTGCGCGCTCGTGGACGCCAAATGCGGCAGGAATGGAAGGTCCTGTGATATCTGCATCAAGAATGCCGACATTATATCCCATTCTGCGCATGGAAACCGCAAGCAGACTGGTTACGAGGGACTTGCCTACGCCGCCCTTGCCGCTTACTACGCCTATGACCTTCTTTATCTTTGAAAGCTCATGGGGCTTTTCAAGAAAATCAGCAGGATTCTGCTGTCTGGAGCTGCAGTTTGCACTGCAGGTGGAACAATCGTGTGTACACTCGCTCATTATTTTTGCTCTTTCCTTTCTTTATTGACACCTCTGAACACAGTTATTCAAAGGCGGTATTTACTTTTATCCGTAACTAATATTGTATACCCTTTTTCATAAAAATGCAATCTTTATTAAAATCCTTGCCATAAAACACATATGAGGCTATAATAGACACAGAAACGGAGGAATATACAATGAATTTCAGACAGTTCAAAAGCGGTACCGATATCCGCGCAGTTGCAAGCGAAGGTGTGGCAGGCGAGCCTGTAATGCTCACCGACGAAGTTTGTGAAGCAGTTACAGCAGGCTTCATTCTCTGGCTTTGCGAAAAAACAGGCAAAAAGGCAAATGAGCTGAAGCTGGCTGTCGGTCATGACAGCAGAATCTCCGCAGACAGAATCAGTGCCGCTGTTATCCGCACCATGGTAAAGGCAGGCGCTTCTGTTCTTGACAGCGGTCTTTCTTCAACTCCCGCCATGTTTATGATAACTCTCGACCATTCTCTTGACGGCTCTGTTCAGATAACCGCAAGCCATCACCCCTTCAACAGAAACGGTCTGAAGTTCTTCACTCCCGACGGAGGTCTCGATTCTCCCGACCTTGATGTCATCATCGCTCACTGCGAGAAAGGCGAGACTCCGGAAAACAGTGACAACGGCGCTGTAACAAAGATTGATTACATGACCGAGTACTCCGCTTTCCTCAGAAAGCTTATCTGTGAAAGAGTAAATGCGGAAAACTTTGACAAGCCTCTTGATGGCTACAAGATAGCTGTTGACGCAGGAAACGGTGCAGGCGGCTTCTATGCTCACAATGTTCTTGAGCCTCTTGGTGCAGATGTTTCTGCAAGCCGTTATCTTGAGCCTGACGGAATGTTCCCCAACCATATCCCTAACCCCGAAAACAAGGACGCTATGGCTTCCATCCGCGAGGCTACCCTTGAGGGCAAGTGCGATATCGGCGTTATTTTCGATACCGATGTTGACAGAGCAGGTGCTGTTGACAGCGAGGGCGAGGAGATAAACCGCAACAGACTTATTGCTCTTGCCTCCGCCATCGCTCTTGAAGGCAACGAGGGCGGCACTATAGTTACCGACTCCACTACTTCTCTCGGTCTCAAGAGATTTATCGAAAACACCCTTCACGGTAAGCATTACCGCTATCGCAGAGGATACAGAAATGTTATCGGCAAGGCTATCGAGCTGAATGCAGAAGGCATCAACTGCCCCCTTGCCATCGAAACCAGCGGTCATGCCGCTCTTCGTGAAAATCACTTCCTTGATGACGGCGCTTATCTTGTTACTCTTATCATCATAAAGCTCGTTCAGCTTAAGAACGAAGGTAAAACTCTCAATTCTCTTATAGCTGATATGGCTGTTCCTGCCGAAGAAGCCGAGATCAGAATAAAGATCACCGATGAGGACTTCAGAAAGACCGGCACAAGAGTACTTGAAAACCTTGAAAAAGCCTGTGCAGAGCACGAGGGCTGGGAAATTGCAGACGACAATCACGAAGGCATAAGAGTGTATCTCGGTGAGAATTGGTTCCTCGTCCGTCTCAGCGTTCACGATCCTATCCTCCCCGTAAATCTCGAAGCCTGTGAAGAGGGCGGCTGTAAGAAGCTCGCAAAGGAACTCCTTTCTCTGCTGGGTAATGAAGAGGGAATCGACCTCTCTCCCCTCAACGCTTTCATTAAATAAGTAATTTTTTTACAAAAAGTATGGAAATACCGAAACCGCTGTGCTATACTGTAATATGCTGAAGTTTAGTATGTTTCATATATGCTCAATCGAAAGGAGTTCGGAACATGAAAAGGAATCTGATATGTATTGCTATGGCTTTTATTCTGCTTATTGCTGCCATAGCTCCTGCCGCACTTCCCGTAAAGGCTCTCCAGAACAACGAGGTCGATGCAGGCACTCTTTCCGTGGGAACGATAACGCTCTCTGACAGCGATGAGATCCGCACGGTATACTATGTGTATGCCGATCAGATCAAACTTACCGATTCCACCAAGGATGCTTTTGCCGCTCAGCTCGCTGCAGCAGGATATGCTCTTCCCGAGCAGTTTGCCTCATCTGAAAATTCTCAGCTTGATTTCTTCATCACCTCTGAAGAAAACTTTGCCGAGATGAGCCTTACCGATATTCAGAGCGCCAGCGATATTTCATATACACTGTTTGAGAATCAGGGTTCTCTTGCAGCCTGTGTTGCTGTTGCATACCCCGAATACAGCTTCGCCATTCCCGAAGCTGTGCGCATAGACACTCTTTTCGACACCGGAAGCGATATTGAATTTTCCAAGGACGGTACTCTCGGTACATATACCATTTCCGCAGGTGCTGCTTATGTTGATGTTCCAATCAACGGCGGTGTTGTTTCTGTATATATGATAAACGGGCTTAAGTACATCTATTCTTTCTGCTCCTACGAGTATAACGGTGCAACCGTTCCTCAGAAACTGAGCAGTGACTCTGATTCTACCACTGAGCCTTCCGAAACAGAGCCTACTACAACTACTGAGCTCCCGACCACAACAACTACAGAATCCACTACTACAACTACCACCACAACAACTACTACGACTACGACTACGACAACCACCACTACTACAACAACTACAGAACCCACTACTACCACCACAGAGCCTACCACAACTACCACGGAAAAGACCACCACGACCACAAAGCCTACGACTACCTCTTTCAGCACTGATGGTCTTGAGATATATTCTTCTCCCAAGCTCGGCTATGTGGACACGGAGGTCAAGCCTCTCAGACTTCGTACCGGTCCCGGCTTTGAACACAGCATCATCCTTGTGATGCCCCGTCATTCCGCCGTTATGGTTTACGGCAGACTCGGCGATTGGTACCTTGCAAAGGATCTGAACGGAAATGAAGGCTACTGCTATGTCGGCTACATTTCTTTCGCCTTTGCGGACAAATAATATAATATGCTTTGATTTATCACCTTAAGCCGCAAGGCTTAAGGTGATAAAAATAATAGGCAGTATTTTATCCTGACCTTAGGAGTTGAACACCTTGTCTGAACTCAAAACACTGTCTCTTGTCATTCCCTGCTTCAACGAAGAAGAAAGCATCGGTCGCCTTTTTGAGGAAACCGTTCAGGTAATGACAAGAGAAAATGTAGACTTTGAGATTATTCTTGTGAACGACGGTTCTTCCGACAATACCATGAGTATCATGAATGAGATTGTCAAAAACACCGAGCACTGTGTGAGAATAATCGATTTTTCCCGCAATTTCGGCAAGGAGGCAGGAATGTATGCAGGTCTTACACATTCCTCGGGCAAATACACCGTCATAGTTGACGGTGATATGCAGCAGTCCCCTCAGACAGTTATTGATATGCTCCGTTTCCTTGAGGAGAATCCGGAATACGACTGCGTTGCCGCTGTGCAGAAAAAGCGTCGTGAGGGCTGCCTTCTTTCTTTTTTCAAAAGAGCCTTCTACGCTATTATCAACAAGGCTGCTTCTGTCCGTTTTGTATCCGGTGCAAGTGATTTCCGCATGATGCGCCGCCCTGTTGTTGATGCCATTCTTTCCATGTGCGAGTATTTCCGTTTTTCTAAGGGCATCTTCTCCTATGTGGGCTTCAACACCTATTATATGCCCTATGAAGTGCGTCCGCGAGGCGGCGGAAAAAGCAAGTTCAGCTTTTTCAAGCTGCTGAGATATGCTTTTGACGGCATAAACAGCTTTTCTACCATGCCTCTGAAATTCGCCACCGTTGCAGGCACTCTGTCTGCAATTGCCGCTTTTGCTTATCTGATCTTTGTTATCATTCAGAAGCTTACCGTCGGTATCGATGTCCCCGGTTATGCAACCATAGTCGTTCTCATTCTGCTGCTTGGCGGCATTCAGCTTCTCAGCATCGGTATCATCGGCGACTATGTGGGCAAAAATTATGTCGAGACAAAAAAGCGCCCTGTTTATATTGTGCGAAAAATTGTTGAAAGCAAAAAAGCATCACAAGACAAAGAAGATAAAAGCAGCGATGCCTGATTTCATATTAATATAAAAACGAGAGGATAACTTTTATCCTCTCGTTTTTACTATTCGCTTAAATCATATCCGTTCCAATCAATATTCTCATTGTCGAACAATGCTCCGTACTGCAGTATTGCGTACTTTTCAAGCCACTCGTTATCCTCTTCTCCGATCTCAAGGAGTTTTCCGTCTTCCGTATAATACATACAGCCGCTCATTGCAGGTATATCCTCTCTCATATCGAGGAGGAAACGGTCATACTCCGTAAGGGGAAGCTCTGCAGATTCGAGAAGTATGGCGGAAAGATAGTTCACCGAGGTCAGGCCCAGATCACAAGGCTCTATATTCCCGTAATTTGACCATATAATAAACGGCGTTCTGTGACGGCTGAGATGATCCTCTGCTGTCCAGTTTTCCTTGTCTCCTCTGAATTCCTCATAGAACTCATCTTCAAGAAGGGGCTGATGGTCGCCAAACATCAGAAGCACCACCGGTCTGTCACTCTCGGAAAGCTCTGCAATCAGATTTTCAAGCGCCATATCCGACTGCTTTACAAGGGTCAGATACCGCTCGGCATCATAGGTTGCATCGAAGCTTGTTATTTTTACCGTTTCTGTTCCAAGGTCACAGGTATCATAATATCCGCCGTGATTCTGAATGGTTATGTTGAATATCATCTGAGGCGTGTCTTTATCGGTGGAATTATAATATTCAAGCATTCTGTCATAGCACTGCTCATCGTCAAGAAAGCCTCTTGGACTTTCGAGGTCATCAAAATACTCAAGGTCAAGGAATCTGTCAAAGCCCATGAAGGGATAATTCTTGTCTCTGTTGTAGTTGATCGCCTGTGCAGGATGCATGGCAGTTATATTGTATGGCTTATCGTAATTCTTCAGAGTTGATGCAAGGGTCGGAATATTACTGTCGATATACTGCATATAAGCTACACTTGTATAAGGAAGCAATGTCTGGGAGCTTCTTGTCAGAAATTCAAACTCGGTAAGGCTTGTTCCGCCGCCAAGGCCGAAAGTTATAAGCTCACCGCTGACGCACTCTTTCTTAAGTGAATTAAAGAAAGGAAGATATTCCTCGCTTGTCTCAAACTCTCCTATGGTCCTCAGATCACAGAGAGACTCGTTCATAATAATAATTATATCAGGATAAATCTCTGTCTTTTCCTCACCCTCATATGCCGCAAGTATACTGTCGGCACTGTCGGCACTGTAGCCTTCAGGCGCCTCTATCTTCATTGCCTTGGCATTTGAAACAAAACTGACAAGATATCCGTATTTCCCGAAATTCACACCGTCAGAACCAACTACATCAAGGTCTGAAGAGGTTATTCCGTAGCAAACGCCCAGAGTCACCGCGCCAATGACAAACGCTGCGCAGGAACCCAGAAACTTGCGTTTTATACTCGCCGGAGGATTCTTTGTAGGCGCAAGAATAACCAGTGTGATAAACACTGCCAGCACTATCGCAGCCCATATAATACAATCCGGAATCACCAGATTGTATCCGTAAAGAACACTGCCGACCGTCGCCGCACACTTCAGGTCGCCAAAGTTTATGGGGATAGTTCGCCACAGAACCGTATAATAATTTGCTGTTCCTATAGCAAAGCTCGCTATTGACAGAATTATCGATACAGCCTTTGTGCTTCGCAGAATAGATATGAGGATCATATAGCTTGCCAGATAATACACAATGTTGAACATCGCGTATTCGGGCGGTACTTTAGTCAGAAAACTCACACCTGATTCTATCAATTCAATTATCGTATAGCATACCACGGGCGTAAACAGAGCAAAGATTATTACAAATACACTTCCAAACTTTTGCTTTTTTTCTGCCCACAGCTGCTTTTTTTCTGCTGTTTTCAAGCCTATTGCTTCATTCTCCATAGGGAATACCTCCACATGGTCATTATATAGAAATTTCCCTTTTGGGTCAATATTTTCACCATCTCTTTAAGTATTTTTAAATAAATATATTTTAATCTTTACTGCTTGCGGTAAATCGGGTATTATAGAATAAAATGACATTTGTTGGGAGCTTTTAAAATGGATCAGCACATCAGAACTCAGATGCTTATCGGCAAGGAAGGCATGGAAAAAATCAAGAATGCCCGAATTGCAGTGTTCGGTCTCGGCGGCGTCGGCTCATGGGCTGTCGAGGCTCTTGCCCGTGCAGGCATCGGTCATCTCACTCTTGTGGATAACGACAGCATCAGCATTACAAATATAAACAGACAGCTCCCTGCACTTCATTCCACTGTCGGCAGGCAGAAGACCGATGTTATGCGTGAGCGTGTGCTGGATATCAATCCTCAGTGCCATGTTGAGTGCCGCGACGAATTTTTCAGCGCACAGACCTGCTCGGGTTGGTTCTTCTCGGGTTATGACTATATCATTGATGCCATTGACACCGTTAAATCCAAGCTTCTTCTCATTGAGCTTGCCAACGCTGTGGGAACTCCCATAATAAGCTGCATGGGCATGGGCAACCGTCTTGATCCTTCCAAAATCTCCGTTTCTGACATAAATAAGACCTCTTATGACGGGCTTGCACGAGTCATGCGCAAGGAGCTCAGAAAGCGCGGTATCTCCTCTCTCAAGTGCGTGTGGTCCTCTGAGGAGGCTGTTGAAGCTGAATCCTGCGATGAGCCTCTGCCTGAAGGCTGCTCTCGCAGAAGTCTGCCCGGAAGCATTTCCTTTGTCCCCTCTGCCGCAGGACTTATTCTCGCAGGTGAGGTCATTCGCGATATCAGCATATCTGAATCCCGGGACTAAAAATATTTTCATTCAGGTATTGACATTTTCATTTTCACATGATATTATATTCAAGCGTTAAACGCCACGGACACTTAGCTCAGCTGGTAGAGTCCCTGCTTGACGTGCAGGTTGTCAGCGGTTCGATTCCGTTAGTGTCCACCACAACAAGCAAATCCGAACCTTATGCCGGTTGGCGATGGGTTCGGATTTGTTGTTTTTATTGAGTTGGAATAGAGACAAAGGCATAACACAAGCACCGCTGTGGAATTAACCTCAGCGGTGCTTGATCATTCAGTACGACAAATTGAAATCTGCTGAACTATTCAGTTATTTCCTTATCACCAAAACACTTGCCTGCAAGGATACCGTCCATAATCCCTACCAGGCAATAAAACACCAACAGAGTCGTACTGATTAATCCATTTCAGTTTTCATTTTGCAGTCTGATGATAATAAAGATATAAATTATTCACCAAAACGTCTGATTATGTTGAAATATTGCTGCTTTTGTCATAAAATGGAATTGAATATATCGGTAATGGCTTGATAAAGAGGGGTTTCTATGGACAAAGGCAGGCTTACTCCTGAGGCAAAGCTCATATGCAAATGGATTCTGACCGTATTTCTTGTGTGGATTGCACTGGTATTCATGCCTTCATTTTCAAGCCTTTTTGCGCTTATTTCTGCGGCATTCATTGTTCCGATAAGAAAATGGCAGAATATTCTTCGCAAATACACGGGCAAGTTTATTAAAGGAAGGATCAGGACAGCCGTGATTACGACTATGGCGGTTCTCGCAGTATTAACTATACCTGCAGGCAGCTCCTTCGAAAGATCAGATGTGAAAGAAACAGCACTGACCCCCAACCGCTCTTTACAGAGCAGTTCCGCGATGACCTCCTCATCAACTGAAACAACGATCACTCCTGATGAAGATATAACGAGAGAAGCAGAAGAGTTTTCCAACAATACAATGGTATGGATCCCCACAAAAGGAGGCAAGAAATATCATTCAAGCCAATGGTGCTCCAGCATGGACAGCCCTGAACATGTGACATTGAAAGAAGCAGAAGACAGAGGATTTACTCCCTGTAAACGCTGTTATTAAAAAGAAGGAAGATGCAAAATGCATCTGCCGTCTTTTTAATAACAGCATCTGTATCGCAACAAACCACATAACATGTTTATTCCAAAAGGTGCTATAATATCGTCTCAAATCATTGACACACAGCAACACAAGTTATATAATATACACAAAAGATTTTGTTTGCAAGTAATTATTATGTTCAGTAATAACTGAAACTGTACTCGATGGGTATTTTACATGAATGTGACATATCACGGAAAAGGAATGATATGAATGCAAAGATTTATTAAAGTGTTTTTCGCGGCACTTTTGATATTGCTTGTTTTTGCTGCTGTACCTGTCAGCGCAGCGGAAGCAGACCCTGAATCAGCACCTGAAGAAGGAGAATACATACAGATCCTTTATGATGATGCGGGGCTTCTTTCAAATGAAGCAAACGTAATTGAATACACGGATAACGGATATATCTGGGTCGGCAGTTACGGTGGTCTGGCACGCTATGACAGTCACAGCTTCGTTACCTACGGCGATGACACAAATACGATCATGAACGGTGTCAACGTCCGTACTCTGTACGAAGACAGCCTCGGCAGAATGTGGATAGGCTCAAACGAAAAAGGCGTATACCTTTATGAGAACGGCGTATTTTCTTATGTGGATACAAGCACAGCCGCACTCTCAGGCTCAATACGTGCTTTCACCGAGGACGAATACGGTGTTTATGTGTCTTCCACAGGCGGCGTTGCCGTTATCCGTCCTGATATGACTGTAGAAAGGCTCAGCCTTGATTTTTCATCTGTCGGCACTGTTGTTGATATGCTGACCGACAGCAGCGGCAAAGTCTGGATGATCGATAATGACAATCTTTTTATTGCTGAGCGCGGTAAATTACTTCACACCTGCAATATGGCGGAGGTTACCGGCAATGAATTGAATTGCCTTGCTGAGCTGAGAAACGGAACGGTAATGATCGGTACCGGCGGTTCTGAAATTATCGAAATAACAATCAACGGAGAGGATTTTAATTTTAAAACCATAGAGCTTGATGATACTCAGGCAGTCAACTGCATTCTTGAGGACCGCTTCGGACGTATCTGGATATGCTCGGACTCCGGTCTCGGTTATATCATGAACGGTAAATTCACCACCACTCACGGTATCAAGCTCATTTCTATCGAGCATATCGAAGAGGACTATGAGGGCAATCTGTGGCTTGCTTCTTCCCGAGAAGGTGTAATGGAGCTGGTTCGCGGAAAATTCACCAACAAGACCCTCGCCAGCGACCTCGCAGGCTCAACCGTCAATGCAACAATGTATTATGACGGATATATTTTTGCAGCTACCGACACCGGACTTGAGGTTTTTGATCCTGTTACTCTAAAAACTGTCCGACATGAAATGTCAACTCTCCTCGACGGCATTCGCACCCGAGGCTTGTTTGTTGACAGCAAGGGTTATCTCTGGATAACCACATACAAGGAATACGGCGTTATCCGCTATAAAGACGGTAATTATGTCAGCATTAATTCCAAAAAGGGACTTGCAAGCGACAAGACCCGTGTCACTATGGAGCTTGATAACGGCGATATTGCAGTATCTTCAGGCGGAGGCGTAAGTATAATCCGAGGCACTTACGTTATCAGAACCTACGGAAAAGATGACGGACTTGAAAACCCTGTCATACTGTCTATGTGCCAGGATAAAGATGGCAGAATGTATTTCGGCAGTGACGGCAACGGAATATACGTTGTCGATACCGATGGCAGCATTTCCTCTTATACTACTGCAGACGGTCTCGGCTCCGATGTTATACTCAATCTGAAGTACGACGAAGAGCATGATATGGTCTGGATAAGCACAGGCAGCAATCTCGCCGTGTGGAACGATGATGGAATTCGCAATCTCAGCGAATTCACCGCAGGCACAGGCAGTATCTTTGATATTGTATTTGCCGGTGATAAGATCTGGATCCTCAGAAATACAAGTGTTGTAATAGGCACCAGAGAGCTTCTTCTGAACAATGCTCCCTCTTCCGAATACACTGTTCTAGGAAGAAAGGACGGGCTTACGGATATAACTGCAAACTCGAGGCATTATCTTGCCGATGACGGCACACTTTATCTTGCTACTTCAAACGGCATATACACTATAAACACTGACAGAATTTACGCAAACGATACTCCTCCTCAGGCAATAATCAACTCAATAACTGTGGACGGCAAGGTATATGACAACCCCTCCTCCGTTATGCTTGATGCCGGCGCAAAGCGCATGACCATTGAGTTTTCCGCACTAAACTATTCCACAGGCTCATGTTTCATTGAATATCAGCTTATAGGCTCGGATGATAAGCCTATAATCATAAACGGCGACAAGACAATAACCAGAGACTACACTAACCTCCGCGGAGGTACCTATACCTTCCGTGTTTCGGTCACAAACCCTGCAGGAATTACCACCAAAAATGCAATCAACATAAAAATAGAGAAAGAAAAGGCATTTTACGAAAGCGTATTCTTTATTATCGGAATCATTCTTTTGGGTGTGGCTTTGGTCGCATGGATCGTGTACGCAGCAGTAAGAGTAAGAACTGCAGCCATACTTAAGCGGCAAGAGCGTTACCACAGCCTTACTGACAGCGCACTGAGAGTAGCCGCCCGAAGTATAGATGCAAAGGACAGCTACACAAACGGGCACTCCTTCCGTGTTGCTGATTATTCAAGAGAGATAGCCCGCAGGCTCGGATGGTCAGATGAAGATACCGAAAATGTCTATTACATGGCTCTTGTCCACGACATCGGAAAAATCGGTGTACCTGACTCCCTGCTTACAAAGCCTTCTTCACTTACAAAAGATGAATACGACCTTATCAAGAGACATACCACAACAGGCGCCAAGATACTGGAGGCCTTCGAAGGCATACCCGATGTAGAGCTTGGCGCAAAATACCACCACGAGCGATATGACGGCAACGGTTACTGCGAGGGTCTCAAGGGCGAAGAAATACCTCTTGTAGCCCGAATCATCGCTGTTGCTGATGCATATGACGCAATGGCAAGCTCAAGGGTATACCGTCCGCGGCTCGACCTTGATTCTATCAAAAAGGAGCTTACAAACGGCAAAGGTACGCAGTTTGACCCGAATATTGCAGATATTATGCTCTCGATGCTCGACGAAGGTTTTGAATCAAGAGAACAGTAAAAAAACCGGCTTCCTTCGGAAGCCGGTTTTTTATCGAATCATTTAAACCAAACAAAGATACAGAAAAGAATGAAAAGCAGAATTACGACAGCATATATGCTCCCGATAAGCAGTGACGCTGCGAGTATTCCGCCGGTCATTGCACGCTGCCCTTCTTTTGAAAGCTGCTCAGGCTGTTCCTTCTTTCCCGAAGATCCTTCTTCATCGGATACGGAGGATGCAGCAGAGGGAGCTCTGTACCAGGGCATTCCTTCGACATTCATGTTGGCAATCGTTCTGCCGTCATCTTCAAAGGTAGTTTTGTTTTTCTTTTCCTTACTCATTTGTCGTTATAAAGGTGGCAGGCAACAAAGTGTCCGGGTTCAACCTCACGGAATTCAGGTGTCTTCTGACTGCATATCTCCATGCACTGAGAGCAGCGGGTATGGAACTTACAGCCCTTGGGCGGATTTGCAGGAGAAGGAATACTTCCCTCCAGAATGATTCTGTTCATCTTTGCATCGGGGTCAGGCACAGGGATAGCAGAGAAAAGTGCCTTTGTGTAGGGATGCAGAGGATTGTCGAACAGTGTATCTGTATCTGCATACTCTGCCATTGAACCGAGGTACATAACGCCAACAGTGTCAGAAATGTGCTGAACAACCGAAAGGTCATGGGAAATGAACAGATAGGTAAGTCCGAATTCCTTCTGAAGATCCTTGAGAAGGTTGATGATCTGTGCCTGAATGGAAACGTCAAGAGCGGATACAGGCTCGTCACAGAGAATGAAATCGGGATTGAGTGCAAGAGCACGGGCAATACAGATTCTCTGTCTCTGTCCGCCTGAGAACTCATGAGGATATCTTGCCTTATGATACTCCTGAAGACCGCATGCCTTCATTATTCTGCTGATATAAGCATCGTGCTCTTCCTCAGGAACGATCTTATGCTCGCGGACTGCCTCACCGATGATCTCACCGATGGGAAGACGGGGAGAAAGGCTTGAATAGGGATCCTGAAAAATTATCTGAATCTTCGGACGCATCTCGCGAAGCTCATCACGATTGAGCTTGAAAATGTCCACTCCGTTGAAGTATACATCACCGGAGGTCTTTTCGTGCAGACGAAGAATGGTACGTCCGATGGTGGATTTTCCGCAGCCGGATTCACCGACAAGACCCATTGTGGTACCTCTCTTGATAGAGAAGGAAACATCATCAACAGCCTTGACATTGCCGATAGTGAACTTGAAGAAGGAAGACTTGATGGGGAAATACTTCTTCAGATTCTTGACAACAAGAATATCATCGGAGTTGCTGCCGGCATTATCCACTGCAGTCTCTTCCACTGTAGTTTTGATTTGCTCGCTCATATTACAACTCCTCCACATTTACAGACTGGGGATAGCCAACTTCTTCACCGGTTTCCTTGAAACGATAGCAGGCTACATAGTGTGTATCACTGATTTTATAGGTTGGCGGATACTTGCCGCTGCAAGCCTCAGTACAGTATTCGCATCTGTCACGGAAGTAGCAGTAGTTGGGCATATCGACAGGGTTGGGAACACTGCCGGGGATATTGTAAAGCTCGTCAACCTTCTGACCTACAACAGGCTTGGACTTCATAAGACCAATGGTGTAGGGGTGAGACGGATTATGGAATATCTCACGGGCAAGACCCTTTTCAACAATACGGCCTGCATACATGACTACAACGTAGTCAGCCATGTCAGCAACAACGCCCAGATCATGGGTGATGAGCATGATGGAGCTGCCGATCTTGTCCTTAAGATTCTTAAGGAGATCAAGGATCTGTGCCTGAATGGTAACGTCAAGCGCGGTAGTGGGCTCATCAGCGATGATAAGCTCAGGATTACAGGAAAGAGCCATAGCGATCATTACACGCTGACGCATACCGCCGGACAGCTCGTGGGGATACATATTGTAAACACCCTCGCTGTTTGCGATACCGACCATCTTGAGCATATCGATGGAATGCTCCTTGATGAGTGCCTTGCGCTTGTTCTTTTCTTCCTTGGAAAGCTTCTTCTCATCGGTGGAGTCTTCTCCGAAGAGAACCTCGCCGTGAAGCTGCATGACTTCGTCAAGCTGCTGACCGATCTTGAAGACCGGATTAAGGCTTGTCATGGGCTCCTGGAATATCATTGCCATTTTGTTTCCGCGGATAGCCTGCATGGCTTCAGTGGGAGTATTGACAATGTTATAGCCCTTGCCGTCACCTAAATTAAAGCGGATCTGTCCGCCGACAGTCTGACCCTGAGGGCGCTGGAGGAGCTGCATAAGGGAAAGAGAGGTAACACTCTTTCCGCAGCCTGACTCACCAACGACACCGACAGTGGTCTTCTTGGGAACTTCAAAGCTGATGCCGTCTACAGCCTTTACTGTACCGATATCAGTAAAGAAATAGGTGCACATATTGTCGAACTCGACAACGTTATTGGGATCCTTCATCTCTACGGTGTAGAGATCGGGATTGCTCTTAGCACTTTCTCTCTGCTTCTCCAGCTTGCGAGTCAGCTTGCGGTTAAATTTAATAATTCTCTGCGACTCTTTACCGGAGATATAGGAGCTTTTCTTGGAGCCGGATTTGGACTTGCTCTCACTCATTATTAACCGCCTCCTTACTTCATTTTCGGGTCGAATGCATCTCTCAGACCGTCACCGACAAAGTTGAATGCGATAACAGTGAGGCAGATAAGCGATCCGACGGGGATCCAGATATATGCGTAACGAATCATGTTCTCGTTGGACGAGGTGATGGAGTTGATCATCGTACCCCATGTTGCCAGCGGGTGCTTAACGCCGAGACCGAGGAAAGACAGGGTGGATTCGGTGATGATAACGCTGCCAAGACCCATTGTTGCGGTAACGATGAGCTGAGGCATAACATTGGGGATAAGGTGTCTGAAGATACGTCTTGAGGTGGAAAGACCTGTTGCCTCAGCAGCGGTCATGAACTCCTGCTCACGGAGAGAGAGTATCTGACCACGAACCATACGTGCAACGCCTGCCCAGCCAAGGAAGCCCAGAACAGCCATCATCCAGATAAGTCGTGTGTAGGAATCCATCTTCAGTGCATCGAACATAGCACCGAGAATGATAAGAATAGGCATCGAAGGGATGCAGTAGAAAATATCAACAAGTCTCATGATGAGAGTGTCGACCCAGCCGCCGAAGAAACCTGCGATACCGCCGAGAACAACACCGATAAGGAGCTCGATGATAACAACAACGAAGCCAACCATAAGGGAGACACGGCCACCGTACATCATACGGGCGAGAATGTCCATACCGTCGGCATCAGTACCGAAGATATGAGCCTTGGAGGGCTCTGCATAGATATCGATAAGGTAGGTTACCTGATCGCAGTTAAGAACGAACTGACCTTCCTTACGGGTAACAGTGATGGTGGATTCCTCAGTGATGAGGTTGCCTTCCTCATCGTAGACGTATACACCGTCTTCATTGATACGGGGAAGATTAAAGGTGAAGGAACCTGTATTCACCTTATTCTCGAGCATGGAGTCAACTGTAGCACTTGCTGCTTCCTTGAAATCAAGAGAGAGTGAGTCCTCACCGCTGTAGCGGCGGATACTGTACTTACCAAGCTCTGCGAACTTTTCGCTGCCCTTGTAGATCACATGGTCGCCGTCCTCTGTTTTAACGGTGTAATCAACACCGTCAGCAGTGAATTTCTTCTCACCGTAGAGAGCGACAAGAGCGTTTGCCTTGAACTCATCGGAGAACTGCTGACCGACAGCATAGCCGTCGAAAACGAAGAGGGAGCTGACGATAAGAGGCTGTGCAGCACCGTAGCTCTGGAGAGAGATGGTGCCGTTAGCGTTCTTTACAGCAGAGTACTTGTTTCCGTTGTACTCAAAGGAACCGCCGATGTTATGGAGAATGATGTCGATAAGCTCACTGTCTGCAGCAGTGCCGTCAGCGAGTGTCATTGCAGCTGCAGAGGTATCAAGGACATTATAGAAGCCCTTGCCTGCAGACTCAACAAAGTAGGTAACATCATTTACGGTAACACTTGTAGCCTTGGAAGCTATCGCATCGGAGAGAGCCTTTTCAAGCTCGGGGGATGCTTCATAGCCTGCGGCATACATGAAGGACTTATTTCGTCCGTTATAGCTTGCGATATTGCTGATGCCCTCGAGGGTTCCCTCGTTGATGATGAGCATACCGCTGAGCTGATAGGTCTTATCGCCAAGCTTGCTGAGGTGGTAAACATTACCGCTGTTCTCGTCAACGATCTCACGCTCGGTCTCGCCGTTTGCCTCCATCTCAGAGATGTAGGAGGTGATCATGTTCTTGACAGTGTAATGGATCTCAGCGTCCTCATCAACAACATAGTTGGTGTAGGATGTACGCTCAGCAACGCTGGCGTAGTCAACTGAAAGCTTGTCGTACTTGTAGAAGATCTCTGTCTGACCGTAGGAATAGAAAAGCGGACAGAGGAAGGAGAAGGTGAACATCAGAACCAGAATAAGAGTACCTGCGATAGCAAGTTTATTTCGGACGAAACGGTTGAAGACCATTCGACCGGGGCTGAGCACCTTGACACGCTGAGTGTCATCAAGAGCGATAACGCCGTCCTGAAGCGGAGAGCGAGTGCTTTCCTGAGCTTCTTTAGCCTTTAAGACTTCATTGAAATTCTTGGTTTTCATGTCACACCTCCTTAATGAACTCTTACGCGAGGATCAACGACCGCGTAAAGAATATCGGAAATAAGTGTTCCAAGCAGCGTAAGGATAGAAATAAACGCCAGATAGAACATTGTAAACGGAATATCACCGCGGACCATAGCCTGGTAGGATACCTGACCGATACCGGGGATCGAGAAGAGCTGCTCGGTGATCATTGCACCGGAGAAGAGGCCGGGCAGTGAGCCGCCGAGAATGGTAACAATAGGAATAAGCGTATTTCTGAACGCATGGTAGCCTATGACCTTACGCTCGGAGAGACCCTTTGCGCGTGCGGTACGGATATAATCAGCGTTGAGCACCTCAAGGGTGTTTGCGCGGGTATATCTCATAAGACCACCGATGCTGACGATTGTCAAAGTCAATGCGGGCAGTACAAAGTGAGCTGCTGTATCAAAGAATTGCCCGACAGCAGTCATGTTAAGATGATCACGGCTCTGGAATCCGCCTATATCAAACCATTTAAGCTGAACAGCGAAAATCATTTTCAGCATGATAGCCGTGAAGAAGGTAGGCAATGAAATACCTATAAGGGAGACAACTGTTATCGTATAGTCAGTCAGGCTATACTGCTTTCTTGCTGCTATAACACCGAGGGGTATAGCAATGATGATCTCAAATACAAAGGAGATCGCGCCGAGGATAAAGCTGTACCAGATAACGTCCTGGAACTTCTCGGTAACAGGAACGGTATAAGCCCAGCTTTCGCCGAATTCGCCCTTTACAGCGGACTTCAGCCATGTGAGATAGCCCTCAAAAACACCCTTGTCCAGACCGTACTGGGCGTTGAGCTCCTCGATCCACTGAGCAGCACTCTTCTGAGAGCCGGGTCTTGCCGCCATCTCACGTGCCATGGTCTCAACGTAACTCGAGGGGAGTGAGTACATGAGGACATATACTATAAACATTACGAAAAAGAGTATTACTGTACAGGTCAGTAAACGCTTAATTATGAATTTTGTCATAAAACACACCTGCCAAAAAGAGATTGTCCTTTGGTGTCGGAGCGGAATAACTGACCCCGCAAAGAATCAATAAATGAACTGACAAAGGGACCAGTAAAAACTACGCATTATACAAAACGGGGTCATCAGCGCCCTTTCGGGCGCTGATGACGAAAATTTTGCTTAAAGCTTTTGTAATCAGAACTAAATTATATAATTCCTATATAATCTGTCGATTATTCAGCCTTGGGGTTCATCTCGAGAAGCTCAATGTCATTCATCCAGCCCCAGAAGGTGGTGATGTCAGGAGTTACAGTCTCCATGTTTACACGCTCGGTGGAGAAGATGATGCAGTTCTGTCTCTGATAGGTGGGGATTTCGCAAGCCCAGTCAAGGATGATATCGAGGCACTGCTTGTAGGTAGCCTTACGATAGCTCTGATCAAGGCTGGAACGTGCAGCGATGATAAGCTCGTCGAGCTGAGCATCCTGGATGCAGTAGTGGTTGGAGCTGGTGCTGCCTTCTACGCCTGCAACGTTGGAGCTGTGATAGATCTGATACATATCAGGATCAACGGTTGCGCCCCATGCTGCTGCCCAGATTTCACAGGTGTTAGCATCGAGAGCATCCCAAAGTACGGAAGAGTTAGCAAGGTCGTTGACCTGGAGGTCAATGCCTATGCCCTTAAGAGCATCGGAAGCTGCGGTTGCAACGCCGAATACGGGGTGGTCACCAACACCGTCAGCGGGGATGGTGAATTCGTAAGTGAGGGAAGCGCCCTCGGGAGCAGCGGTGAACTTACCGGAAGCCTCGTCCCAGGTGTAGCCTGCAGCCTTGAAGAAGCCGATTGCAGCCTGGAGAGCAGCCTCGAATCTCTGCTCGTCGTTCATGTCGTCGGTGTAGATGGGGTTGCCGTCTACGTCAACGGAGTATGCAATTGCATAACCCTCGTCAGCAGGCTTGGGAGCTGCCCAGGAGGTGTTGGAGATGGGGTACTGGATAACGGATGCGCGCTCACCGTAGTAGGAGTTGATAACGGTGTCACGATATACGGAGAAGAGGGTAGCGAAGCCCTTACGGAGATTCTTGGACTCAGCGCTGTCCTGGATGCCGCCAACGTTGACGGTCTTGGAGCAGATACCGATGTAGCCGTAGCCGAGGTTATCAACAGTGTTGGTGGTGATAACGTCACCGGTGAGAGAATCGCTCTTGTTGTATTCCTTGATGGACTTTACAACGTCCTCGCTGATGGAAGGATCGGAAACGTCGAAGCTGCCGGTAGCAACACCGGTGAGCTTATCAGCGTCGGAGCATTCCTGGAAAAGGATGTTGGTGATCTTGGGAGCGCCCTTGTAGTAAAGGTCGTTCTTCTCGAAGGTAACGATACCGTTCTCGTAGCTTACATACTTGTATGCGCCTGCGCCGAGGGGCTTGGTGGTCTTAGCCTTGACAGAGGAGAGGTCGCCCTTTACGAAGCCGAACTTGTTGTTGTTGTAATCATAGAGAGCCTTGTCGCCGTAGTAGTGCATAGGAGCAACGGTCTGACCCATCTGATAAATAGCGGTTGCGTCAACCTCGGTGAGGGTAACGGTCATGGAGTAATCGCCGGTCTTCTTAATACCTTCGATATTAGCAGCGGACTCGCCGGTCTGTACTGCGGATGCAAGTGCAGGATAGTTAGCGGTGAGCTCGTCAGCGATGAAGGTCTCGAGAGCGGTGCCTGCGGACTCGTAGTTGAGGCCGTCCTCAGCACTGAGGTTGTAACCGAAGTTAGCAAAGATTGCTGCCCAGAAATCAGCAGCGGTTGCACCTTCGCCAAGATCATAGCCCCAGAGAGGAGCAGCGGTAGCTACGTCAACTGCGCCGTAGGAAGCATAGTTAGCGATGCAGTAGTCAACGATTTCCTGTGCAAAGTTGGTACCTGCAACGTCGAATGCCTTAAGGAAATCAGCAGCCTCGTCAGCAGTGTAGAAAGTGGAAGCGGAAGTATCGTTGCCTGCAGCGAGGTCAGCGAAGATGAGCTGCCACTTAGCGCTCATACCTGCACGGTACTCGTCCATACCCTTGATGGGAAGAGCATAGAAGGTGCTGCTTCCGTCGTAGGTGGGATCGCAGAGTACGTAGAGGGAGAAGATAGCATCATCGATGGTCATGGGAGTGCCATCAGAGAAGACGATGTCTTCACGCATGGTGATCTTGTAGTCAACGGTGCCGTCAGCATTCTCAACGATCTCGCAGTCTGCGATGCCGTCATAGGTGTACTCGGTGCCGTTGTAAGCTCTGACTTCGCCCTCAATACCGTTGAGAACGACGTTGCCTTCACGGTCAGTGCCGAGCAGACCAAGGGATACCATGGATGCTACGTCCTGATCGTATGCAGAGTCTGCAAAGAAGGGGCTGAACTTTTCGGAGAAGTTGGAGTAACCGACTACCAGAATGTCGGCACCCTGATACTCGTCAACTGCAACGTCAGTTGCGGTGACGTCTGTTGCACTTGCAGGCTCCTTAGCCTCGTCCTTAGCGCATCCTGCGAATGCGGAAAGGAGAAGAACGGAAGCAAGCAGAAGAGCAACAATCTTGCTGAGTGTTTTCTTCATTTTGTTTTCCTCCAGATAAATTTTTATACATCCTTACTGTAAGGATATATTACATAGATTAAAACCGGACGAGGCAAAAGCTTATTTCTTTGCCGCTCCGTCCAGGGCTCTGATCCTGACGACATCTCTCTTTATGAAAGAGAAGATGCATACAGCCTGAGCCAGGGCTGTAAGAGTAATATAGAAAATATCGGCAGGGAGATAAAGCTCCTTGCGGAACATAACCGCAGCTATCAGCGAGCCGATGAGAGCCGTTCCGTTTAAAAGCATCGCCATCAGTGAGCCGCCCGAAAAGCGGTCACGGGTCTTCTGTGCATATTCCCTTGTCATTTTATCATCGGCGCGGATAAGCATCCATACCGCTACGCTGACAAAGCCGAATGCAAGAAGCGCAAATGCCTGAGGCATGATAACCCACATACATCTTGCACATCGGGTATTCAGAAACAGTGCGGTAAGCTGGGCTATCCAAAAAACCAGAACGCATCCTGCAAGCTGTTTTTTTGCCGCAGCGAGAGTTTCAGCACCTGCTTCAAATACATATGACGCTCCGCCGTATACCGCCACAGTCTTTAAT
This sequence comes from Acutalibacteraceae bacterium, assembly GCA_045534445.1. Classification (GTDB taxonomy): domain Bacteria; phylum Bacillota; class Clostridia; order Oscillospirales; family Acutalibacteraceae; genus JAISGQ01. Next base: position 100,245 of record JAZSJQ010000060.1, read on the forward strand.
TTTCCCGACTTGGTCTCGATATTTTCAAGACGGTAATCATTGGCATATTTGCGAGATGACATAAATTGCACCTTTCCTGTCGTAACTGAAATGCAACGCGGAGTCAGCACTTCAAAGTTTTAAAGTTCACCGCTTCACTCCGTCAAATTGAATTGTTAGACACTAATATTATAAGATTTTTTATTGCATTTGTCAAATAAAATCATAAAAAATAAGAACAATTTGAAAACAAAACCACAAAAGAGAATAAAACCACAATATGCTGTGTATCGTCTGTCAATTTTCCATATTGTAAATATTTACTCTATAATTTTATTGCTACCGTTCCATCCGTTCGGGGAAATACAGCTGCTTACACGACTGAAAGTCTTGTAGCCCTTTATACGGAAAAGCTTGCTCTTTCCCTTGTAGGTATGTCTGACGTAAGCTACATCGTTCTTGCCTTCCCCTCCCCCGTCAAACACTTCAAATTTTGCATCATCAGGGAATGTGACGGTAATCTTCTGCATATCGCCAAGTCCCGTTACAAACAGCATGAATTCAGCCTCGGAACGGGTCGCCGCATTCATAAATGCATCTGTATTGCGGAATGTCAGCAGAGTTTTGGTACCGTCGGTGCTCTCTGCCACAACATCGCCGCCCTCCTGTGCGAGATAGATAATATGACCGCTGCACTGACGCTGATAGGTCATAAATTCTGTGGAACGTGCAATTCCGTATCCTATCATGCCGCCAAGAAGCAGAAGAACTGCCACTACGGGAATTACTATTTTTTTCATATCAGTTCCCTCCCTGTATTCATCTTTTCTGCAGATATTATTCTTTAGCCTGACAATAATATCACAATACTTGTTGTTTTTCAATATACAAATATATGCTCTTTGTGGGATTTTTCCCAGAGCATATATTTTCGCTTTTTATAAAAAAATGCCCGACTTAGAAAGTCGGGCATTTTTGATGATCATTTCTTATCAATCTTCTTCGTTCTGAAGGAGTCTTACAAGCATATAGTTTACGAATGCACGGGCAAGTCTGAGGACAGCAAAGACAAGAGCGGTCACCGCAAGACCTACTACGAGAATGATCGCACTGTATGCGGAGAAAACGCCCTCAACGGTAGTGAAAGCAAGCCATACACTGAGGAAAATTCCGAGAAGCGCGAAGACGATGGAAAGAACACCGAAGGTGCCTGCAAGACGCTGGAGAGAAAACTCGGTCTCAAGCTCATAGGTGTCTACCCAGGAGGGCTCCTTTATTTCGCCGTTTTCATCGTATTCATTTTCAACAGCAAGGATCTCCTCGGTGCTGGGTGCTCTGGTATCAATAATGGAAAACAGACTCATTATATTTCGTCCTTTCTGAATTATTCAAAAATATCAGTCTCAGTTACGCGCTCATCGGAATCAAAAATGTCGCTGTAGCTGACATCAAGGTCTTCGGACTGGTTTGCATAGAGCTCAAGAGCCTCGGGAGATGCACAGAAGCTGCAGGGCTTGCTGCGGTTTGCCTCAAATGCCTGATCGACACTGCCCTTGTAGAGCTTTGCGGAGTTATTGAGAGAACTGCAGTACTCATCAAGGTGATAGCACTTGCCGAACTGAGTCCAGTAAACATTGCCGTCGATGGAGTAAGCATCAGCATCAGACTGAGCCTGAGCGAGATCCTCAGCGGAAACAGGGCTCCAGTCGATAGAAGCTGCACCTGCGATAAGAGCAACGACGATAGCAACGATGGTAGCGATCTTCTTTACCTTGGGATCGAGATCCTTTTCCTTGAGGAGAAGGATAATAAGGGGAACAAAGCAGACGATTGCTGCAAAGAGACCCATGTTGTTCCAGAGAAAGAACTTCAGCTTGTTCTTTTCGGATGCAGGATCAAGACGGTTGGACTTCTTCCAGAGGATCGAACCGATCACTACGAATGCCAGGTCTACGCCGAGACCGATGAGTATGTAGGTGAGAAGGTTGCCGGGGAGATAAATGGTGCGGTTGAAGATGAGGATAGTGAGAACCTCAGCGGCTACACCCAGAAGCCAGAGAACTACTGCACCGATTCTGTACTTAACAGCCTTTTTTCTGTTCTCAGGGGTGATGATGGCCTTCTTGGTTACCTTTGCTTCTGCAGAGGTCTTCTTATCGGTGGGGGACTTTCTGGTTTTCTTCTTAACGGTTGTTGTACCGCTGTTTACGTCAATTACCTGACGCTCTCTTCTTTCAGCCATGTGATACATTCCTTTCTGATATTATGTATTTGTTGCCAGGTAAGTATACCATATCTTGTCGGAATATGCAATATGTGATGAGTTTTTGTATGCAAATTAATCCCTTGTAATTATATATACGGAAATATATAATATATTGGTATTGATATTTCTGTAATCGGAGGTAAAAAATGTACAGATTCAACTGCGACTATCTCGAGGGTGCGCATCCCGAAATAATGAAAAGACTGCTCGAAACCAATCTTGAACAGACTGTCGGATACGGAATGGACGATTACTGCACATCCGCAAAGGAGAAAATAAAAAAAGCCTGCAAATGCGAAACCGCAAAGGTGTATTTCATGGTGGGAGGCACACAGACAAACTATACTGTTCTTGACTCCATTCTTAGAAACTACGAGGGAGTTCTTTCTGCCGATACAGGTCATATCAGCGTTCATGAGGCAGGAGCAATAGAGTATTCCGGACACAAGGTGCTGACCGTCCCTGCGACAGACGGAAAAATAAATGCTGACTCTGCAAGGGATTACATGAAAGCATTTTACGCAGACGCAACATGGCAGCACATGGTAACTCCCGGTGCAATATATATTTCTCACCCCTCGGAGTACGGAACACTGTACAGCAAGGCTGAGCTGAAAGCACTGCGTGAGGTCTGCGACGAATACGGCATGAAGCTGTTTCTTGACGGCGCACGGCTTGGCTACGCCCTTGCCTCCTGCAATACAGATGTGACCCTTTCCGACATTGCAGAATACTGCGATGTTTTCTATATCGGCGGTACAAAGGCAGGTGCGCTTTTCGGTGAGGCTGTGGTTTTTACCCGTGAAGGACTCGGCGACAGATTTTTCACCGAAACCAAACAGCACGGAGCAATGCTCGCCAAGGGAAGGCTTCTCGGAATACAGTTTGATACTCTTTTTACAGATGATCTTTATATAAAAATCGCTGACCATGCAGACAGGCTTGCAATGAAGATAAAGAACGCACTGCTTGAAAAGAACTATAAGCTTTACCTTGATTCCTATACAAATCAGCAGTTCTTTATAATCCCAAACGAAAAGCTCTCGGAACTTGGCAGTGAAGCGGTGCTTGACAACTGGGGCGCATATGATGAGCACAGCAGCATAGTACGCATAACAACCTCATGGGCAACCACGGAAGAAATGGCTGATTATCTGCTGGAGAGAATGTAAATGAAGACACTCTATGTAACAGACCTTGACGGCACTCTGCTCAATTCCGAAAGCAGACTCAGCGAATACACCCTGAATACGGTCAATTCTCTGGTGGAGCATGGGGTGCTCTTTACCTATGCCACCGCACGTTCCCTTGTTTCCGCCTCGGTCGTCACAGAGGGACTTTCCGCAAAGGTGCCCGTGATCGCCTATAACGGTACCTTTATATTCGAACCCGAAAGCGGAGAGATAATCTCATCGGAATGGTTCACCAAAGAGCAAACGGAGCATATCAGCCGCCTTCTTTATGAGCACGGCATCAGCCCGCTCGTCTATTCTTTCGTGGACGGTATCGAAAAAGTTTCGTGGGTTCACGGTACGGAAACGGAAGGCACTCTGCACTATCTCGGTAAAAGGCAGGGCGACCGGCGGCTTCGTCCTCTCTCGGACGGCAGAAATCTTTTTGACGGTGATGTTTTCTACTTTACCTGTATAGGCGAAAGAGAACAGCTGCTCAGTGCATATGAGGCAATCAAAGGCAACGAAGAATATACCTGTACCTTTCAGCAGGAGCTTAACCGCCCCGAATACTGGTTTGAGATAATGCCGAAAAGAGCAACAAAGGCAAACGCCATTGAAAAGCTAAAAAAGCTGTGGGACTGTGACAGGATAGTATCTTTCGGCGATGCGATAAATGATATTCCCATGTTCCGCATTTCCGATGAATGCTATGCGGTGGAAAATGCCGTCCGTGAGCTTAAAGCTATAGCGACGGGTGTAATTGAAAGCAACGACTCTGACGGTGTTGCAAAATGGCTTTGCAAAAATGTCGGTAAAACTTTATAAAACGGATTGAAAATTTTCAAATTCATGTTACAATACAAAGTAACAAAACTAATCCATGGAGAAATCAGTTATGAATAAAAAACAGGTTTACAATCCTTATCTGCCTCTTTATGAGTGTATTCCCGACGGTGAGCCCCATGTTTTCGGCGACAGGGTGTATCTCTACGGTTCTCACGACAAGGAGGGCGGCGAGACCTTCTGTATGCTGGATTACACTGTATATTCAGCTCCCGTAAACGATCTGACCGACTGGAAGTGCGAGGGCGTTATCTACCGCGCCTCTCAGGACCCCGATTATGAAAACAGAAAGTATATGTATGCTCCCGACGTTGTAAGAGGCAACGACGGCAGATATTATCTTTATTACTGCATGTCGGGAGATTTCGGACACGGCGGCTACCACGGACCCATAAGTGTCGCGGTGTGTGATACTCCCGCAGGCGAATATAAGTATCTCGGCTATGTTAAGAATCCCGACGGAACTCCCATGCTCGACTATGTCTGTTTTGACCCGGGCGTAATCAACGACAATGGCACTATACGCATTTATTACGGCACTCAGTATCCCTTCGAGGAAGAAGAAGGCTTCTTTGAAAACGAGGAGCATATTCAGTCCGAAATGGGGATGTTCGGAAAGAGCAGAAACGAAATAATCGAAATGGCGAAAAAGGACAGCGTCATGGGTCCATGCATGGTAGTCGTTGAGGACGATATGCTGACGGTAAAGGAAAAAGCAAAGCATATAATCCCCTACAGAGTAAAGGGAACCACCTTCGATGAGCACCCATTCTTTGAGGCGGCGTCCATAAGAAAGATAGAGGATACATATTATTTTATTTATTCCTCAATGCAGAACCACGAGCTTTGCTACGCCACCAGTAAATATCCCGACAAAGATTTTGTTTTCGGCGGCACTATCGTTTCAAACGGTGATGTTGGTTTCAACGGCAGAAGCAGCAAGGACAGACTCAATATGACAGGCACCACCCACGGCAGCATTGAATATATAAACGGTCAGTGGTATGTTTTCTATCATAGACTTACCCATAAGTCCGACTACAGCCGACAGGCCTGCGCCGAGAGAATCGAAATAAAGCCCGACGGCTCAATAGATCAGGTTGAGATAACCTCCTGCGGTCTCAACGGCGGCGCTCTCATTGCTGAGGGTGTCTACCCTGCCCCTATCGCCTGCAACATAACAAACGGTCATATGCCTCACGGCTCAAACAGCATATATACTATCAGTTTCCCCAATGTAAATCACGACGGTGAGGACAGATTCATTGCCGAGATCGCAGACGGAACACTGATAGGCTATAAGTATTTTGCTTTTGATAATAACAGCAGATTCAGCATAGTGTATCGCGGAAACGCAAAGGGAAAGCTTACTGTATCCCATTCCATAGACGGTGAAGTTATAGGTGAGTTTGATATTGCACCTGCGGAAAAATGGACAAAGCTCACTGCAAAAGTGAGCTTTGAAAACGGTGACGGAGCTATATATCTTAAGTATTCGGGAGACGGTATGCTCGACCTTAAAGAAATAGAGTTCTGATAAGTCCTGATACAATAAATCCCCTCTTTTGCCGCCCGGCAAAAGAGGGGATTTTACATACCTATGAGCTATGTGGCAGTGCGTAAAGTGAGATGAGAAAAGCAAAAAGGTATCAGTCAGATTAATTGGGAGTTGTCTACTGACAGCGAAAAAACTCAAGCAGTCACTCTCATATTTTCAACAATAATTAATCTTCTGAATATACTTCTTGGTTTTTTACTGTTCTACCCAGATTCCATCCCGTAAAATTTTACGGACAGCAAATTCTTCTTCAGTGTCTTTATCCATCCTCTTTCCAAAACTCATAGACTTCTCCCGATGAGAGTTTGCATTAACTTTCATCCGCATTGAACTTAACACCGATCTTTTCCAAAGCCTGAAAAAGGATCTCATTTTTCATACCGAAATCTACATAGCTGTTGATTGCCATAATTCATTCTACTGTCTGATTATTTATTGATAATATTAAAACGCATAAATATTATTCTGCATATGCTGCGACTTGATGATTTGATAATTACTTCTCAAATTCAGGTTTATCGAACTGATTATATCAAGGTGATTTATGTGGTTTAATTATCAACCATTCCGACGTGAACGGATATTATTGAAAAAAAGCTCCTTTTATCGGTAAATAAAAGGAGCTTTTTTCATGGTGGACGCAGAGGAACTCGAATCCCCGACCTCCTGCGTGTGAAGCAGGCGCTCTAACCAGCTGAGCTATGCGTCCGTATTAAGTTAATTACCTGATAATTTTAGCATATCTATCGATTTTGTCAACTTAAAATTTAACATATATACTATATAAAGTTAATGGCACACAGCAAAAAACTCCGCTTTCAAGCGGAGTTTTATATAAACAATTATGAGTTGGGGCATTCTGCCCCAAACCCCTGAAAAGGGCTCTGCCCTTTTAACCCGCCAAAGGGAGAATCCCTTTGGAAACCGTTATTTATGCGATTTTTTCGCCCTTTACAAATACTGTGTCAATATCGAGATTTTCATCAAGAATGATGATGTCTGCATCATAGCCCACAGCAAGGACACCCTTATTGTTTACGCCGATGTGCTTTGCAGGGGTCTCGGTAGCCATCTTTACAGCGTCCTCAAAGGGAATGCCGAACTCGATTGCCTTCTTTACGCACATGAAGAGTGTGCTGGTGCTGCCTGCGATTGCACCGTCAAGGCATCTTGCCACGCTGTCCTTTACGATTATGGGCTGACCGCCGAACTCATACTCGCCATCGCAGAGACCTGTCGCTCTCATGGAGTCACTGATAAGAACCATCTTATCTGCGCCAAAAAGCTTATAGAGCATGAGAACGATGGACTTATGCAGATGGAGACCGTCAGAAATAACCTGAACATGGATCTGCTTCTCTGCTGCTGCAGGAATGGGGCCGGGATTTCTGTGGTGAATGGGAGGCATTGCGTTGAAGGTATGGGTCAGACAAGCTGCGCCGTTTTCAATAGCCTCGATAGCGGTGTCATAGTCGCAAGCGGTGTGGCCGATGGATACAACTGCATTGCACTTCTTGATAAAGTCCATGCTGCCCTCAAGCTCGGGAGCGATGGTGACCATCTTTATATTGGGAAGGGTATTGAACTCGTCAATATCGGGAGCCTTGATGAACTTCTCATTCTGAGCGCCCTTTGCCTTGGGTGAGATATAGGGTCCTTCCATGTGGAAGCCCAGAATCTCTGCGCCCTTGCAATCGGTATTGGCATTCATTGCCTTGGAAATGGACTCGTAATCCATGGTCATGGTTGTGGGACACCAGGAGGTTGTGCCGTTCTTTGCGAGGAATTCGCACATTTCCTCAAACTTTGCATCCATGGTGTCAAAGCCTGTGCAGCCGTGGGTGTGGATATCAACAAGACCGGGAATTGCAGTCTTGCCGCCGAAGTCAATGCCTTCACCGCTATTCGGTGCAGCGATTTCGGTGATAACACCGTTTTCGACTACTACATCGCACAACTTACCGTTGATTTTAATGTTATTAATACGCATTGTATTGCTCCTTAGCTTTTAAATTAAAGTTTTACAAGGCTTGCCGCAGCAACGGACTGACCGATTCTGCGCTCGTACTCACCGGGAAGGAAGATTGTGACCTTCTCTGCGATCTCGGGATACTCGGAAGCGAGAAGCTCTTTTGCCTTCTCAAGGATAAGCTCGCCGCCTCTGCCGGAAGTAACTCGGCCTGAGATCTGGATATAGTCAACATCATAGAACTGGGTATAGTTTGCAACGCCGTAGCCGAAATATGTTCCGATGCTCTCGAAAATCTGCTCGGCTCTCTTGTCGCCCTCTTCGAGAAGCTTCTGAACATAGGAAAGCTTCTGTGCAGGGGTAAAGCTCTCGTCAAGCTCGATGCCTGCGTATCCTGCAAGGCGGATAACTGCATACTGAGAGAAATAGCTTGCGCCTACACCGAAGTCCTGAGACCAGTCATCACGCTCTGCGTTGGTGTTGTAATCAACGGGAGCGAATGCAAGCTCATTCTGCCAGCCTGTTACGAAGCCGTTGCGGTCAACATAGCCGCCTGCTTCGCTGGTACCCATTGCGATGCCGAGGATAGCATTCTTGTCAAGTGCCATGGACGCGGCAAGTGCAGCGATGTCGCCATCATTTGCAACTACCATGGGAACTCCCAGTCTCTTACCTGTTTCGATATAGAGATTGCGGCAGAGCTCCTTCTGCTCGTCGGTATCCTTGGGTACTTCCATGAAGAGAGAGCACTGCATGGGTCTGCTCTTTACGATAACGCCTGCAGAGGAAACGCCGACAGCGTCACATCTGGGCATCTTAGAAGCTGCAAGCTCGATTGCAGCCTTGACATTGTCGTAGTGGTAATTGATGTCGGAGGTTACCTTGGGATTCCATACGATCTCCTGAGAGAATACAACCTCGCCGTCAACAACGGAGGATACCTTTATATCGCTTCCGCCTGCATCAAAACCGACACGGCAACCGTCAAGGTGACGACCGAAGGGCAGGGGATTTATGGAGCTTTCGGGCATATCTTCAAAGGAACGCTCCTCAACTACGAACTCCTTCTGGTAGACAGTACCCCAGAAATCGACGTCAAAGGCACGGAGACCGTCCTTGGTATATGCGTCTGCAATAAACTCATAAACCTTATGGTCGCCTGCAAGCATGACTTTCCAGCCGCCTGCAGCCCAAAGGATATGCTTTACTTTTCTCTCAACATAAAAATTGTTCTTGTTTTCGTTGTCACCGAGGAAGGTGTCCACTCTGAATACCAGTCCGTCTTCACGCTCTACAGCGATGGAAAAGGGACGGTCTGCGGTCTTTAAGAACTCATCGTTCCAGACTCTCGCAGGCATGAAATTCGGGTCAAGTACAGGCTTAATCATTTACAAATACTCTCCTTCAGTCTGTTTACTATGGCTGTCATTTCTTCTTCGTGCTCTTCCATGTCACGAACAAGCTTGAACTGGGCTCTTGCTCTGTCTAAGTTGTGGCTGGGATGATGGATCTTGAAATATACGTCGCCGTTAAGGAAGTCGGTAAGGAATCTCATACCGCACTCAAAGGTGATAAGTCTTGCAGAGAAGGGCATAAGCTCAATCTCTCTTTCGGTAATGCTCTCGTGAAGTTCCTCAAGGTAGCCCTTGGTGAATGCCTCGAACAGGTCGAGACGACACCAGACCTTTGAAAGATCCTTCTCGTCCTCGGCTCCTGCGTTGGTGCCGAAGCGGAGGGAGTCGCCGTAATCATAGAGCATGGAGCCGGGCATAACGGTATCAAGGTCAACAACGCAGATACCCTCGCCGGTCACATCATCTATCATTATATTATCGTACTTCGTATCGTTGTGGGTAACGCGCATGGGCACGGTTCCCTCTGCCATCGCGTCAAGTACTACGGAGCACATATCCTTGCGTTCTTTGATAAATGCTATATCGTCTTCAATGAAGGCTGCTCTGTGCGCTTTATCTTCAGCCAGAGCCTTTTCAAAATCGTTGTAACGGGATACGGTGTTGTGGAAATTGGGGATAGTTTCATAAAGCTTTTCAGCAGGGAAATCTGCCAGCATCTTCTGGAATCTGCCGAAAGAACGAGCTGCATTGTAGAAATGCTCAGGCTTTTCTACTGCCGAATGGGAGGATGCACCGTCAATGAACAGGAACACTCTGAAGAAGCCCTTTTCGCCATCATAATAATGGGTGTTTCCGTCAACGGTTCTGACAAGATTGAGGGTCTCTCTCTTGGGGTCTCCGCCCTGTTCCTCGATCTTTTTTGCCAGATACTCGGTTACAAGCTTTATATTGTGCATAACGTGCTCAGGTTCTTTGAAAACATGATGATTAAGACCCTGAAGAATATACTTTCCGTTTTCACAGGTCACAAGGAATGTATCATTGATATGTCCGCCGCCAAAAGGCACTGCCGAAACGAACTTATCACCTGTGTTGAATTTCGCAAATATTTTTTCTATTCTGTTTGCTTCCATAATATAACCTCCGAGGGAAAGAGAACTATGGCTTTATTTACCGCCCGTTCATCAGACCCTTATATACTAACTTAAATATTATACAAATAAATATATATCTCGTCAACAAACAAACTATGAACGCGAATGCTTTAAAAGCAAAATAATTTGTAAAAAAAGAAGACAGGTGCCACAACTTTGCAGCACCTGTCGCATTTTAATTATTCCCAGCCCTGGGCAGACATATCATATGTGCCGTAGCCATCATCATCGTCGTAGTAGTCAGAATCGTCATCGCCGTAATACTCATCGCCTTCGTCGTAGTCATCGTATTCGCCGTACTCATCATCATACTCATCGTACTCGTCGCCGTATTCGACATATCCGTCCTCGTCGTAATACCCGTCATCGTACTCTTCGTCGTAGTCACCGTCGTATTCCTCGTCGTAATCGCCGTACTCATCGGAATCATCAGTTTCTACGTCATAATCATCGTCATAGTAATATTCATCATCTTCGTAGTCATCATCTTCTTCATACGCATCGGTTCCGTAACCCATCTGGCTCATGCCTGATGCATAAGGATTGACTCCTCCGAAGGCGCTGCTGCCGTAAGGATTCTGCATTCCAATTCCCGCATAAGGATCGTAAGGGTTCTGCATACCCATTCCCATGCCGTAACCCATACCCATTCCCATGCCGTAGCCCATTCCCATGTTCATTCCCATATTCATGCCCATGTTCATGTTCTGCTGGAACTGGTTCTGCTGCTCATTCTGAGCTGTCTTATCTGTGGAACGGCGCTTCTTCATCTTGCTGTCAAGAGAGCCGCCGAGCTTTACATCGCGGTATTCTTCCTCCGGCTTCTGAGCATTGGCAGTCTCTTCTTCGTAATCATAATCGGGAGAGCTTTCATCGGGAGCTGCAATGACCTGCTCAGGCTGCTTGTCGGTAGCTCTTCTGCCTCCGACGTTTTCTCCGCTTCTGCGGTCGCCGCCCTTTCTGCGGTCTGCTTCATACATCTGCTCAACATCCTTCTGAAGCTCCTCGCCCATCTGCTGTGCCTCAGCAGGATCAACAGAAGGCTCCTGCGGGACTTCAGCTTCCTTTGCGAAGGGGTTGATAGGCTTGATGCCGATGAGTGAAGTGTCTTCCTCGGGGATATTTTTGGAGGATTCAAGAACATCAAGTGCGGTTCGTCCGCCCTTCATTTCCGATCTGAAAGCATCCAGACCGTCATAACGGATAAGGTTGGAGGTCCTTCGCCTTGCTTCGTTGCGCTGGACACGGAACTGATCCGCAACCTGCATTCCTGCGCCTCTTGTGGTAAGCTCGTCTGCCTCAAGACGATATCCTATAGGTACTCTTCGAGGCGGAACAGGCGCTGAATAACCTGCACGCTGACGCTGCTGTGACTGCTGTCTTCCTGTCGGAACACCGTCACGGCGGGGAGGAACAGGTGCTGAATATGCTGTACCTGATTTTGCAGTCTGCATTCCCGGTGCCTTTGTCTGGGCAGAGGGCATAACTGTCTGTACTGTTACTATTTCGGGAATGTAATGCTCACTGCGTGAGTTTTTCCTGCCGCCTGTAATCAGGGTCGGTCTGGAAGACACGGGACCGCCGTAGCCATCATCCTCGTCTTCATTGTATTCTTCAAGATATGCTTCGATATCAGTATTTACAATATAAACGCAGTAGCCGAGTATAAAGAAGATCGATGCGATATCTACTGCAAAATGGGTCTGAGTTGCAAGCTTTGTAAAATCTGCCTGTTTGTCTGCAAGTGCCATTATCGGCTCAACGGAATTGAGCGCAATGAAAAACATTGCCGCACATCCTGTTCCTATCGCCCATCTTGAGGAGTTGCCTGCGGAGCCAACCGTAAGCTTTGCGGAGGACACAAAGAACAGCATCAGGAACACCATTGCAAGTGTTTCAAAATAATTGCTGCTCATATCGGGATCGCTTGTATTGTCAATGAATGAAAGCACCACTCTCACCAGCGAACCCAGTATGGGAATAAGGGGCACCATGACATAGCTTCCGGCAAAATTCTGACCGCTGAAAAAGCCTGCAGTATAAAACAGGAACGTTACCGCCATAACGATCATTATCGCTATATATATTACGCCGATCGTATCAAGAGATTCCGAGGCGGAAACGATATTTGTAACGACCTGTCCGCTTGAGTCCACGGTCGTTTCGGTTACCGCTTCCGTCATTCCGAAAATACGCCTTTCGGGATGAATGAAGCCGAATACACCGATCGCTCCGTATGCAGCCGCGGCAATAAGCGCGGTTATACCCGCCGCGGGTGATCTCTTATCCTTCGGCAGGAAGTTCGGACTTTCAGGGCTTGACAGAGAAAACACCATCATCAGAAGCGCCGCTGCCGCCACAAGCACATACAGCACATAGCTCAGCACGCCGCCATCTTCCCCTTCTGATTTTATGAAGACAAGCAGCGGCACACATATAAGAGTACCTATCGCAAAGGCGATAAGAGATGCTTTCAATCTTTTCATTGCCGGCTTTTCTCCTTTCCACATTTTCTGCGTTATACCAGTATGAAACTGCGCATATATTTTACAAGGGCATTCCACTCCACGGTATTGTTTCTATTATAATATTTTAGTATACAAAACCATTAAAGTCAATAGTACTTACATATTTAAACATTAATGCAAAAAGAGGTGAACCGATGTGGCAAAACATATTCTGCGGCTTGCAAGCATACTTATTATAATATTCATTGCCGTACCTTTTCTGATCTCTATGAAACAGCCCCATACATATTCCCTTCCTCTTGATGATCATAATGCCGTTTCTCTGCATATGCCAGACGGGAAGTATGAGATCGTAAGCGCTGAGGAGTATTTTTCCGGTGCTGCCGCCGCATATCTTCCCCGTGAAAACGACGAAGATGTCCTGCGCGCCTTCTGTATCATGCTGAACACTCCGAAGCTTACCGAAAAGGGAGTATGCTATCTTCCACCCGATGAGCGTGCTGAAATCTTCGGGGATAAATGCGATGAAAAAGACGAGCTTTACTCCGCAGTGTGGGAAAGTGTACAAAATCAGCAGCTCACTCTCGGCAATGACCCTCCTCTGTCACTTTCCGAATATGCCTTCGCTCTCGGGCAGTGCGAAGGCTCTTACACCGATATGCTGTCATCTCTTTTCCCCGGCGGCGGAATTAAAACAGGCATAAGATGATAACGCTCTTTCATTTCTTTCAATAAGGCACTATTCCCTCTTTGGCTTCGCCAAAGAGGGAATAGATCTATATTGCTCCTTTTATTCCGATCAATGATGCCGCCGCACAGAGCAGTATCGGCAAAAACAGCTTTGCGGGGAAATATGATATGACGCCTCCGCTCATACAGCAGAGCATAAGCACCAGCACTATGCCGAAAATATAGCAGATAAGCTGAAGCAATGCAGAGGTTCTGAAGGCAGAGCCAAGCTTCTTTACCGCGCAGAGAGCCTCCGCAAATGAAGCAAGCCCTCTCTCGCAGGACATTACTGCAGGACAACGGTCGTGAACAACATTTGTCAGTTCCTCGTAATCCGCGCTTTCCACCACTCCCAGCATGGTGATATGCCTTTTTGCAATATCAAAGGTGTCACTTACAAGCTTTGTTGTAACATTGGGGTCTCTTGTACAGACGAGTATCGATACATCCTCTTTCACAAGCCTTCCCAGCGCTCTTTCGGTTCGCTCGTCGGCTCTGTAGTCAAGCGCAATTACTCCTGCAAATCTGCCGGATATTGCTATGTATATCATGTGATTGCCATTCTGAAGAAGATGGCTCTCGTGATCTCTTCCGGGAATGTCGATCTCGCGCTTTTCGAGCATTTCACGAGTTCCCACCAGCACTCTGCGGCTGTTGACATGACCTTCAAGCCCGCTTTCATGCTCATAACGCAGCTGGTCAACGTCATAAAGCAGGTGCTTGCGGTGACCGATCTCCTCCTCCAGAACATCGCCCAGGGTTCCTCCTGCCGCAATGGCAAGAGATGCCGCATAAAGAATTATCTCATTACGGCTGAGCTGGGTAAAGGTCTTGGCTCCGATAAAACGAACCGATCCCTTGGGATAAAGGTCTGATGCGGAAACCGCTACGGAGCTGCAGGCTGAAAACTCGTCCACTGCCGCCCAGCCCGACAGCATTACGCCGTGTCTGAGCAGTCTCGATGAGGCAATAAACAACGGCATGGCTGACGCAAAAAGTCTGCAGGCAGGTATTGCCGTTACGGAAACTGCGCAAAAGCAGGTCAGGGCATTCCACAAAGTGCCGCCTGTCATCCAGCCGATCACTGCGGCAAGTGCCGCCAGTATAAGAGTATATGGCGAAAGTCTGTCAAGCTTGGTTTCGCATTCATCGCGTTCATAGGAGTATCTGAGATATCCGCTGAGGAACTTCGCTTTTACGCGATAGATTATACTCTTGCTTCTTCCCGATGCGCTGAGCAGGTCATAGTAGCTGTCGTCGTCCTGACACAGCATTACTGCGTTGTGCATCTTTTTTCCCGATATTACAATAAAATTGCGTTCTATACGCTTATTGAGAAGGATAAGCGCAATATCATTAAGAATAAAGGTCAATACCAGCACGGCAGTAAACACCCTGCTGATATTGTTTCCGTCGCCACCGCCTCTGAGATAGCTGCTGCCTGCTGCCAGACCTATCATCTGTGCCGTGATATGAAGGAATGTTGCGGCTGATGCCGCAGATACCACCGACTCACTGTCGGGACAGCGGTCGATTATTTTTCTTACGCCGCTTATCAGTGATGAGCGCTGAAGCACCAGCACAAAAACAAGCATGATTGCGTTTATTATAAGATATATCATCGGTGCTTTTTCCGCCGTAAGCATATCAGGAAGAGCCGCTCCCATTGCAGGCAGAAGCTCTAAGACCCCCAGAAACAGAAGCACCATACCGCAGGCGGAAATCCTGAAATACGCATTCTTTATCTGCTCTGACAGGTCTTCCTTTATATCTTCGCTGTCTCCGCTGTAACGGTAATCATCAACAGCTGCCGCCGCACGTCTTACGGGCTTGGGAGGCTCCGTGAAGGAGGATTCCTCTGTCTCTGCTTCGAGAAAACGGGTCTCGGGGCTTTCTGTTTCTTCAGTCAGTTCCTCTTCAGGGAAAAAGCTTTCCATTGTTTCCGGTTCTCTCGCTATCATTCGCACATGAAGCCTTTCAAAGACGATTTTTCCTTTTACTATTACAAATCCGCCTTTGTTCCCGGGCTTCGGAAGCTCAACTCCCCACGACGTGGGTGCAGGCATCACTTCAAGCTCCGATGTCTCGGCATCCGGGGAAAGTATTCGCTCTTTTATTTTTAATCTCTGTACATCAAAGCCGGGTTTCATTACTTATCATACCTCGATCAGCCGCGTCTGTTGAAACGTCCTCCTGTCGGTGCAGATGCTTCCGAAGAGGTCGATTCTCCGCCTGTATTTCTGTTTGCTGAGCCTCTTGAAGAAAAACGTGACGGAGCTGTTTTTTCTGCAGGGGCTGTATTTTCCGCACTGCGCTCTCCCGAGCCTCTGCGCGCAAAACGGGAAGGCACGGTGCTTTCAGGCTTTTCTTCTTTTACTGCCGCGGCAGGCACTTCGGGTATCTCCGCAGCTATTCTGTCATATTGACTTTCGTAAGTCTGAACGTGGGATTCCTGTACCGGTGTTGCAGCATATACTTCCTTTTCCGCGGAAGCTTCGATATATGGTACAGATTCCGGTGCAGGTTCTGCCGCAGGCTGTTCTGCTTCAGGGACAGCTTCACTTCTTGCCGTAATCGCACGCACTCTCGGAGCTTCTCTGGGCTGTTCCTCGTAAGGCTGCTCGGGCGTCTGGTCATATCTGTAGGCAGAACGTGCCGCCGAAGGACGTTTTCTCCTTCTGGGAGTTCCCTGTGCCATCTCCACAGGTACAAAACCCGCCTGGAACACATAGCCTACAGGGATATACTGAGGCTGTGCATAGCTTGCAGGTGCAGGATACTGATAGGGATACGGCTGCTGACCGTAGGGCTGCATATACGGATTCTGCGGAGGATAGCCGCCGTAAGGAGGATATGGGGGCGGATACTGTCCATACGGGCTGCCGTAAGGATTGCCATATCCGTAAAGCTGGCTTTCGGCATAAACTGCGTTTTCTGCCTCCTGCTCTGCGGCGGGCTCTGTATAAAGCTCCTCTGCCGCAGGCTCGGTTTCTGCTGCAGGCGGAATTATTTCCTCCTGCACAACAGCAGCCGCAGGCTCTTCCTTCTTGGGCTCCGCAGGAGTCTCCTTCGGTGCGCTTCTTCTTGCAAACCTTGAAGCGGCAGGCTTTTCCGCCTGCTCGGTCTGCTCGCTTCTTCTCGAAAAACGGCTGCCCCCGTTGCTTCTCACGGTCGGCTGTTCCTCGGGTTCGCTCCTTCTCTGGGGCTTTCCCTGGGAATGTATCACGGAACGTGTTTCTCTTTCAAATACATTTCCTGCGTCCTTTTCATCACCCTTCATTGCAAGGGCATCAACTGCGGAACGCTTTCCTTCTACTGTGGACACTTCGTCTTCATCCTCCTCATCCTCTGAGAAAAGATATGAAAATTTTGAATTCTCGCTCTGCAGAGGTTTTACCTCCTGAGGTGTCATTTCACGGCGCGAGAAGCCGCCTGCGATCCTCGTAGGCTTGTCGGGATTGAGCATATCCGCGCCGACTCCTGCTTCTTCACCGTCGCCTCTTCTGCCGAAACGGTCACGCTTTGGCTTTGCAAAGGCAACCTCTTCGGTTTTTATTCCTTTCCTGCGCTGTGCTTTGGTGCGTCCTGTACCCATGGAAAGATCGGTATTTCCGTCAAGGTCAAGCTGCTCACCTTCAAAGCCCAGAGCATCATTATTATCTTCAAAGCCCATAATCTGACTTTCCTTTCTTTATCTTTTGCCGCGCGGCGGCGCGCTGTATTTCAGGCGCGGTCCGCCGGTTCTGCGCTGAGGATGCTGCATCTGAGCCGCCTGACGCATATCTGTACGCTTTGCAGGGGGATCCTGCCCCTGCCTGCCCTGTGCATACTGCGCCTGCTGACTCTGCCACGCCTGAGCCGCCTGCTCCTGCATCTCCCAACGCCTTGTAGAAGGCATCTGTCCTGCAGGAGGGGGATTCTGACCATGCCTGCTTTGTGCATACTGCGCCTGCTGACTCTGCCATGCCTGAGCCGCCTGCTGCTGCATTTCCCAGCGTCTGGTATAGTCCCGGTCCTCCGGGGGCGGAGGCGGATTTACACCGCCCTGCATATCGGGAGGCATCTGTCCCGCCATTCTTCTGCGGTACTCCTCCTGCTCCTTTGCCCAGCGGAGAGCATCTGCCTTCCGCTTTTCTTCCATTTCCTTTTTCTTCTTTTCTTCCGCGAGACGACGCTCGTTTTCTTCGATTATCTTCTTTCTCTGCTCTTCCTCGCGTCTTATTCTGTCCGCCTCAGCCTGTCCCATTGCATATCCCTGTGCAACAGGCTCACGATATGCGGAGGCACGCTGAGCTATAGGTACTCTGTTTTGTGCATTTCTTCTGCGTGCAGGGTTCGGGGTTCGCCTTTTGTTCTGCTGTGCCTGCTCCTGAGCCTGCTGTGCCATCAGTGCCTCTCGTTCTTCCCGTTCCTCTTCCTCTCTGTATCTTGCTCCGTAGGTGCTGTACCACACACTGCGCAGCTTCGGGTCACGCACATCATCAGGCAGGCTGAGCTGTCCCGGTGAGCGGAAGCTGTCGTCCATTATCTTGTCTATCTGATCGGGAGACAGCACACAGTCGGCAGTGTAGGGATTTATGGAGATCGCTTTCATATCGTCATATGACTCAAGCTTCGGCATACGTCTCGGCTCTACTCCCGAATGCTGCTTATAGCGGTTGTTGGGGTCATAAAGCTCATCGGGTATGTATCTGCCCGGATTTACGCTCTGGGCGTTTTCTCTCCTTCCGCCCAGCACCTCTGTCTCCGTATTCTGCTGTATCTCTGACCATGTGGGATCTTCACTGTCTATTCTGCTCCAGTGGCGGGTCTCGCTGTAAAGCTGAGGCATGGGACGTTCAGAATCTATAAGTCCTGACTGATCGGGAATCTTCTCCTCCCTCTGCCTTTCATCAAGCTCTCTTCGGCGGAAATCCTCCGTTGGGTCTTCGATGCCCATTGCCTCTGTGAGCATGGAAAAATCCTCATCGTCAAATCTCTTTTTTCTTTTTTTATTATCAATGATCTTTCCCTGCGCTATATCTCTCTTCTCACGATGCTCATTGACTTCCTTTGCAATATCCTCATACTTTTCCTGCTGTTCCTTGGGAAGCATTTCAATAAGCTGTGCCCTGCGCTGCTCTATGGGAATTTCGTTGCGAACAGTGCTTCTGCGAAGCTTGCCGTCGCGTTCCTTCTTTTTATCCGATTCCTTTTCTTCAAATCTCTCCCTTGCCTCGGGGTCGGCGAGGAAGGAAAGGTCTTTCGGCGCTCTCGCCTTTCTTCCTGCAAGGGCTGAATAACGGAGCCTGCTTATGGTAAGGTCGGATATCTGCTCTCCCACCTTGCCGCTGGGGCGATAGCTTGGTGAGTAGCTCATTTTTTCAAGCATTTCGGTGGTGAGTCTGCCGCTGTTGAGGTCTTCCTCAACGTCAATGTCAAATCGCGCCGAGTCAGGCTTCATGCCCTCGGGTCTCTCTGCAAGCAGTCTCTCTCGCTGAAGATCAAAGGCTCCCTTTTTGGCCTTCATTGTACCTGCCCGGCGTGTTCTTGCCTCGTCAAGCACAACATCAAGCTGATAGGAGGCTTCACCGCTGACCTCAGTATCATTCAGATATGGATTTTTATAGCTTCCCAAAAATCTTCTTGCCATAAGTCAGCGCCTCCTTCCTAAATACGAATAGTATAATTATATTTAAATATTACTTGGGGTTTACGGCTTTGAGACCATCTCTCTGTCTTACAGCCTCATAAATAACGATTCCTGCGGCAACAGATGCGTTAAGAGAATTGACCTTGCCATGCATGGGAAGGCTGATGACTCCGTCGCATTTTTCCTTTACGAGTCTGCCGACTCCGCCGTCCTCTCCGCCGATAACCAGCGCAAGTCCTCCCGTAAGATTTGCTCCGCACCAGTTCTCGCCGTCCATATCTGCGGCATAGACCCAGATATTTTTCTCCTTGAGCTTATCGATTGTCTGTGGAATATTTGCAACTCTTGCAACGTGCATATACTCAACTGCACCTGCACTTGCCTTTCCTACTGCATATGTAAGTCCTGCGGCTCGGCGCTTGGAAACCACGACGCCGTGAGCACCTGCAGCTTCTGCTGTTCTGATTATTGCGCCGAGGTTATGGGGGTCTGCTATCTCATCGGCAATTATGATAAAGGGTGCTTCGCCCTTTTTTTCAGCAAGGGCGAGCACGTCCTCAAGGGTGGAATACTCCTTTATTGCCGCCGTTGCACACACGCCCTGATGGTTTCCTCCCGCACTCATGGCTTCAAGCTTTGCAGGAGATACCTCCTTGACGGTTATCTTCTTTTCCGATGCCATTGCGATTATCTTTGAAATACTGCCGCTTCTGTCGCCCTTTGCGACCCACACGGCATCTATTGCGCGCTCACTTTTCAGCGCTTCGATAACAGCATTTCTGCCGATTATTACATCATTCTGTTCTCTCTGCTGTTCTCTTTCCTGCATGGTATGAATTCCCTCTCTGTTGTTCGGAGTATCGGATATATTATAATAACATTATATTGCAGTTAAAACAACAAAAAAATTGTTAATAGTTTTGTGTCTGCATTTGGAAAACATCAAAACTGACCTTCCTTTGCGGAAGGTCAGTTTTGATTATTTATCCTGATATCTGCTTTTTGCTACTCTTACTCTTTTATATGAACAATCGATCATTATCAAAAACGTAATAAACATAACAACTGCTGCCATGCCTGCATCATTGTCACCCGTTTGCGGAACCTTGTCTTCCGGTTCCTTGATGCTCGGGTCATCTTTGCCGCATACAATACATTTGCCTTCACTGTAGCTGTGTCCCTTGGCACTTCCCTCTATATCTCTGGTGTCGGTCTCATCGCAGTTTTCACATTTTGCAGTTTCCGTTCCGTCCTCTGTACAGGTCGCGTCACCGTTGGACACATAGCTCACAAAGCTGTGTCCCTTGGCGCTTCCCTCTATGTCTCTGGTGTCGGTCTCATCGCAGTTTTCGCATTTTGCGGTTTCCGTTCCGTCCTCTGTACAGGTCGCGTCACTGTTGGACACATAGTTTACAAAGCGGTGTCCTTTGGCACTTCCCTCTATATCTCGGGTGTCGGTCTCACTGCAGTTTTCGCATTTTGCGGTTTCCGTTCCGTCCTCTGTACAGGTCGCGTCACTGTTGGACACATAGTTTACAAAGCGGTGTTTATGAGTTTGCGGTATTACCTCTCCGCTCGTCAGAACATCTCCGCAGCCAAGGCAGCAGATATCTCCTGTGTAGCCATCTTTGAATTCTTCTGCTTCAGCCGCATTTCTAAGCTCAGTGTCTCCGACATGGTTAGTTTTGTCGTAACTGCCGTATTCCTCGTAACACACCGAGCACACAGCAAGCTCATTGCAGGTCGCAGAGCCGCCTGTATGGGCACTGTGCTTCCATTGTGCGTACAGCGTTATGCTCTCGCCGTCAGAAGTCGGTTCAAAAGAAACCTCCTGAGTGTCTGTATATTCATCCCCCGAGCCATCAGCCTTTGTGTTCCATGACTTAAACTCGTAATCGATCATTGTAAAGCTGTTGGAGGAAAGCTTCTGCTTTTCGCCTTTGTAAAACACCTGCACGGGCATTGAACCCACTCCGCCGTTGGCATCGAAGCTTACATTCTGAATCTTTCCTCTGGTCGTAATTTTGACCTCAGTAGGTCTGTTCAGCGTAAAGTCATTGACATATATCCAGCCGCCGTCCAAGCTGTAACTGCTCGTCTCAGCATTGTTTACAGTTACCTTTACGGGTATTCTGTCCCCAATATATGCCTGTGCTTCCACAGTTCCGTTATACGGGGCATAGTCTTTCGCAGTGCCTGTTCCTGAGACAAATACAGAATCTACGGTTGTCTGAGTGCAGCGAAAGCTTACTGTACTCTGCACATCGGATTGAACCTTCAATTCAGGTCTGAAAATTGCGTAAAGATAATATGTGCCTCTTGCGTCCCATTCTCTGTTTACCTGAATCGTACTGCTTGTTGAAGTGTATTCCGTATCTGCATCGCCCGGCTTTGAAAAGCACCACTCACTGCCCCATGTAAAATTAGGGTTGCTTGAATTACTGGTTGGACCGTCATAGTATGTCAGCCATTTGTAAAACTTCCACCCACTGTTGGCATTAGCAGTATATTGCTGGGTATCATCATCGTTTGAGCCCTTTGTCCTGCTGACATCACCGCCGTTTGATGTCACATACACCAGAACGGGTCTGCCGTCGATATCATAGGTGCCGTCTGCCGTAAAGCCCGGATACCCACCATCCCCGGGAAGTGCATAGGCTTTCATGGGAACAAAAAAGCATAGTACGCACAAACAAAGAAGCACGCCCGCAGCACGCATTAATTTTGTTCCTTTGTTCTTCATTTTCACTCACCCTTTCCAATGACAGTTTTACATTTTACACTCTACCACATCATATACATTTTTTCAATGTTCCTTCTGGTATTTTTGTGACTTTTTTTGAAAATACCGGAAGTAAAAGCCCCCTTGGCCACAAAGCTTGTGATCAAGGGGGCTTCGACTATATTTATCTTGCGGGGGTGATGAATGCGTCGTGGATTACTACGACTGCTGCGTCAGCATCCTGCTCATCGATGAGAACGCTGATCTTGATCTCACTGGTGGAGATCATGCCGATGTTGATGTGTGCGCTGTAAAGAGCCTCAAACATCTTGGAAGCAACACCGCTGTGGCTCTCCATGCCTGCGCCTACGAAGGATACCTTTGCAACGCTGTTGTCGAGAATAACCTTTGCATTGCCGTCGAGGGTGGGCAGGAAGCTTTCAAGAACTTCCTTTGCAGCCTCGCCGTTGTCACGGCTGACGGTGAAGGTGATGTCCTTTGTGCCATCACGGCCGACGGACTGAAGAATTATATCTATGTTGATCTTCTTTGCTGCCAGACGATCGAAAATTCTGAATGCGATACCCGGCTCATTGGGAACACCCACTACCGAAATTCGAGATACATTTGTGTCCTTTGCGACACCGCTGATAAGCATTTTTTCCACGTTGACGACCTCCTTGACTATTGTACCGGGTTTTCTTTCAAGTGAGCTGAGAACCTCAAGCTCAACTGCATATTTCTTAGCCATTTCGACGCTTCTGTTGTTGAGAACCTGTGCGCCGAGGGTTGCAAGCTCAAGCATTTCATCATATGTGATCTCATCGAGCTTGGTTGCGTTTGCGACCTTTCTGGGGTCTGCGGTGAATACACCCTCAACATCGGTGTATATCTGGCAGCGATCTGCATGCATTGCCGCTGCGATGGCAACTGCACTTGTATCGGAGCCGCCGCGTCCGAGGGTTGTGATGTCATCATACTTGCATATGCCCTGGAAGCCTGCAACTACGATTATCTTGTGCTTGTCGAGCTCTCTTGCAAGGCGCTCTGTGTGAATCTTCTTGATTCTCGCTGAACCGTAGGAAGAGCTGGTGGAGAAGCCTGCCTGCCAGCCGAGCAGTGAGATAACAGGGCAGCCGAGGCTCTCGATCGCCATTGCAAGAAGAGAGATCGAGATCTGCTCGCCTGCGGACATGAGCATATCCATCTCACGCTTGCTTGCTCTGGGGTTGATCTCTTTTGCCTTTTCGATAAGGTCGTCAGTGGTATCGCCCTGTGCCGAAACTACTACGATAACGTCGTTTCCGTCACGGTATGTATCGGTGATGATACGGGCGACATTCATGACTCTTTCGGCATTGGCAACGGAGCTGCCGCCGAACTTCTGTACTATTAAGCCCATAGATTATATTCCTCCATGTGTAGAATTACTTGATTTATAAACACTTATGCCTCGAAGACACGCAGAGAGGAAAGAACCTTTACTCCCTTTGCATTGAGCTTTTCGATCTCTTCCATATGCTCGGCATAAGTCTTCATTTCGCTTACAAAGCCTGCTTCGCCCTTCGGTGCGTCAGCTCTTGCGATAAACTCAGCCTTGCCGCAGATCTCGCTGACAGCAGCTTCTATATTATCGCCCTCAACACGCATGAACATACGGCAGGGCTCGCCCTCGGGAAGTGCTACCATACCTTCAACTGCATCTTCCCAGTAGAGGTACTTTCTTGCCTTGATGTGCTTTACACAGTCGATTACGTCTGCCACAACAGCACTTGCGGTGGGAAGCTTTCCTGCGCCTCTTCCGTAGAAGACAACATCGCCTGTTGCATCGCCCCTGACGAGAATACCGTTGAAAACATCATCGATGGTGGAAAGCTGACAGCTATGAGGCACAAAACGGGGTGCTACATTTATGAACACCTTGCCGTCCTCATTCATGACAACTCTTCCGATGAGCTTTATTGCTCCGCCCCATGCAGAGCAGTATTTGACATCGTCAGATGTGATATTGCGGATGCCCTCGGTCTTTACAGACTCGGGATATACATGCTTGCCGAATGCAAGAGATGCAAGAATGCAGATCTTTCTGCAGGCATCGTGTCCGTCAACATCAGCAGAGGGGTCGCGCTCGGCATAGCCAAGCTCCTGTGCGGTCTTGAGGCAGTCCTCAAAGCTTGCGCCCTCGTTGATCATTCTGGTGAGAATGTAGTTTGTGGTGCCGTTTAAGATACCTGCGATCTCGGAAACCTCGTTTGCAGCCATGCACTGGCTGAGAGGTCTGATGATGGGGATACCGCCGCCGACGCTTGCTTCAAACAGGAAGTTGAGGTTGTTCTCCTTTGCGATTGTAAGAAGCTCATAGCCCTTTTCCGCTACCATTTCCTTGTTTGAAGTAACGACGCTCTTTCCTGCAAGCAGTGCGCGCTTTGCATAATCATAGGCAAAGGTGCAGCCGCCCATGCACTCGACCACTATCTTGATCTCAGGATCGTTTTCGATCTCGGAGAAGTCCTTTGTGAATTTGTCGCTGTAAGGTACATCAAAGTCACGAAGGTCAAGTATTTTCTTGATCTCGATAGGCTCACCTGCACGTTTGTTTATGGACTCACTGTTTTTGGTGAGAACTTCCACAACGCCGGAGCCAACAGTTCCGTGACCGAGAACAGCTATTGCTACCATGAGAAATTCCTCTTTTCCATTCTATTCATCAGCCTGCCACATTGTCTATGGAAATTACTCCCGGCAGACTGCTTAAATTGCTTAAAAGCTGAGATATAGTTATTGTAAGATGCTCGACGCTTGCCGAAACAGATGCGGATGCCGCTCCGTTTACGGGGATGTTCTGGTTGACCGTGAGGATATTTGCCTTGGCGTCGCACAGCACCGCCATGAATGCCGCAAGAACACCGGGTGAATCCTCAAGCA
This sequence comes from Acutalibacteraceae bacterium, assembly GCA_045534445.1. Lineage (GTDB taxonomy): Bacteria > Bacillota > Clostridia > Oscillospirales > Acutalibacteraceae > JAISGQ01. Next base: position 125,020 of record JAZSJQ010000060.1, read on the forward strand.
CCGCATGGACCGTTATCACACGCTCCTGCTTTGCTCCGTCGTAGCTCCACACTACGTCCTTATACTTATAGAACGCGCTTCGTGATATTCCCGCCATTCGTGCAGCCTCCGACGAGGAGGTCGCCTCTCCGGTACTCAGGAGGCGTTTTGCCTGCACGACTTTTGCGTATACCTCAGGCAATGCATCGGTTTTTATGAGCAGATATTCGTCCTCCATCAAAGCACCTCCCTTTGTTCAGGATTCCACGAGTGACGTACTGTTGTATCGCTGTGATGTACACTATAGCATATACATTCCGATATTTCAAGGGCTTTCTGCGTTTTTTTGAAATTGTTTTTGTGTTTGTATTTTAAGGCGGTTTTACACGCCAAAAACATGATGTTTTTGGTTATTTTTAAAATATGGAAAGCTGTTCGCTTGCCTTCGGGAACTCATTCATATAGGAAAACACTCTGTCATTGCCGTACATGATGCCGTATTTTTCGCATTTTTCTTTCATTATTGCGTACAGCCTGTCCGAATTATCGCTCGGCAATTCGTAGGAAAGCCCGAATTCACGTTGATATTTTTCCTTCAACCCCGGGAAATGGCGGTCAAGGGCAGCGTAATAATACTCCCTGTCGCCCTCTCTCAGAGTCAGTCCCATTCCGAAGTTAATTATCCCTTTTACCCCTGCCTGCCCGCAATAGTCCATTATGCCGCGGATATTCTCCTCCGTGTCATTTATATAGGGCAGTATCGGACATACCCACACAACGGTGGGTATCCCTCTCTCTCTGAATTTCATCAGAGCCTGAAACCGCTCGTATGTGGTGCTTACATTGGGTTCGATCATTCTGCACAGCTTTTCATCAAATGTTGTAAGCGTCATCTGCACTACTGCTTTTGCTCTTTGGTTTATCCTGTCAAAAAGATCTATATCACGAAGAATTCTGTCTGATTTTGTCTGTACCGCCGCGCCGAAGCCGTATCTCTCTATTATTTCAAGGCATCGCCTTGTAAGCTTCAGTTTTTCCTCGCAGTGCATATACGGGTCACTCATTGCGCCTGTTCCTATCATGCACTTTTTTCTTTTTCTCCTCAGTGCATCTTCCAGAAGCTCAGGCGCATTTTCCTTGACCTCAATATCCTCAAATGCATGGCTGAACTGATAACAGCTGCTTCTTGAATCGCAGTATATGCAGCCGTGACTGCAGCCTCGGTAAATATTCATTCCGTTTTTTGCGGACAATATGCCTTTCGCCCTTACAAAATGCACATCAATCACCTCACAAATAAAACAAAAGGAGAGCGGCTGATTCGCACTCTCCTTTTCACGGTCTTCAGTCATAAATTTACGGGGAATATGCAAAGCAGTGCCTGCTCCCCGTACAGTTGGTGAAGTTTTTCCGGGTGAAGATAGAACGGAAAAACCTGTAGGATTACAAAGCATTCTGCCATATTGGCTCTTCACGCTCACAATTATATCACATTGCGCAACAAAATGCAACATTTGTTTATCATTTCTTTATTATGTATTGACATGAAGTTTTCCCTCTCCTCTTGTGCAACTTCTCCATGAAACAAGTGAGACCCGTTCCGCAAAATCACACCCTTTACTTTCCTTGCAGTGCGGTGATTAATGAGATTATCGAAGAATGCGTGAGCAAAACAGAGCATTACGGAGATTTATCGGTCTGCAATATAATTTCATATAGCTTGTATTTTTATGTTTGTTTTAGTATAATGACTTTGTATTAATATTTTTGTGCCGCCTGTAATGCCGTGACCTCTTACGGCGGTGCGCAGGAAAGGAGGATGCGTGATTTGCTTGGTTCTTCAATAAAGGTTCTTGTCGGTGAAACCCTTACACCGCCGTCAATCGGTCAGTACAGGGTGTGCTCAGCACGGTCTGCGGACACCAAAAACACCGATGCTTCACTGTTTCGCATAATTACCGTCGGTGCTGAGCCTGCACAAAATGCTCAGAATCTGCGCGTTATCGCAGTTACCCCCAGCGTAAACGGCGAACCCTGTGCCGTTGCCTCACCCGACAAGCTGAGACTCTTCGAGCCACAGCTTCGTGAGCAGCTTGGAGAATGCATTACCCCCGACCCTTACCAGATGACCTGTCTTAACGAGAAATCCTGCGGTGCTGTAGTATTCCGCAGAAAAAGCGGAAACACCGAATTTCTGCTTGTAAAGAATAAAAAAGGCAATAACTGGGGTTTCCCAAAAGGGCATATCGAAAAAGGCGAGAGCGAGCATGACACTGCCATCCGCGAGGTCTTTGAGGAAACGGGAGTCAGGATAACTCCCCTTGACGGCTTCCGCGCCATAAGCGAATACCATCCCAAAGGAAGGATAGTAAAGCAGGTGGTTTTTTTCATCGCTGAAATGAGCGGCGATGAGATCACCATACAGCAAAGCGAGATCGATCGCTTTGTCTGGGCTGACTACGGTCTTGCCATGAAGCTCTTCCGCTTCAACAACGACAGAAACGTGCTTACAAAAGCCCGTGACTGGCTGAAAAGACATTGACAGGTGTATTATGAAGGATATTAAAAAAGTTTTATTGCTGATTTTTTCTGCAGTCATGCTTATCTCTCTTGCCGCATGCGCACAGGAGGGCGACACATCTCTTTCAGATGTTATCGATGCAAAGGTCATAGTCGTCGGCATGGACGATTCCCTGACTCCCGTATGCTACAGAAACGAAAACAATGAGCTTTGCGGCATAGCTCCAAAAATAGCTCAGGAATTTGCTTCTTCACTCGGTGCAGAGGCTGATATCAAAATAGTCGATGTAAATGATGCCGTTTCTGCTCTGGACAAGGGTACCATAGACTGCTATATCGGCTATCCCAACCTTGACTATCAGACAGGTCTGCTGGTGGAAAGCATGGAAATGCAGTTTGAATGCAACTACATTGTCATCGTGCCCTCCGACAGCGATATCGAAAAGCTTTATGACCTGAGTGAAAAGACGGTTGCTGTCGTCGCAAACACCGATGCCGCCGCTGTTCTGACAAACACTACCGAATTCCGCTCATCTCTAAGGGAGATCCTTGCATTTCAGACCGAGCAGGAGGCTCTGTCCGCTCTGGATTCGGGTGATGCTCAGGGTGCCGCTTTCGAGGAGGCTTTCATCCTCTGGATACTCAAGGCTCAGCCCGACAAGTATCAGATAATCGATCAGAAGCTTCAGAGCGGTGAGTATTTCATTCTTTTCAAAAAAGATGCAAAGCAGCTTGCTTCCAGGATTTCTCAGCTTTATTCACTGCTGTCCGACCGCGGTCAGCTTGATTCCATATTCAGCAGTGAAATGAGCGAGACCGATATTGAAGAGATCGATGGACCGCTGCTTACTCAGTCCGAGTCCGACCTTATTTACGGCGACGGCAAGCCACGCCCCTCTCAGACAGATATCACCATTTCTCCCGATACGACCAAAAAAGAGGATACTGTCAGCACTTCCGATGTAAGCTCGGCTGATACAAGCAGCACCGACGCTGACAGCGCCGACTAATCAATTCAGATCCGAGGTGAGAATATGTCCGCTACAATGAAAGATATTGCACGGATAACCGGACTTTCCATTGCTACCGTTTCAAAATGCATAAACGGTCAGGTCATCAAGGAAGAAAACCGCATACTGATAGAAAAAGCCATCGATGAGCTGGGGTATATCCGCGACGAATCCGCCCGCTCGATGAAAACAGGCAGAAGTGACATTATCGCCATTATCGTCCCTTCACTTGAGATCTCTATGATAAATGTGTTTGTCCGCGAGTGTCAGAGTCTGCTTATCGAAAAGGGGCTTATACCCGTAATATGCTCAAGCGAGTACAGCGAAAAGCGTGAGCAGGAGCTTATTTCAAAGCTTAAAGCCAATCAGGTGGACGGCATGATAATAATGCCCATAAGCAAGGCTTCCACCAAAGCATATGACTATCTGAAAAGCCATAATCTTCCCTTTGTTTTCTTCGATCAGTTCATTCCCGAGTACCCTTCAAACTGTGTCGCAGTCTGCAACGACAGCATCGTTGACGAGGTCATGGCTGAGCTTAAGAATCTGGAGCATGACAATATAGGTATAGTACTGGGCTTTCAGGCTCTTACCTCCTTCGACCGACGCGGTGCCACAGTTGCCAAATATGCAGAAAAACACGGCATAAGCTGTCCCGATGATTACATCGTCACCTGCGAGCATAATGACAGATCGGTTATCCGTTCGGTGGAGCATCTGGTAAATCTCGACCCTGCTCCAACCGCAATAATCTGTCTGACGGAAAGCGCCACCACCAGCACTTATCTGGCACTTCAGCATCTTGGCTATTCTGTCCCCGATGATATATCACTCATCGGTGTAAAAAACAGCGACACACTTGACTATATTTCACCTGTTTCGCTTTCACTGTTCAATCAGCCCATACTGAAATGCGCCCATGAATGCGTCCGAATTCTCTCAGACAAGCTTGTTCTTAAATACGATAAGCAGTCTGTGGGCGGAAAGAGCAGCCGTGTCGATGTTCCTCTTGAATTCCAGCGCGGTGAAACTATCGGCAAAGCAAAGAAATAACAAAAAAACAGGAACTCAGAAGAGTTCCTGTTTTTTGTTAAATTAAAGCATTTCTTTTATGAATCCGATTATATCTTATATGCCAAGATGCTGTACCGCCGCGGCTCCCAGTGTGAATATTACATCGCCATCAGCATTAAATAATTCCAACACATCATTTTTATCATCAAAAGGCTCGTAAAAATGCTCGTTCTTCACATCTATAAAGGTTTTTGCGAAAAGATCCTTGTATCTATCTTCGTTAAGATAAATATTAAGACAACCTGCTGTACAGCCCATTCAGATTACTCTTTTTCCGTAATCTCTGATTCATTCACATATACTATCTCAGCTTTGTCAAACTCTGCATTTATTAATGCTGTCAGCACAAAACGATCTCTTGCGCCTGTATCATCGGGTTCGTATGCGTTGTAAAGATCGTTTTTCAGGCACCAACCCAACAGAACGCTGCCGCTCGTTTCATCAATATCAAGAATCTGCAGATCAACTGTCGCTGCATTTTCCTCCATGGTCAAAGCATAGTCACCTGACATTTCATATCCGTCATAGATAGTAAAGCTGTCACAGAAATCACCTGAATACCATACACTGCCTCTGCCCCATGCTCCGCCATTGAGGGTCATATATACATTACTGCCGTTTATCAGGATCTGTTCAACACTGCTGTCAACATAGTAATACTTCTGATTGCAAGCCCACGTTTCACCGAAATCCTGTGACTTAAGAATTACAAAGGCGTGGTGTCCTGCTCCATATGAATCGGGAAAGTTTGCAACTATCACCGCTTTTCCGTCTTCAGTAAAACTGCTTACCATGTGATCAGCAAGCTCTGCGGTTTCGTTATCATCATTGTATGCTCCATGGTACAGTTCATTTGCATGAACTTTCGCAATTACGGTAAAGCTTTCGATATAGTCACTCATATCATCAGTGACAGGCTCTGTGCTTATTGCATCCGTACGAATCTCGGATTCCTTGATGCTGTATATTTCCTTTTCAGCCGCTGATGCTTCATTTTTCGGCTCTGCTGTCTGTGCACATCCTGAAAACACCGTCAACAAAAGAATAAGAGACAAAATTACTGATACCGATCTTTTAATTATCTTCTGCATTTTATTACACTCCATCATGTATAGTTTTATATATTATAGGTGTATTGTTTCTTATTGTCAATTCCTGTAAAAAAGAGGGGCTGAGTTTTTCTCAGTCCCTCTGTATTATTACTTTCTGTTCTTTATTTCGTCAACGATCATTGCGACAAAGTCGTCTGCTGCCATAACTTCGGTAGCCTGACCGTCACGGCGGCGGACTGCAACAGTGCCGTCTGCCTGCTCCTTATCGCCGAGTACCAGCATATAAGGAATCTTCTTCATCTGAGCTTCTCTTACCTTGTAGCCTGTCTTTTCCTGTCTCTTGTCGCTCTCAACACGGACACCTGCAGCCTTGAGCTTTGCCATGATTTCATCGGTGTACTCGTTGTTTCTGTCGGTGATGGGCAGGAGCTTTACCTGTACGGGAGAAAGCCATGCGGGGAACTTTCCTGCAAAGTGCTCGATGAGCATAGCGATGAAACGCTCAAGGGAACCGTAAACAACACGGTGAATCATAATGGGTCTGTGCTTCTGTCCGTCAGAACCTGTATATTCAGCCTCGAATCTCTGGGGAAGCTGGAAGTCAAGCTGAATGGTGCCGCACTGCCAGGTTCTGCCGATAGAGTCTTCAAGGTGGAAGTCGATCTTAGGTCCGTAGAACGCACCGTCGCCCTCATTGACTATATACTCAAGATTAAGATCCTCAAGAGCCTTTCTCAGACCCTCAGTTGCAATCTCCCAGTCCTCGTCAGAGCCCATGCTGTCCTCAGGACGTGTGGAAAGCTCAACGTGATATTTGAAGCCGAAGAGATTGTAAACCTCGTCGATGAGACGTACAACGCCCTTTATCTCATCAGTAATCTGATCTCTGGTCATGAAGATGTGAGCATCGTCCTGAGTAAAGCAGCGTACTCTCATAAGACCGTGGAGTGCACCGGACTTCTCATGTCTGTGAACAAGACCAAGCTCGCCGCAGCGCAGGGGAAGATCACGGTAGGACCTAGGCTCGGACTTATAAACAAGCATACCACCGGGGCAGTTCATGGGCTTGATTGCAAAGTCGGTCTCGTCGATAACGGTGGTGTACATATTTTCCTTATAATGATCCCAGTGACCGGAGGTCTCCCAAAGCTGACGGTTGAGCATCATGGGGCTCTGAATCTCAACATAGCCGTCGCGCGTATGAATCTCACGCCAAAAATCGATAAGGGTATTCTTGAGAATCATGCCGTTGGGAAGATAGAAAGGGAATCCGGGTCCTTCATCAGTAAGCATGAAGAGTCCCATTTCCTTGCCCAGTCTGCGGTGGTCGCGCTTCTTTGCCTCTTCGATTCTTGCAAGATATTCGTCAAGGTCTGCCTTATTGGAAAATGCAGTACCGTAAATTCTGGTGAGCATCTTATTCTTCTCGCTGCCGCGCCAGTATGCGCCTGCAACGCTTGTCAGCTTGAAGGCCTTGACTGCGGAAGTGTAGGTGACGTGAGGGCCTGCGCAGAGGTCAACAAAGTCGCCCTGCTTGAAGAAGGAAAGCTCCTCGTCCTCGGGAAGATCATTGATAAGCTCTACCTTGTAAGGCTCGCCCTTTTCTTCCATGAGAGCGATAGCTTCTGCTCTGGGAAGGGTGAAGCGCTCAAGCTTGAGGTTTTCCTTGGTGATCTTCTTCATCTCAGCCTCGAGCTTTGCAAGATCTTCCTCGGTAAAGGGAGTCTCGCAGTCGAAGTCATAGTAGAAGCCTTCCTTGATGGAAGGTCCGATTGCAAGCTTGGTTTCGGGATAAAGGCGCTTTACAGCCTGTGCAAGAATGTGAGATGCGGTGTGACGCAGGGAATTTCTGCCGATCTCATCTTCAAAGGTGTATTCGGCAATGCTGCCGTCATGGTTGATTACTTTCATGAGAACATTTCCTTTCTTTTGACATAATAAAAACCCCTGAGCATTTCTGCTCAGGGGTGCAAGAATTACACGGTTCCACCCTGAAGTTTAACTTCATTTCTCCTTAACGCGGAATACGGCACCGTTCATCACGGGCAGCTCGGAAGTGGTTTTCATCGTTTTTCACAAAGAGGATTTTCAGCCTGCGATCCTCTATCTCTGATGTTCTGAACGGGTACTCGTCTTCGTCATCGCTATTGTCGGTATGATAACATTTAAATGTAAAAAAGTCAATTATTTTCGCATTTAATATTAATTTTTTCTTGAATATAAAAAGATGCAGGAGTATAATTAGCTTTATTAAAATACTCAAAAGGAAGGAGCTTTTTATGGACGTGCGAATCAAACCTGAAACGTTACACGGAACCATTGATTCCATTCCCTCAAAATCCGTTGCCCACCGTATGCTCATATGTGCGGCTCTTTCCGATACTCCCACGCAGATAACAATTTCAAAGTCCAATGCGGATATTGACGCTACTGTCAGATGTCTGCGCGCCATGGGTTCTGAAATAAGAATCAATAACAGAATTTACAGTATCACTCCCGTCAGGCGTACCGACAAGCCCGTTATACTTGACTGCGGCGAAAGCGGTTCGACACTGCGATTTATTTTGCCGGTTGCGGCGGCGTTGGGCTTAAATGCGAAATTCGTCGGTGCAGGCCGGCTTCCCGAAAGACCTCTCGATGAGCTGCGTCAGCAGCTTATGGAGCATGGTATATGTTTTTCTTCCGAAAAGATGCCTTTTGATATTTCGGGCGTGCTTTCTGGCGGTGAGTTTACTCTCCCCGGCAATGTCAGCTCCCAGTACATAACAGGGATTCTTCTTGCTCTGCCCCTTTGCGGCGGCGGAAGCATAAAGCTTTCAAGTCCCCTTGAATCCGCGCCTTATATCGATATAACCGCTCATGTCAGCCGTAAATTCGGAGTTGATATTATTAAAACTTCTGACGGTTTTTATGTCGGCGGCACTCCATACCACCGTGAAAGTCCTCTCACTGCTGAGGGTGACTGGTCATCTGCCGCTTTCTATATTGCCGCAGGTGCAGTAAACGGTGATATCACCGTCCGCAATCTCGATTACTCCTCCCCTCAGGGAGACAAGGCAATAGTCGATGTTCTGCGCTCCTTCGGTGCTGAAATAGAGTTAAGCGGTACGGCTCTCACCGCTCGCAAGAGCAGGCTTCACGGCTGTGAGGTGGATCTCAAGGAAATCCCCGACTGTCTGCCCATTCTTGCCATTGCCGCCGCCTGTGCGGAAGGAAAAACAAAATTTTATAACGGTGCCCGTCTGCGCCTTAAAGAGAGCGACAGACTTTACACCACCGCGCATATGCTCCGCTCTTTCGGCATTGAATGCGAAGAAAAGCCCGATGAGCTTATTGTAACGGGCGGCACTCTTAAATACGGCGAAACCGAAAGCTTCAATGACCACCGCATAGCAATGGCGGCATCTGTTGCCGCAAGTCTTTGCGGCGGAAGTATCCTCGGCGCGGAATGCGTTTCAAAATCCTATCCCGGATTTTATGATGATTTTATTACCCTTGGAGGAATTATAAATGGATATCAGTGAACTGAGAAATAAAATAGACAATGTTGATGACAAGCTGGTTGAGCTTTTTCTTGAGAGAATGGAGCTTGCTGTTGAAATAGCCAAATTCAAGAAGGAAAACGAGCTTCCTGTCCTCAGCAAATCCCGTGAGCGCGAGGTTCTTGCAAGAGTCTGTGAAAAATCAGGCGATCTTGAAATGTACTCCCACAGACTTTTCACCACTCTCATGGATCTTTCAAAGGCCCGTCAGAGTGAGCTTATGGACAGCCACAATCCTCTCGCGGAAAAGATCAGCTCCGCACTTCTCCCCGCAGAGGAGCTCTTCCCTCAGACAGGTCTCGTTGCCTGCCCCGGTGTTGAGGGCGGCAACTCTCAGGCAGCCTGCGACAAGCTCTTCCCCAGAGGCAGACTCATGTTTGTAAAGAATTTCAACGCTGTTTTTGACGCTGTTGCTTCGGGGCTCTGCTCCTACGGCGTTATCCCCATTGAAAACAGCTCAAACGGTTCTGTAAGAGGCGTTTACGATCTGCTCCAGAAAAAGGGACTTTGGATAGTCCGTTCTGCAAAGCTCTGCATAAAGCACGTTCTCCTCGGAAAGAAGGGTGCAAAGCTTTCTGACATAACCGAGGTTCGATCCCATGAGCAGGCTATAGGTCAGTGTTCTAAATTCCTTGCCGCTCATAAGGATATCACCGCTCTCCCCTGCCGCAACACCGCTGAGGCCGCTCAGTTCGTTGCCGAGTGCGAAGGCAATAACATTGCAGCAATCGCTTCTCCTGACTGTGCAGGTCTTTACGGTCTCGACATTCTCGCTGCCGATATTGCTGACAGCGAAAACAACTACACCCGTTTTGTCTGCATTGGCAAAAAGCCAGCTATATACGCAGGTGCTGATAAGATAAGCCTTGTGCTTGCCTGTGCTGACAAGCCCGGCGCACTCTGCTCCATACTTTCAAATCTTTCCGCTCACGGCGTGAACCTTTCAAAGCTTGAAAGCTGCCCTGTTGTGGGAAGTGACTTCGAGTTCATTTTCTTCCTCGAGCTCGATGCTTCCGTCCGCGAGCCCGGCGTAGTTTCAATGCTCACAGAGCTTGAAAAGAGCTGTGCTTCATTCTCCTTCCTCGGATGCTATCAGGAAATATAAACTAATAATAATCAGAAAGAAGTCTTTGTAATGGGAACACGATTTGGATTACTCGGAAGAAAACTCGGTCATAGCTGGTCACCCAGAATCCACAGTCTCTTCGGATGTGAGGATTATGTGCTTTTCGAAAAGGAGCCTGAGGAGCTTGAGAGTTTTCTCCGTTCTGATGAATTTAAAGCCATAAACGTTACTATTCCTTATAAGATCGATGTGATGCCCTACTGCGACGAGCTTACCGATGCAGCCAAGGGTGTCGGCAGTGTAAACACTATTGTCAGAAAAGACGGCAAGCTTATCGGTCACAACACCGATACCGACGGTTTTGAATATACCGTTCGCCGTTCGGGTATTTCCTTTGAGGGCAAAAAGGTCGTTGTTCTCGGCAACGGCGGCGCTTCAAAGGCTGTAGTCTATACTGCAAGGAAAATGGGCGCAAAGGAAATAATCATTGTAGATATCAACGGCGAAAACAATTACGACAATATCGACCGTCATTATGATGCTCAGATAATCGTCAACACCACTCCCGTCGGTATGTATCCCCACAATGGTGACATACTCGTCGATCCCGCTCATTTCACCCATTGCGAGGGTGCAGTGGATATTGTATATAATCCGCTGAGAACCGCGTTCATGCTCCGCTGCAAGGCCCTCGGCATTCCCTGCGCAAGCGGTCTCCCCATGCTTGTTGCCCAGGCAAAGGCCGCGGAGGAAATGTTCTTCGATAAGAAGATCGATGATTCTGAGGTGGAAAAAGTGTATTCCATTCTCGCCGCTGAGCAGGAAAACATCGCACTTATCGGTATGCCCGGCTGCGGCAAGACTACCATCGGTGCGCTCCTTGCCGAAATGACAGGCAGAGAGGCTATCGATATCGATGCCTGCATCGTTGAGAATGAGAATATGTCCATTCCCGATATCTTTGCCAAGGACGGAGAGGATTATTTCCGTTATCTTGAGCACTACGAACTCGAGAAGATCGGCAAACTGAGCGGTAAGATAATCATTACCGGCGGCGGCATTGTCAAGAACGGACGCAACCATGCCCTTCTTGCTCAGAACAGCCGTATTTATCACATTACACGAGACCTCGACCTGCTTCCCACCGACGGCAGACCTCTTTCCCAGAGCACCGATCTTACCGTTATGTATGAGCAGCGTGCTCCCCTTTACAGAAAGTTCCGTGACGTTGAGGTAAGCAACAACAGTACACCTGAAAACTGTGCAAATGCAATATGGAGTGATTTCAATGAAAATTCTCGTAATTAACGGTCCCAATATCAATATGCTGGGACTTCGCGAACCCGAAATATACGGCAAAGATACCTATGAGGATCTTCTCGGTCTTATCGCCGAGGAGGCTCAGAATCTCGGTATTGACGTGGAATTTTTCCAGTCAAATCACGAGGGTGCAATTGTTGATGCTATTCAGGGAGCATACGGCAGAATAGACGGCATTGTCATTAACCCTGCCGCCTATACCCATACAAGCGTTGCTATTCTTGATGCTCTCAAGGCGGTATCCATTCCTGCTGTTGAAGTTCACATCTCTGACCCCGTACTCAGAGAGGATTTCCGCAAGATCTCTTATGTGCGCAGAGCCTGCGTTGCCACCATCAAAGGCAAGGGTTTTGACGGATATCTTGAGGCTATGAGGATCCTTGCAGGGAAATAGAACTTGCAAAGAGCTGAGGGAATTATCCTCAGCTCTTTTTTCTTATGACGCTGTATATAAAAGGAAGGTTTTTATTATGGCATGGGATTGGAATGAAATGTTTGGTGACGGCTTCTTTTTCGAGCTAAAAAACAACGAGCGAAAATATTTTGGTCTCAATGAAATAGAAGATCCGTGGGAGCATGAAGTTTTTTACAGCAAAACCAACATATGGTACAAGCGTACTACGATATTTTTTCGCGGCGATGTGATCGTAAAGGTAAGTTCCGAGGAGATCCGTATGCCGCAGGACGAGCCTACGCTCCGAAGCTATTGCGAATATGATGTTGAGCTTAAAACCGACAACCGCCTGATGATCCTTCCCCTGACGGCGAGAGGAAAACCCAAAAAGCTGACGCCCGCCAATGTTCTTGCATTCACTCCTACGGGCTGCAGATTCTATATTTCAATGGACACGGTAAACTCTCGTGGAACCTTTATTGATGTTTGCAATCTTAGAAACAACATTTCTCTTCCAATCGGCGAAGACGAGCGGATAAAGAATATTCGTACTTCCGATGATTTCCGCAGTTTTATTGAATATTACATCTCCACCTGCCCCGAGGGATATTTTGAGAAAGTGGAGCGAATGCGAAATTCGCCTCATGTGACCGTAAAATACCGCGTTGGCGATATTTTCAGGATCGAAGCAGACAGATTCAATTACTGCTACGGAATAATTACGGGTGAGGTTCAAAAAATCAGAGAATGGGCAGAGTTCCCCCAGTACCACAGCCTGCACACCGCCATGATGGTCCCGCTTATGATAAGGTATTATGAGCTTGTGACACCCGATCCAACCCTCACCGCCGATGACCTTGCCTCTGTTCCTCTCGGCAGCGCTGACATCTGCGGCGACAATGCTGTCATCTGGGGCACTCACACCATTATCGATCACAAGGAGATAAAAGCAGAGGACATCGCCTTCAATCTTGTATGCTCAAAGATAATTTCAAGGCGCAGTGATGCAAATGTATTCACTCAGGAGAATTTTGCACGAATGGGATTCGGTGAGATGCCCGAAAATTACAGTCTCCATGTTGAATGGGGCTTGGCTGTCACTACCCTCCCCTCCGCTCAGATATCCCAAAAGCTTAGAGAATATTTGAAGGATTACCATTCTCCTTTCAGCGGTGTGCATATGGGCATATTCCCCGACATTATACCTGATAACGGAGGAATGAAAGCCGTCCCATCTTCATACAGCGACGATCTTTTGCAGGAACATAACAGAGATATAAAAAACGAGCTGTTTTCATGCCTCGGTTTATCAGAGAATACGACCTTCGATGATTTCGCTGCGGCATTCGGCGGTCTGACTAAAGCGCAGATCGCGGAGAAAATCGCAAACGCAGGATAGCGTTCTTTATTTTTCTTTATTTTTCATATGTTTTCAAATGCATTTTTCATATATTTTCACAAAAAAGCCCCACTTTTCAAGTGGGGCTTTTTTAGTTTTTATCCTATAGAATCTACCTGCATTTCTTTTACTTCTTCAAAAGGAACCATGAATGAAACTTTGTATATCAGATATTCAAGCTCAGTGCCTTCTGTTGCCTCATAGCATATCTTTCTTCGACCTTCTTCATCGAAAAGCACATAGTAGAACTTCTGATATTCCAACTCTTCTCTAAAAGGCAATGTATCAGAATTGATTATCTCTGTCTCAAGTGTATCTGCGATGTACTCATAATCACTTTCCGCAAGGGTATAAACCAGACTTTTTCTTTCCTGCTTGTTATCAAAATCATCAATGGCGCCTGTTGATACTTTTACGGTTCCGTCCTTGTAAACGGTGTATTTCAGTGCAAAAGGATCAAACTCAGTAAACAAAGCGGCTTCACCGATTATCTGACACAGGATATTGTCGTAGGAGTTCTGTGCGCTGTTCTCAATAGTCTTTTCGAGGGCTGCCTTTGCATCCTTGTCAAGACTGTCCATAATTGCATTGTGCGACTCCGCCTTGATTTCCTCAACCTCGCTGTCATCTGCAAGACCGTAAACCGTATCTGCCGCTGCGTAGAAGGTGCTGTTCCGGGGATTCAGACCTCCGCATCTGTAGGTCGCATTTCCGTTTTCATCAAAGAACTGAAGGTTTATCCATGCGCCGCAGTCCTTATCCTCGCCGCTGCACTCACCGACATTCCATATTTCGTTCTCGCGAAGTTTTTCTATCAGCATACCTATATCGCCGGAATCAATGTAGTTGTATGTGCGTCCCACCAGTTCATCCTTACCGTTTGCACTTGTCCAAAGCTTCAGCGTACCGTCGGCATATACGGTATAATACATGGTAAAGTATCCGTTGTCCTTGGCGTAATGAGGGGATACTTCAAGCTGACACACGATACTGTTATATGATATTCCTGCCTTGCTTTCAGCTTCCTTGATCCTCTTCTCAGTTATGGCCTCTTCTGTCTTTAACGCTGAGAGCCTTTTGATTTCAGAAATCCTCAGCTCGGGGATCATGCCGCAGAGAACAGTCTCAACTGCGGAAAACGTCTCCCCATCTCCGCTGCAGAAAAGAACCTCCTTACCCTCTGCATCATAAAAGCAGAGATATTTTGCCTCATCTATAGCAGTTTTGCTTCCCGTTTCTGCAAGTTTATTTTCACGAATTGCCTTGATAAGCTCGTTTTTCTGTTCTTCCGTGATTTCATGCTCTCCTGAATATACCACGTCAAGCTCCGCTTCTTCGCAGGGACCTGTCCATATCTCTATCCTGTTATCTGCATACACGGTGTAGTTTATCGCATAATCTTCGTATTCTCCCGGGTTTTCCGGCTTCTGCGTATACTGACATACGATCTTTTCGTAGGATATCCCCTTTTCTTTTTCCAGCTTCTCTGCCTCCTTGTCGGCGTTTGCAGCGCAGGCTGACAACACCGCCATGCACAGAATCAGCACAACAGCCAATACTCTTTTCATTGTTTTTTTCATTACTTTTTCCTCCTTGTATTTTTTATACTCTTTTCACGGCATTTATATATGCCAAGTTAATAATAACATGTATATTTACTGTTGTAAAGCATAAAAGGCCACCGAAAGATGCTCTTTCGGTGGCCTTTTCATAATTACAGATTATTCGTCCTCAGCTCTTGCCTTAGCGTCTTCGATGACTTTCTGAGCAACCATGGGAGGTGCATCCTCATAGCGCTCGAACTCAAGGGTGAAGTAACCTCTACCCTGAGCGGTCTGACGAATGAAGGTGGAGAAGTCGCCCATTTCAGCCATGGGAACCTCAGCACAGAGCTCCTGGAGGTTATTCTCAGCAGGATTCATACCGAGAACACGACCACGACGCTTTGTGACTTCGCCCATAACGTCACCCATGTTGTCGTTGGGAACGTATGCCTTGAGGGTGCCGATAGGCTCAAGGAGTGTGGGGCTTGCCTGAGGAATACCATTCTTGAATGCGATGTTAGCAGCAGTCTTGAATGCCATTTCAGAGGAGTCAACGGGATGGTAGGAACCATCATAAAGAACTGCACGGACGCCTACAACAGGATAGCCTGCGAGAACACCCTTCTGCATGGACTCGTTAAGACCCTTTTCAACTGCGGGGAAGAAGTTCTTGGGAACAGAACCGCCGACGACTTCCTCAGCGAACTCGAGGCCGGGTGCATCACAGGGCTCAAAGCGTACCCAGATGTCACCGAACTGACCGTGACCGCCGGACTGCTTCTTATGTCTGCCCTGTACGGAAACTGTCTTTCTGATGGTCTCTCTGTATGCAACTCTCGGAGTCTCAATGTTGGTGTCAACATTGTACTTAGCCTTGAGCTTGGAAACGATAACGTCGATGTGCTGGTCGCCCTGACCGCTGAGAACCATCTGCTTGGTCTCGGTGTTGGTGCCGAAGGTGAAGGAGGGATCTTCCTCGTTCAGCTTCTGGAGACCCTGAGCAACCTTTTCCTCTTCGCCCTTTGCCTTGGGCATGATAGCCATGGAAAGGGAGGTTCCGGGATATTTTACGCCTGCAAGGGTGACCTTGCGGCTGGGAGATGCGAGAGTATCACCGGTAAGAGTGTTTGCAAGCTTGGGAACTGCGCCGATATCACCTGCGCCGATGAAGGGAACATCTTCCTGCTTCTTGCCTCTGATAAGGAGGGTCTTACCGATCTTCTCGGTTGCACCTGTTCTCATATTGACAACGGGTGTGTCGGAAGCGATCTTACCTGCGAAGACCTTGAAGTAGCTGAGCTTACCAACGAAGGGGTCAGCAACGGTCTTGAATACGACAGCTGCGGTGGGAGCGGACTCGTCAACAGCGATGTCAACCTTATTGCCGTCCTCGTCCTTAGCGGTCTGGGGTCTTGCCTCAAGAGCATTGGGAGCAAGCCATGTGATACCGTCGAGGAGAAGCTCTGCACCTGCTGCATCACTTGCTATACCGCAGAATACGGGGATAACGGAGCCTTCGAATGCACCCTTCTTGAGACCTGCTACGATCTCATCGTGGGTGAACTCTTCGCCGTCAAAATACTTCATCATGAGCTCTTCGTCAGCCTCTGCGACTGCCTCGGAAATCTCGGTCATGTAATCCTCGTACTCGTCGAATGCAGGTACATCACAGGCAACCATCTTGGTGCCGTTCATCTTGTATGCCTTGTTCTCGATCATGTTGACGTATGTACCGTTGGTGTATACAACAACGGGGCAGACGCCCTGACCGAATACCTCACGGAGGGACTCAAGAGTCTTCTGGAAGCTTACGCCTTCCTTATCAAGCTTGTTGATGAAGATCATCTTGGACATGTTGCGCTCTGCAGCCATCTTGATAGCCTTCTCTGCGCCGACGGAAACGCCGGAACGTGCAGAAACAACAGCGATCGCACACTCTGCAGCTCTGTAAGCCTCACGTGCGCCGCCTGCATAGTCAAACTGACCCGGAGCATCGATGATATTTATTTTATTTCCCTTCCACTCAAGCGGTGCAACCGCTGCGGAAACGGAACAGGTACGCTTTACTTCTTCGGGGTCAAAGTCGCAAACGGTATTTCCGTCTACGATCTTACCGATTCTGTCGGTTACTCCTGCAAGATAGAGCATTGCCTCTGCAAGAGAAGTCTTGCCGCTGCCGCTGTGTCCGGCGAGAACGACGTTGATGATGTTTTTAGCGGGATACTGTTTCAAGGTAGAAAACCCCTTTCAAATGGATTCCACATAATGGATTTATTTTCAGCATGCCTCGGTATGGGCAATATCGTCAATCTACTCATCCGATAACTAAGCTGTTTATCATTATATCTGAACGGTTTCATGATTTCAACAAAAACATTCGCCAAAATACTAAAATTGTTCCAATATCAGAAAATTTACTGTGCATTTTGGTTAAATTGAACAACCTTTGTGAATAAACTGTGGATTGTCAGCATTCATGATTATGTATATGCACAATTTATAAACGTTTAACCTTACAAGCGAAAAAAGGCACTGTCTTTTCTGACAGTGCCTTTGAGACCGTTAAATGATTTTAACGCTTACATAAGTATTATTTCTGTAATACTCAACATATATCCACCAGGTCTTTCCGTCTCCGAACCGTCCTCTTACGGAATCAATGGCATCATCAACATCATCCCAGCTTACTTCCCTGTTTTCAATTACGGCATAAGCCCATTCATTTCTGTTGTTTTTAAGCTCTTTTACAATGTACCTTGCGGCATCATCTGTATTCCCGTAACTGCTGTTATTAACTGAATGATAGCTTATCTTCTCATTCTCCTCAAGGGCGAGCATAGGCACGGTATCCGCTCCGCCGTAGATGTAATATGTATCGGCATCCCACGGTGCATTGAAGTAAGTATAGGTCCAGCCGCCGCACTTTTCATCGATATCATCAAAGGTAACATCAACAATATAACGCTCACCGTCCATAAGTACGGTGTTCCAGATGTGCGCTTCTTCTCCGACATCACCAAACACTCTGCCCACGTCAAAGCCTGCAAGATTGCCAAGCAGATAGAATGCATCGGTATAGCCCTGGCAGTTTGCTTTTCCGTCAAGCATGGCGCCGATACAGGAAAGCTGTCTCAGCCCGAGAAATTCAAAGGTGCTGACATTCATATCGGGATTTTCATAGGTGATCTTTTCACAAAGCCAATCGTGAAGCCATATTTCAAGCTCAAGGTCGCTGTCGGTCTCTGCCTTTGCCTGCTCGACAAGAGCCAGAGCCAGCTCCAGTACTTTCTTTTCGTCTGCGCTCAGCTTCGAGGTATCGCCCTTTTCCCATGCATCAAGGATAATATCGCCCGTGTAATAGTTCATGGCGTTTACAATTACCTGCTTGTCGTCCTCGTAGTATGTGCATGAGCCGATAAAATACGGTATATGGTTGACCACATTTTCATACACGCTGACTCCCATGAAAGCATTTTCCTCTTCGGTGCTTTCAAGCTCCTCTGCGATGTAGAATTCTATGCTGTGATTCAGCTCGTCAAGCTGTTCTTCAAGATACTGCTCCGCATCATTCAGTGTCATGAAATGAGGGTCACCGTAAGTTTCCTCGCCGCCTTCAAGGTTTTCAAAGCACTCATAGGCTGTGTCGTAGTCCTCTTCAAGAAATGCATTATGACCTTTTTCATATACGGTTTCCTGTGCCAGATATTCTGCGTCCTCGTATTCCTCGGCAAGCAGGAAATGCTCGTATGCACTGTCATATTCATCGTATCTGCGCTCTTTTTTTGCAAGCAGATAATAGCTTTCCTTCTTCTTTTCGGCACTGTCTCTGTAATCTCCAAGCTCCTCGAAGGCTTCCGCCGCTTCAAGAAAGTTTCTGTACTCAAGAAGCCCGTCTGCTATTCGATACCTGGATTCATTCAGCCGCTCGGGAGAATCCTTGTAATCCTCAAGCTCTGCGAATACCTCTGCCGCTTCCTCATATTTTCCTTTTTCAAACAGCTCCGAAGCTCTCTCATAGGCTCTGTAGTCTTCGGTCAAAAACCACACTGCCGTCACAGCCGCCGCAAGAAACAGCAATGTACCGAACACAGTGCTGACTATAGTTATCCCCATTCTCATGCCGCCTGTCTTATTTTGCCTCATAATCATGCCCCTTTCAGTGTATTTTTATTTATAATACTATAATTTTTTCAAAGTGGCAACTGATTATTTCTGAAGGCACAAAATGTAATCGGCACACCATCTGCTTTATTGACACCTCACCACCGCCTTCGGCGGAGCCTCTCCTCAAGGAGAGGTCTTGTTGTTTCTATAAATGACCAATAAGCCGCGGATTCCGCGGCTTATTTTTATAATATATGGATATTTTATATTTTTTTTGCTTATATAGTAGAAAAGAGCGGTTTAGCATGTTAAAATATCTTGAATAATTATCTGATTGGAAGTGAGTCCTTCAATGGATAAGGTGAAACAATTTTTAGAGAAATGGAACAAGATGGACACTAAGTCCAAAATAATCTACGGTATAATCGCAGTTATTCTTGTTATCGGTCTTATTTTCTCCCTCTCCTCTCTCGGTGACGGAAGAAACGTTTCCGATACAGACCTTAACGATTCAGGAGATTCAGAGATCATCGTAGTCGAATCCGATACCGACGGCGAAGGCTATGACGCAGCCATGTCCTCCACCGACGCTGACGCAGGCGGTGAGGAGGAGCTTTCCGAAACCACTACCACCACAGAAAGCACCACAACCACCAAAAAGACAAAGAAAACTACAACAACCACCGAAAAAACAACCACCACAACCAGTAAATTTGCAGGTGCGTCTGTCACCTTCGGCGAGGATTACAACACAAAGGACGAGGTCGCGGCTTATCTTGCCGCTTACGGCGAGCTGCCTCCCAACTACATAACCAAGAAGGAAGCCGAAGACTGGGGCTGGAAAAGCAAGTACAGGACCGTTGCCGAAGCCGCTCCCGGCATGAGCATCGGCGGTGACCGCTTCGGCAATTACGAAGGCATTCTCCCCGAAGGTAAGGGCAGAAAATACTACGAATGCGATATCGACTACCGAAAAGGCAACCGCAACGCGAAGCGTATAGTTTTCTCCAACGACGGTCTTATCTTCTATACAAGTGACCATTACGAAAGCTTCAGCAAGTACGATCCCGAGACAGGAGAATGGATTAAAAAATGGAAATAAAGATTTATTCCCGATTCATGAAAACAAGAGAGAAGGCTCATGCTCACATTGCCCGCCGTCTCTCATTTCCCAAGTATTACGGAAAAAACCTTGATGCTCTGCATGATATGCTCACCGAGCGCGGTGAAAAGACCGAGATCATCATAAAGGGCAGTGAAAGACTCAGAGAATCCATGGACGGCTACGGTTCAAGGATCATCAAGGTCTTTCTCGATTCCGCAGAAGAAAATTCCAATATTACTGTTACTCTCAAATAGCATCCGGAGGGATATAAATTGGCAGACTCAATGCGTATAGTAGTCAAGGTAGGAACCTCCACCCTGACCTACGAAAACGGAAAACCAAATATCGGAAGAATCGATAAGCTTTGCCGCGTCATCTCCGATGTATGCAATTCGGGCAAGGAGGTCGTACTTGTCACAAGCGGCGCTATAGGCGTCGGTGTCAGCAAGCTGGGTCTTTCCTCAAGACCTACCGAAATCGCCGCACGTCAGGCCTGTGCGGCTGTGGGACAGTGCGAGCTTATGTATATGTACGACAAGTTCTTCGGCGAGTACGGCAGAAAAACTGCTCAGGTACTTATTACCGGTGATGTAATAGATAACGACCACAGGCGTGAGAATGTTACCACCTGCATGGAAGAACTGCTTAAAATGGGGGTAATTCCCGTTGTAAATGAGAACGACGTTGTAAGCGTCGATGAACTTTCAGGACACAATATAGGTGATAACGACAATCTTTCCTCTATCGTTGCTGTTCTTATCAATGCAGATATGCTCATCATGCTCACTGATATGGACGGCCTTTATGACAGCGACCCCAGAAACAATCCCGATGCGGTCCGTCTGCCCGTTGTTCTCAATATTGACGACAGCGTCCGCGCTCTCGCAGGGGGCAGCGGTTCCAACCGCGGCACCGGCGGCATGATAACAAAGCTTGATGCCGCTGTTCGCTCCTGCGGTGCGGGTATTGAGACTTATATATGTGCAGGTGATTCGCCCTCCAACATCAGAAGGATCATTGAGGGTGAACAGATAGGCACACATTTTGTTGCAAAAAAGAATAAAAACTGATATAATAAATTAGTTAAGGGGCGATAAAGAGTATGACAGATTTAGTTCTCATGGGACAAAATGCAAAGCGTGCCGCAAGAAAGCTTGCAAACGCTTCCACTGCCGATAAAAATTCCGCTCTGCTTAAAATGGCAGATGCGCTTGATAATAACGCAGGTGCCATTCTTGAAGCCAACGCGAAGGACGTCGAAAAGGGTATCGCCGGCGGCATGAAGGCAAGCCTTATTGACCGTCTTAAGCTCACTGAGGCAAGAATCGCAGGTATGTCTCAGGGCATACGCGAGGTTGCCGCTCTTCCCGATCCCTGCGGCGAGATAATCAGCGGCGGCATCGGTCATATGGGGCTCGATATAAAGTGTGTCCGTGTTCCCCTCGGTGTATGCGGTATTATTTTTGAGGCCCGTCCCAATGTTACAAGTGATGCGGCTGCTCTCTGCTTCAAGGCAGGCAATGCCTGCATACTCCGCGGCGGAAGCGATGCCATAAATTCCAATATGGCAATTACCGCTGTTATTCGCGAGGCTCTTGAAGCTTCCGGTTTTGACAAGGATTGTGTTGCTCTTGTTGAGGACACCTCCAGAGAAACCGCAACTGAGCTTATGCGCCTTAATAAGTATCTTGATGTGCTTATTCCCAGAGGCGGTGCAGGACTCATTCAGTCCGTTGTCAAAAACAGCACCGTTCCCGTTATTGAAACGGGTGTCGGCAACTGCCACGTTTATGTGGACGAATCTGCCGATATCGACATGGCTGTCAAGGTCATTTATAACGCGAAGACAAGTCGTCCCAGTGTATGCAATGCCTGCGAGACCATACTTGTTCATA
The DNA here is from genome assembly GCA_045534445.1 of Acutalibacteraceae bacterium. Classification (GTDB taxonomy): domain Bacteria; phylum Bacillota; class Clostridia; order Oscillospirales; family Acutalibacteraceae; genus JAISGQ01. Next base: position 147,024 of record JAZSJQ010000060.1, read on the forward strand.
AGAATATTGCAGAAAAGGCTCTGCCTCTGATAGCCGAAAAGCTCAGCGAAAAGAATGTTGAGATACGAGGCTGTGAAAAGACCCTTTCCATTCTCGGCGAGAAGGCTGTACCTGCTTCCGAGGAGGATTATGCAACCGAATTTCTTGATTATATCATTGCCTGCCATGTTGTTGACAGCATTGATGAGGCTCTCGACCACATAGCTGAGTACTCAAGCGGTCACAGCGAGGCAATCATAACAAAAGATTACAATGCATCCAGAAGATTTACCTCCGAGGTGGAGGCTGCGGCTGTTTATGTCAATGCTTCCACACGCTTTACCGATGGCGGTATTTTCGGTCTCGGTGCTGAAATAGGAATTTCTACTCAGAAGCTCCATGCAAGAGGTCCTATGGGACTTAAACATCTGACAAGTCAGAAATATATCATTCTCGGTGAAGGTCAGATAAGAGAATAATCCGACAGATAAAGTCACAGTAAAGGAGTCGTTCGGAATTGGCGAATAATCAGGGCTCCCACCGCACGGGTTCATCACCCTCTTCCCGTTATAATTCTGGGAATAGTCAGCGACCTGCGAGCTACAGCGAACGCTATAATAACAGACCCAATCCATATACCGGATATCTTCCTCCGGGAAGCGCTCCCTCAGAGCGCATATATCGCCCTGAAAGCGTTGACCCTGTTCGTGTGCAGCAGCTCCAGCGTGAGCAGGAACAGGCACGGCTTCACGCTTACGAGGACAAGGCGCATATGCCCCATTCGGGTTCAGCCGCCCGTTCTCAGGGCAATGTTCAGCGTCAGCAGAGAACTCAGACAACACGCAGCGCCCAGGATCCTGCAAGACGCAAGCAGACTCACCGCGCTCAGCTTGCCCAACAGCAGGCATCAAGAGCCGCCGCAGCTTCGACCTACAGAAGCTACTCTCAGCCTGCATCTGACGATACCCGTCTCAATGAAATGAGACAAAGTGCTATTGAGGAAGCCGAGCGTATTCGCTCTCTCCCTCCTATAGAAGTACCTCCTGTAATCGTCCCTCCTGCTCCTAAGCCTGAGCCTGAACCTCCTGCACCCACACCTGCACCCACACCTGCACCTGCGAAGCGCCCTGCTCAGAATCTCCCTGTTGCAGGCGCGGCTCAGTTTGCTGCATTCAGCAAACCTGCCGTTGAACCTGAACCCGATATCACGGTCGCTGCTCCTATAATAGTTAACACACCTGACAAAAAGGCGCCTTCAACAGCCCCTTCCTATATACCTGCCGCTGCAGTGGAGGTCATAACCTCCGAACCTGATGAAAAGCCTGCTGAAGACGATAAGAAAGCTTCGCCTGCGGCAGTAATCATTCCCGACAACGAGAAGAAGACTGTGAAGGAGCCCATTGAGGAGCCCGTTGAGGAACCTGTCGAGGAGCCCATTGAGGAGCCCGTCGAGGAACCTGTCGAGGAACCCGTTGAGGAACCTGTCGAGGAACCTGTCGAGGAACCTGTTGAGGAGCCTGTCGAGGAACCCGTTGAGGAACCTGTCGAGGAGCCTGTTGAGGAGCCTGTCGAGGAGCCTGTCGAGGAGCCCGTTGAGGAGCCCGTTGAGGAACCTGTCGAGGAACCTGTCGAGGAATCCGTTGAGGAGCCTGTCGAGGAATCCGTTGAGGAGCCTGTCGAGGAATCCGTTGAGGAGCCCGTTGAGGAACCTGTCGAGGAGCCTGTCGAGGAGCCTGTCGAGGAATCCGTTGAGGAGCCTGTCGAGGAGCCCGTTGAGGAATCCGTTGAAGTCGGAGGCCAAGCGGTCTTAGGAAGACA